>JAZLJU010000001.1:0-40725 GCA_045618065.1 Candidatus Nanosyncoccus sp.
CCTTTTCTGATTTGTTCGACATATGAGCCAGAAGCGTCTTTATCTCTCCAAACAATTTCCAATTCGCTCAAGTCGTAGACTTTAGACTCGTGTCCCATTTTTTTCTTCATACCATCTTCACCGTTAAATAAGAGTTTTATGGTATTTTTTGAGGGGTTAATGTCGGTAACTATTAAAATCATTTCGTTAAGAGCGTTTGCCGCCATATACTTATAGTCGCTGTCAGCTAAATTAAGAATTTCATCTGACTGACAGCGGATGTCTTCCCCACATTTTTCTTTAGTTTTTTGATTCATCTCCTGTCTGATTTCCATAAGTTCTTCTATAGTCCACATTCGTTCCCCCTTTTCATTAAATGACATTGCGCTCGCGAATCGAAAATTTGAAAAAACGGACACAAATAGCAAAGCAATAATTAATAAAAAACTTTTTTTCATACTTCTCCTTTTAGTTAAAATTTAAGATTGGGAGAAGTATTAGCACGTGATAAATGAAAATGCAACCCCCCTAAAATTCACCTCTGTAAAAACACCCCCCTCAGGGGTATTTTTACGAATTTTTATTGAATTAAGCTTTTGGTTTTTCTACTACTTCTTCAGCGGCATCTGATTCCTCTTCTGGCAAAACTATACCGATAGAAGCTACAGTGTCGCCATCACTCATTTTCATAATACGAACACCTTGAGTGGCGCGACCTAAAGTAGGAATTTCCTTCATAGAAATACGGATTGCTTGTCCTTTAGTAGACATCATGATAACTTCTTTAGCTAGTGGATCAAGCGTGTGAACCGCCACAATAGGACCAGTTTTTGCAGTAACAGCAGCAACTTTGATGCCTACGCCGCCGCGTTTATGTGGCGGGAAGTTAGAAACTAAGGTAGCCTTTCCATAGCCGTTAGCAGAGACGGCGATTAGCTTTTGATTTGGATCAGTTACTACATCCATACCTACGATTTCGTCCTTCGGGCGCAGGCGCATACCACGCACACCCATAGCGGAACGACCCATAGCGCGAACTTCTTTTTCGTTGAAGCGGGTGGCCTGACCAGCTGAAGTAGAAATAACAATGTCGTTTTCGCCAGTAGTTTCTTTGACCCATCTAAGTTCATCGTTGTTATCTAATTTGATAGCGATTAAGCCGTTGCTGCGGACATTAAAGAAATCCTTAATCGCACTCTTTTTAATAGTTCCCTTCTTTGTAGCCATAAATAGATAACCATCTTTACCCGCATCACTTTGTTTGATGATAGCAGTGATCTTTTCTTCTGGGTGCATATTAAGAATATTGACGGCAGCTGTGCCTTTGGCAGTGAGTGAGGCTTGTGGAACTTCATAAGCTTTCATGCGGAATAATCTACCTTGGTTCGTAAAGAATAGCAAGTAGTCATGCGAATTGGCGGTGAGAATTTGAGAAATTACATCTTCTTCTTTGGTCGTCATGCCTTTTTTACCTTTACCACCACGATTTTGCTTGCGGAAATCATTTTGAAGGACACGCTTCATATAATTTTGAGAGGTTAAGAGAATTACGCTTTCTTCTTCTGGAATTAGCTCTTCTTCAGAGAATTTGCCAACTTCGTGGTTGATAATCTTGGAACGGCGTGGATCGTCGTATTTTTCCTTGATTGCAATAAGTTCTTCTTTTACAACTCTTAGAACTTCTTTTTCGTCAGCCAGAATCGCCTCGAGTTTCTTAATCAACTCATGAAGTTGCTTTAATTCTTCTTCGATTTTGTCGCGCTCTAAACCTTGTAAGCGACGAAGTTGCATCTGTAAGATAGCGTTAGCTTGAATTTCGGATAAGCCAAAGCGTGACATAAGCTGTTTGTCAGCATCATCATAAGAAGCACGAATAACTTTAATAACCTCGTCGATATTGTCGAGAGCAATTTTTAAGCCTTCCAAGATATGCGCACGTTCTTTAGCCTTCTTTAAATCAAACTCAGTACGACGGCGAATGACTTTTTGGCGGTGCTTAATAAACTCTGCCAAAATTTCTTTAAGGCCAAGGATGCGAGGCTGGATACCATCGATTAAGGCCAACATGTTGTAGTGGAAACTAGTTTGAAGTGGGGTAAGCTTATAGAGTTGATTAAGGATTTTCTTAGGGAAAGCATCTTTCTTCAATTCTACTACAATTCTAATTTTACCCCTGGCGGACTCATCACGTGCGTCGGCGATATGATCAAGTTTTTTGGCAAGAACAAGATCGCGAACTTTCTCGATAAATCCTTCTTTGCTCATACCGTATGGAACCTCTGTAATTACGATGTTGTAACGACCATTTTTGCGCTCTTCGATGTTTGCAACGGCACGAATCACGACCGAGCCCTTACCAGTAGCGTAGGCTTCTTTCATTGGTGTGCCACCATAAACCTCGGCACCAGTTGGAAAATCTGGACCTTTGACATATTTCATTAATCCCTCGAGAGAAATTTCTGGATCATCAATTTGAGCGACCGTAGCATCAACAAGTTCACCTAGGTTATGTGGCGGAATATTGGTAGCCATACCAACAGCAATACCCATTTGACCATTTAAGAGGATGTTAGGAACAGCGGCTGGCAAAACAGATGGCTCTTTTTCTGAACCATCAAAGTTGTCACGAAAATCTACGGTATCTTTTTCGATATCAGAAAGAAGCTCAGCGCCAACCTTGTCCAAGCGAGCCTCAGTATAACGAGAGGCGGCGGCTTCATCACCATCCATAGAGCCAAAGTTACCCTGACCTTCGACCAAAGTATAGCGCATTTTCCAAGGTTGAGCCAAATTCACCATAGCATCATAGATGGAAGAGTCGCCATGTGGATGGTATTTACCCATAACTTCACCGACGATACGAGCAGATTTAACTGTAGCATGCGGGGCCTTCCAGCCGTTTTTATTCATGGCATATAATATACGGCGGTTGACTGGTTTCAAGCCATCACGAACATCAGGGAGAGCACGGTCAACGATAACGGATAAAGAATACCTCAAAAAGTAGTCTTCCATGGTATTTTCGACAGTACGAAGTTCAATGCCGTTCTCTACTGGTGTGATATCTCCAATAGGCGAATCTGATAATTGTTTTTCATTATTGATCTTGTCTTCTTCCATATTCCTCCTTAAAAGTCCAAATCATCTAAATTAACAGATGCAGCGCGGGCTTGAATAAAGTTTTTACGCAATTCGGCTTGATCGCCCATTAACTTCGAGAAAATCGCATCGGCTTTTTCGGCATCTTCAATATTAACACGAATTAAAATACGGTTTTCTGGATTCATAGTAGTCTCCCAGAGTTGAGCGGCATCCATTTCACCAAGACCTTTAAAGCGCTGCTGAGCAGTGTAGCCTGCTTGCTTGAAACGCTCAGCGGTTTCTTCGACTTTTACTCCTGAAGCTTTGCGCTCTTCAATTTTCTTGGTAAGAGTTTTTTCTAGTTCTGCTTCGTCGTAAATATAATCAATTTTGCGACTATTACCTGTTCCCTTGATTAAGCCAAATAGCGGTGGTTTAGCAAGATAAACATGACCTGCCTTAACTACCTCTGGCATATAGCGGAAAAAGAAAGTCAAAAGAAGAGTAGAAATATGAGAACCGTCAACATCGGCATCGGTCATAAAAACGATTTTGTGATATCTGAGACCTTCTATATTAAACTGATCACCGATACCAACGCCTAAACCCTTGATTAGAGAGACTAACTCGGCATTTGCAAGCATTTTATCTAATCTGGCGCGCTCAGTGTTAAGAACTTTACCACGTAGGGGTAGAATAGCTTGAATTTTAGAATCGCGACCCTCTTTGGCAGAGCCAGCAGCGGAATTACCCTCTACGATGAATAATTCGCAATCTTCGGCGTTGCGAGAGGAACAATCGGCCAATTTAGATGGTAAGTTTAAACCTTCAAAGGCACCTTTTCTGATGACATTGTCGCGAGCGGCGCGAGCGGCTTTGCGAGCACGAGCGGCTAGAGTAGCTTTACCGATGATTTTTTTAGCAATAGCTGGGTTTTCCTCTAGATAATAGCCAAAATATTCGGTCATAACCTTATCTACGTAGCCGCGGATTTCTGGATTGCCGAGTTTGTTCTTGGTCTGACCTTCGAATTGAGGATCTGGTAACTTAACTAAAATAACAGCAGTTAAACCCTCTTTGATATCATCCCCTGTTAAATTATCCTCTTTCTCTTTAAGTAAATTATTTTTACGGGCATAATCGTTCACTGTACGGGTAAGACCAGTTCTAAAGCCTACTACATGCATACCGCCATCAGGGGTAAGAACATTGTTGGCGAATGGCTTTAAAGTCTCTGAATAGGTATCATTATACTGAATAGCTATTTCTATTAATGTATCTTTGACTGGCTTTTCGACATAGAAAATATCGTTCGTTAGAAGCTCTTTACCGTCGTTTAAACGTTTGACATAGCTTCTTATACCACCTTCAAAGTAAAACGACTCCTGAGCGCCTGTACGTTCGTCTGAGACAGTAAATAGGATGCCTTTTGTTAAGTACGCTTGGTGTCTGGCATAATTTGATACCCAATTGAAATCAAAAGTAGTAGTTTCTTTAAAAATAGTTGGGTCTGGGTAGAAAGTAATTGAGGTACCAGATTCACGCGGAGTACCGCTAGTGACTTTTAAGTCCATAGTTGGTTTACCGGTATCGAACTCGATATGGTGAGTTTTGCCATCTCTGTAAACTTCGGCAATCATGTTAGTAGAGAGAGCATTAACGACAGAGGAACCTACACCGTGAAGGCCAGAAGAGACTTTATATCCGCCATCGCCGAATTTACCGCCAGCATGTAAAACAGTAAGAACTGTTTCTAGAGTAGATTTTTTGGTTTTTGGGTGGATATCTACAGGGATACCACGACCATTATCATCTATACGGACGCCTCCATCTGTTAGAATAGTGATTTCTATTTTGTTGGCATAACCAGCGATAGCCTCATCAACAGAGTTATCAGCAATTTCTTTAATTAGGTGGTGTAAGCCATCGTAACCAGTTGAACCAATATACATACCCGGACGTAAACGGACTGGTTCGAGACCTTCCAATACTCGAATCTCTGAGGAATCGTAATCTCCTGTTTTTGTCATCTATACCTCTTCTTTAACGTAATATACTTATCTATTATACACTTTAAATAGAAAAAAACAAGCCACGAAGTTTAAAAAATTCCGATAAAGACGACTTAATAAACTCCTCTGCTCGCCTCTGGTGAAAATTTGAAAAAATAATTTGATGAAACTTTCCGGTATTTCAGTACTGGCTTTTCATCACTATTTTTTCAAATTTTCAGCCTGTTTACGGCGAACTGAGGAGTTTATTGTGTTATAATTGGGGAGATATGGTTTATTTAGATTATGCGGCAACGAGCCCGATTTTGCCAGAGGTGAAAAAAGCAATGCGAGAGGCGGAAGATGCTTTTTATGGCAATGCTTCTTCCTTACATACCCCTGGTCATTTAGCAAAAAATCAGATTGAAAAAACGCGTGCAAAGCTGGCTAAACTGATTGGGGCCAAACCAGAAGAGATTATTTTTACTTCTGGTGCATCAGAGAGCAATAATACCGTTATTCGAACTTTCGAAGGATGCAAAATTGAGACTTCACCCCTAGAGCACCATTCGATTATCAGAGCCGCAGAAGCTTATGGTGGGCAAAAAATGCCAAAATTGTACTCTTATATGCTGGCAAACAACGAAATTGGAGAGATTTTGGAGTTGCCGAAGTTGAAAAAAGAAAAATTAGATAAATCAGACTTATTTGATATGAAAGACGACTGGGGTAATTCCCTAGTTACGGACTGCCGGATGAAATATTTGCACTCTGATTTAACACAAGTTTTAGGGAAAATCCCTCTAGACGTAAATGAATTAGGCTTAGACTATGCCACATTTTCGGCACATAAAATTGGTGGTCCAATAGGGGTGGGCGCATTATATGTAAGGAGTGGCGTGCCATTTAAACCTTTGATTTTTGGCGATCAAGAGAATAAACGACGGGGAGGTTCTTATAATACGGTGGGGATTATTGGTTTTGGGGTAGCTCTAGATAAAATCAAAGAAAATTATAAAAAGTATGATACAGAGGTAAGAAAATTAAGAGATACTCTAGCGAAGAGAATTTTAGAAGAAATACCTGGCAGTAGTCTGAACACAAATCTAAATCGAGGTAAATCTTTACCGAATATCTTAAATGTCTCTTTTAAGGCGGTTGAGGGTGAATCCATACAACTATATCTAGATAATGTTGGTATAGTAGTTTCTACTGGCTCAGCCTGCGCCTCTGCGGATATCAAGCCATCCCATACAATAATGGCAAAAACAGGTGATGCAGAAGTAGCGCACTCGTCGATTCGATTCTCCTTCGGATTGGATAGCGCAATAGACGATGTAAATAAGGTGATGAAAGTTTTGCCTGGGATAATTAATAAATTACAACAGATGAGTACCCTGTCAGTTTAATGTGGTATAATGGAAAAATGAATGAAGGGCAGGATTGGGTTTATACAGATATAGTGAAGGATCATTTTTTAAATCCAAGAAATTTTTTGATGGGTGATGAATCTAAATTTGAATGTGATGCTACAGGTGTAGTTGGGAATCCAATTTGTGGCGACCAGATGAAGATGTATATAAAAGTAGATAAAAAAACAGATACGATAAAAGAAATCCGTTGGAAAACCTATGGTTGTGCATCGGCGATCGCCTCAACTTCTGCGTTAACAGAGCTAGCGCGTGGCAAAACTTTAGATGAAGCGTTAAAAATTAGCGCCAAAGATATTGATGATTATCTTGGCAATTTACCTAAACATAAGTTTCATTGCTCGGTATTGGGACATGATGCTTTAAGAGAGGCTATCTTGAATTACCGTAAAAACTAGTCTTTTAAAAAACGGGATATTTTATAAAATCACTGTTAATAGGCTGAAAATTTGAAAAAATAGTGATGAAAAGCCGGTACTGAAATACCGGAAAGTTTCATCAGATTATTTTTTCAAATTTTCACCAAGGTGATTTTAGAAAATATCCTGTTTTTATCCTAAAGCCTATTTTTGCTCCAACCAGTCATCGAGGAAGTTTTTGCCATCTGTTGTTTTGACTGGTTTTGGTGGTTCTTTTGGCGTTTCCCAGCGAGATTGGATTTCCCTTTCTACCTCTGTGCGGGTTTTGGCAAATCGAGTTGCCGAGTATAATTTTAGGGTATCGAGTAATTTATCATTAGGTTCGCCCATTGGAGCTGGAAGATTAATCGTAAATGGAGACGAAGGCATACCAAACATCATAACTTTACAGATAGCAGAGTGATTTGGAGTTTTGGTCAAATCTTCAGCGGTAAAAGTAGGTGCGAAAGCTTTAACCATCAAATCGGCATCCGTAATACCAACACGGCCACAGATAATAGTGCCGACGTTACCAAGCAGAGCTTCCCTAATCTTATCTGTTAATTGTGTCATAAACTGATTTGCTACAATCAAATTGAGGTGGTACTTTCTAGCCTCAGAGAGAATAGATTCAAAGCTATCTGTAGCAAAGTTTTGGAACTCGTCTACGTAAAGACAGAAATCTTGACGCTCGTGTTCTGGGATATCTTGGCGACTCATAGCGGCTTGTTGGAACTTCATTACAAAAATCATACCGAGAAGATTAGCGTTGATATCACCTAAGCGTCCCTTAGAGAGATTAACGAGGAAAATCTTTTTATTATCCATGATTTCACGGATATTAAAACCTGATTTGGTCTGGCCCAGAGTGTTTCTCATGATGGTATTGGAGATAAACGGACCCCATTTGGAAGCAAACCAAGTGATGACTTCGCCAGCGTCGCTAGATTTTTGAGAGGCTGGGAATTCTTTAGTCCAATAATCATAAACTGCTTTATCTGTAACATATTTAAGCTTTGATTTCACAAACTCCGGATCAGTAAAACACTGTGGGATATCAATAAAAGTAGCGCCAGCAGGGTCACTCATAAGGAGCAGAGCGGCATTTCTAAACATATGCTGACCGCGGGGTCCGAAAAATCCTTGATTTTGCGGATCGAATAGACTCTGGAGCATTGAAATTCCCTCTTGAACGATGAAATCTTTTTGGTCTTCATTTTTGAACTCAAACATATTCATACCAACTGGGTGTTCAATATCTGCAGGATCAAAATAGATAACATCATCCATTCTCTCTTTTGGTACACGCTTTAAAATGGCTTCACAGGCGTCACCGTGTGGATCGATAAAGGCAAAACCACGACCATCGCACATATCTTGAAAAGCTAAATTCTCCAAGAATACAGATTTACCCATACCAGTTTGACCAATTACATACATATGGCGGCGACGGTCATCTTCTTCTAGATAAATAGCCTTTTTGTTACCACGGAATTCATTGACGCCTAATAGTAGACCCTCTGTAGCAAGTTTAGCAGGACCATCGACTTGCTTAGATAACTGACGTTCGACCTGAGAATTAGGAATAGCATTCTGCTCTGGCAAATGAAAGATAGAGGCAAGTTCAACGCTATTTAAAACATTTGAATGATTTTGAACTGGAAAGAAGCGAAAAGTGTAGTCGATGACGAGTTTTCTAGAATCTTTCATAGTGTTGACAGAAAAACCATTAAATTCTGGGGAGTTGAATTGAGAAAAAGCGCTCGTAATACCGCCTAAAATCGCCTGAGAGCGTGAGTTAGAGTCAGAGCTAGCAATTACCCTAATTAGAGTTTCAAAGGCCGGAAAACGCATTTTATTAGTGATTGCGGTGATTTCATTTTGTTTAATCTCTGTTATGGTGGTGCGTTGCTCGTCTTTTTCATGTTCACCCGGCACCTCGAACGGAGCCCTAATAAGGTCCATAGCAAAATTGCCTATATGCGAACCAACTGCCCTACTAGTTTTCTTACCTTTATAAATGTTTTCGATATAATCTTTTGCTAATGACGCCCAATTTTTTTGTGCAGGGCGGAATAAAATTTGTACAGAGGCGCCTTCGTTTTTGTTCAAGCCTGTTAGCGCATTCAAAAGTGCAGTTTGGGCGTCCCTTTTAGTTTCTTCGTAGGTGGCGATAGGAAGAAATGATTCCTTGCTTAAACTAAGCTCTGCTCCAGAGATGGATCCAACACCGTTGCCGCCGCTAAAGATGTTTTCTTCCCTTTTTTCTTCTACCCTGGCAGTAGGATAAGAAGATTGGATAGCTTGTCTAACTGTATCTGTTAAGACCGCCGGAACAATAGCGTAGTATTTAATGAAACCATCTTTAGCAATAATTTCGAATGAAAAGTGTTTTTGGCCATAAATATTAGTCTTAAAACCTTTAGCAACCGTAGAAGCAAGGATAGAGTACATAACCTGGGCTTTAGAGATGGTTTCATTAACAACATCGCGTTCATCCCTATTGTTAGATTCTACGTCGTCAGTAGTAGGTGGCAAATGGATTAGAAGAGGAACCATTTTAAGGCCACGCTCATAACGTTTAGACTTTCTAAGCTTAGAAATTCTAAAACTTACAATAATTGATGTAAAAATCACAACAGACGTGATGATTATCAAAAAAACTAACCAGTTATCCATCGTTTCTCACCCTTTTGATTTTTGTTGTATTTTTTACAACAATTCTTATAAACCTGCCTTGGTAAACTCATGCTGCCAACTTTCCGCCAGAGGCTTCGCTAACACTTGATTCTGTTTTTTCACCTAATACACGATTATATGAGTTATTGAGGTGGGTTTCGGTCATATCTCTAGCCGTCTCATAAAAATCAGCCGCATTACCGTCTTTTTCGAATTCCTTGACGATTCTATCCATTTCTCGGATTCCTTCTTTATTTAGAGTCTCACCAGTTTTTATTACTTCTTTATTATACGGGTTACGAGCGATAGCTTCAGCGGAAATTTGGGCTGTAGATGCTTGCTTCGGTGGTTCAAGATCGATAATTTGGCCTAGGCCTTCTGGAATTTCTGGTACGTCTGGGGGTATAATTTGCTCTTTTGAGGCACTCATTACTTTATTGCCAATTTCTTGATTATCTATAGGGGATTCTTGCCAGTTAACTTGATTATTAGACAAATCAAGGTTATTTTCGGATTCAAAACTATTAACTTCTGGATTATTAGTGCCAACACCAGCCGTAAAAAAGTCTAGAGTATCATTCTGCTTATTATTTTGACCATAATCCATATGCTTATTTTACCACATTTAAACTTTTTTGTAGATAAAAAATTCCGTTAAAATTATAAATAGAGTTATCAGACTAGAAGTCCACAAATTAATAGAGTTAAAAGAACGTGCCATCAAGAACATAACTGGCGCAAATGTAAAAATCGCACAATAGAGATATTCTTTATTATGCATTTTATTCCTTTTAAAAGCCAATTTTATAAAAGTTTGGAAAAGAAAAACTATAATGCCGAAAAAGGTTATAAAAACCGTTGTAAAAAATAATAAAACCCCGAGCGGACCAATTTCCGTCGGAGAAAGTAAATTAAGCATAAGAATCAAAGCTGCGAGTCCTACAATACTTATACTATAAATAACACGGTTATGTTTCATAACCACATTATATCATATTTTTTGACAAAAGCCCCCAAGTTTTTATGGAGGGTGGCGGAGGTTATCCGGCTCTTAAAAACTTAACTATTGACCGCAACCTTAGCCCGCCTTTCCCTTTTTGACCGCTTCACACTAGGTGAAGCATTGTCCTTACAGTTCGATCTTTTATTCTGTTAATTAAGAAGGTGCTAATAAAAGATTTTTCTGTGCGCTCTACGCTTTATAATTTGTCTCGAAAACGATTTTAAAATTACTTAGCGGAGCTTTAGGTAATTCCTAAGTGTAATTTATGGCTAGAAATTACCTTTTCGCCCGCTAAGTCTTATGTTTTTCTCATTTTTTTGTTCCTTTTTTAGCTTTTTTGTGTTGTCTTTTGGACTAATTCGATATTAGCACAAAAACTATAAAAAAGCAATAATTTTGTTCAGCTTTTTTGTTGTAGTTTTTACATTTCTCCTCTGTCGCTTATCTATAAGAACAATTTTATTATACTGTTGTATTTTTTACAACAATTCTTATTTCTTTCGTCACTTTACATTAAAAAACGCCAAAATAGCGAATAAAAAAAGTTGGTGGAGCTGCCGGATACTGCCTCCGGGTCCGAGTTATCACCTGGTTGCGATTCTACGTGTGTAGTTTTCTGTTTCAATTTTAGCGAATGCTAGTAGCTGCAAAAAACGAAACTGCTAGCCGCCGTGGCTAAATTTTCGTACTATTATTTGCCACCATAATAGCCTTATTTCCGTTATATGATAATCTTGGTCTTACGGAACCTTAGACTAAGACCAGCCTATAAAAAATAATTAGGCATAAGCTGGCATGTATGCAACATGCGCAGTTTTAGTGTTTTTAGCACTTATTTAATACTTACGGTATTCAATCGGCACGCCTCGCAACTGTTAATAATCCGTCTAAGCTTTGTCAGCCCCAACTAATATCATTATACCATACATTACTAAATATAAAAACTAGTGGATCTTTACTAAGTTTTTGAAATTTGGGAGCTAAAAATATATTGGTTCTTCATAGAAAAAGACCGGCAACTGCGAGGAAAACCGGTCTTTACGTAGAGTGTGGAGTTATTTTGGCTAAATTTTTGTTTTTGCCTTCTGTATAATTTTTTTATTCAGAAGCTACCTCTATTATAAAGCACTTAAATGCTTATGTCAACACTTTTTTTATACAATTTTTGCGCAATTTTTTCCGAGTTTTCCACAAGCAAATTTGCGTATTTTAGCATAAGCGTACGTAGTAGGGTTGATTTTTAATTTGCGTTATAGTAACACGATTGCTATGACTAGTAAAATATATTCAATCGTGCCCTATGGCTTTGATGGAAAGCTGGTAGAAGTCGAGGGCGACGTAAATAGAGGCCTACCAGCTTTTAATATTGTGGGTATGGCGAATAAGACTATTAACGAAGCTAAAGAGCGTGTGCGTAGCGCAATCGTTAATTCTGGATTTTCGTTCCCTGATAAAAAAGTCACTATTAATCTAGCGCCAGCAGATTTGCCAAAAGATGGGGCTTATCTAGATCTACCAATCGCCTTATCTATATTACTATTGTCTGGACAATTAGTTAAAAGTGATGTAGAGGGGAAAATTTTTGTGGGTGAATTATCTTTGAATGGCGAAATAAAGCCCATAAAAGGAGTGATTAATATCGTAGAAACAGCGAAAAGTGCTGGATATTCTGAAATTTATGTCCCAATTAAGAACCTGGCTCAAGCTTCTCTGGTAAAAGGTGTTACTATTTATGGGGTAGATACCTTGCAAAACCTATTTTTAGCGCTGAAATCACAACTGGTGCTGGAACAGCCGAAAAACGACCCAGCGCTCGTCACAGATGCCAAAAATCAAATTTTATCGCCTATTTTAGATCATATTCGTGGACAAAAAGCGGCAAAACGAGCAATAGAGGTAGCGATCGCGGGACATCATAATATTCTAATTTCTGGACCACCTGGAGCAGGAAAAACTTTACTTGCTAAAACTGCAGCTAATCTATTGCCAGATTTAGATGCGAGTGAAATGGTGAACATTACTAAAGTTTACTCAATTGCAGGGATTTCTACAGATGAAATCATTAAAAAACGCCCTTTCAGGAGTCCTCATCACACAGCTAGTTCTACCTCTATTATCGGTGGAGTAGGTGGCCCGGGAGAAATTTCTTTGGCACATAAGGGTATTTTGTTTCTTGATGAAATCCCAGAGTTTCCCCGCTCTACTCTGGAAGCATTGCGACAACCGTTAGAAGATAAAGAAATTTCTATCTCTAGAGCAAATCGTAAATCTACTTACCCAGCGGATTTTATGTTGATAGCAACGATGAATCCTTGCCCTTGCGGATATCTGGGTGATCCAACCCATGAATGCAAATGCACCGAAACACAAATTCAAAATTACCAGAAAAAGTTATCTGGTCCACTATTCGATAGAATAGATATGGTGATAGTAGTAGATAAGGTCGATAATGCAGATTTGTTAAAAGAATTACCGAACACCTGTCATGAACACACTGTTGTAAAAAATACTATAACAGAGGCGATTTTGAGACAAAAGTTGCGATACGGGCAAGACGGAGTCTATAACAGTTCGCTTTCAAGCTATCAAGTCTCTACCTTGTTAAATTTGGAATCGGATGCCGAAAAGCTACTTTCTCAAGCTTCAGAAAAATTAAATTTATCAGCAAGGGCCTATTTTAAGACTATTAAAGTAGCCCAGACGATCGCTGATTTAGATAAATCTGAGAAAATTTGTACAAAACATCTAGCAGAAGCACTGACTTACCGACATAGGTAAAAAAACTCTTGTTTTTTTGAATAAAATTTGGTATAATTTTTAACAGGTTAATTCAAGAGAAGAAAGGACTAATTATAAAAAATCAATCACGGACACGTTTAAACGAAGATATTCGTTACCCAGAGGTCCGCGTTATCGGTTCTAGTGGTGAGCAACTCGGCATTATGTCTAGTCGCGAAGCACAACTTCTGGCGAAGGAGCAGGGAGTGGATTTAGTGGAGATTGCCGCTAATGCTAATCCTCCGGTCGTAAAAATCATCGATTGGGGTAAATACCAATACCAAAAGATGAAGGAAGAAGCCAAAAATCGTAAAAAAGCTCGTGAAAAACAGTCTGAGCTAAAACAAATGAAGATTGGTTTAAAAATTTCCGACAACGACCTTAACATAAAAGTCCGCAAGATGTGCGAGTTTCTCGATGATGGGGATCGTGTAAAAATTATGATTATCTTCCGTGGTCGCGAAATGGCGCATAAAGAGATTGGCTCAGAACTTTTGAATAAAGTTACTGGGTTGCTTGGCGAAGATATTGTTATCGAAGGCAAGCCACAAATGAGCGGACGAAATTTATCAGTGCAAGTTCGGAAGAAGTAATTTCCTACTTTTACGGCTTACTGATAGTACATTAGGTTAGAAGTTGTTGTAATTTTTACAGAAACAGATAACCATAAGCTATATTAACTATAAATAAAGGAAAAAATTATGCCAAAATTAAAGACGCATAAAGGAACCGCCAAGAGAATCAAGGTAACTGGTTCTGGTAAGTTGGTTCGTGAGCGAGCCTATGGTAACCATATTCTCGCTAAAAAATCTAAAGCCAGGAAGCGCAATATCAAAACTGCTGCAACCATCGAAGGCAAAATCGGTAAAAACATTAAGAAGGCTTTAGGAGTTTAATTATGAGAGTTAAAAGAGGTGTTACTGCATCGGCAAAGCACAAGAAAATGTTGAAAAGAGCTAAGGGTATGCAACATGCACGTACCCGTAGTTATCGTTTAGGTAAACAGGGTGTAATCAAAGCCCTTTCCTATAGCTACAGAGATCGTCGCAATAAAAAGCGTGACTTAAGAGCTCTTTGGATTACACGTATTAATAATGCTTCTAGAGAATTAGGGGTTTCTTATTCTCAATTAATCGCTGGAATGAAAGCCAAAAATATTACACTTGATCGTAAAATTCTAGCTGATCTTGCAGTCAACAATCCAGAGGCATTCAAAAAAATCGTTAACGCAGTGAAGGAGAAATAAGATGGCTATTTGTGAAATTTCTGGAAAAGGCAAAATGTATGGTCATAATGTTTCGTTTTCTCAAAGGCACACTCGTAAGGTATTTAAACCAAATGTGTCGAAACGAACATTGATTATCAATGGTCAAAAGATTAAATGTAATATTTCAACTTCAGCTCTTAGGACTTTGAAGAAAAAAGGACTAATCGAATCGCCTAAGTCTAAAGCAGATAAAAAGGCGTAAAATTAAGACAAAAAATCGACCTTCGCGGGTCGATTTTTTGATAATGAGCCGTCAGTAAGCCGGGTTCTGTAATCTCTAAGAGATTGATGACCATCTATCTTGGCGCTACATTGCTATAGCACTCTAGCGGTGAACGCACATCCTCGAGCGAAGGTTTAATAGTGCTCCTTGCAACAGGTAGGGTTTGCCCCCGCGTCGTATCGCTACAACGCGCTGTGAGCTCTTACCTCACTCTTTTCACCCTTACCTCATAAGAGGCGGTATATGTTTCTGTGGTACTTTCCCTATCCTTACGGACGGTCGCCGTTAACGACTACCCTGCTCTATGTTGCCCGGACTTTCCTCTTATATAAAGTGGTCATCTTTCAGGCTCTGTATAATTATATTATTCTTTGATTTTTTTGTCTACAACCAAATCGAACAAAAAAAGACTCTGCTGGCCTGTTTTCCCCGTAATACATACAAGGTGGGTAAAATCTTATGCGATACGCCCACGGGCGTAAGCCACGAAATCCCTGTAACATGATTATTCAGGAAAATCATGTCGCCAGCAGAATCTATTATTATTATACCACATCTTTAGCTATTGCCCGATGATAAAATAGAAGAAATTAATAATTCCGTTCATGCCATTTATAATTATACTAGAAAACACTTCGCCAAATAATAAAATCATAGCATATATTATAATGATGCCGTATTTTTCTATATTATTTAGCACATTACGAAAGCCGTCTGGAGAGATAGCATAGAGGATACGAGAACCGTCCAGAGGTGGAACTGGGATAAGATTGAAAAGCATAAAACCAAGGTTAATAAAGACTAATTCTTCAAAAATGAAAGCTAAAAGCTCGCCACCAGTACCGTAGATAAAACCAGAAAAATGCCCAATAAGAAAACAGATGAATGCTAATAAGAAATTTGTAAATGGTCCGGCAAAAGAAACTAACGCCATTCCCCATTCGCGCCATTTAAGATTAGAAAAATTAACTGGGACTGGTTTGGCCCCACCAAAAACTGGGGCTTTTAAAATATATAGAATAACCGGCACCAAAATAGACATATACGGATCGATATGCTTAATAGGATTAAGCGTAAGACGACCAGCGTCTTTGGCAGTACGATCGCCAAGCCAATATGCAGCTAAACCATGTGCAAGTTCGTGTAAAATCACTGAACCTAGCACGATAGCTAAGACAATAATAATATGTAGAATATCGGAGTTCATTTAGTTTAAAACCACAACTTCTTTAGTGGTTGGTAGTGAGTCGGCGTTTTTGATTTTAAGTTTTTTCTCAGTGCGAGCGGTAAGTTTAAGATCGGTGACCATACCATCAACATTGCCCATAGCAACAACGAGTTTCGGCTCGATTTCACGGACAGCACGAACAGAAGAAGTGCAAAGAACATCAGCTACAATATCATCGAGGTTTTCCTCGATACCGCCTAGAATACCGACATTAACTTCGTCAATTTTAACATTATAGATAGTCTTTCCGGACTCAGTAGCAATACTACGAATACTTGCTTCGCCAATTTCGAATTCACCTGGACCAGTAATTTTACCAACTGAGAGGTTGGCATCTATAGTGGCATCCGTAATATTAAATTTGACTATACTAGTTTTAGTTATAATGGTGATTTCGTCTGGGTTCTTGCTCTCTATCTCAAACATATTAACTCCTATCCTTTATTAAATTTTCCGGATCAATAATTTCAATAATTTCCATTTCTAAGACTTCGTTGATAAAGCGGTCTTTGACATTTTTACGATAGGTGAAATCATCTGGCGACATAATAACATAATTGATGGGTTTACCCTGCTTTTTTTCTATAATTTCAGCCCAGCGAGTGAGTTTACGAGTTTTGTCATTGCCAATAATAAGAATATCAATACCGTCTTGGCCTGGTAACCGATTAGTAACAATAAGGCCCTTGAGATAATTTTTAACTGGGCGACAATTTTCTTCCCAAACTGTAGATTTGGAATCTTTTTCTAGGGCTGTACTACTTTTTTTGGAAAAAAGTTCTGTAAGTGGATGCGCAAATGGATGTTTGGTATTAGCTGAATAATAAATTTTATTATCAAAAGTTTCATTTTTGATAATATGAATACTTTCCAAGTTAGCTAATTCCCTACGGACAGAGTTAATTTGTTCTTCAATTACTCTAGTCATTTCGCGAATATAAAAACTTTTTTCAGGATTTTCGAAGAATAATTTGAGCAGCTTAGCTCTAGTTTTAGAGCCGAACAATTTTTCTAGTGGTGTGTTATTTTCTTTATCCATTCTGTATATATTTTAGCACAAATGGATAAATTTTTTCAAGTTCCAACCAAATTATTTCTGGGTTGCGTTTAAACCAAGTGAGCTGGCGTTTGGCTAAATGCCAGTCGGCGTAGAAACTTTTTAGTTTAGCTTCGTCGAAACTTAATTCATGATTTAGATACTGCCACACATATTGATAGATATTACTTTTCATAGCTTGCGAGTCCCAGCCGTATTTTTGAACCAGTTGCCGAGTCTCTGAAAAAAGCGGTTCATTAAACATTTGGTCAATTCGCTGTTTTAACCTATCGCGTAATTCTGCCGTAGACCATTTAATTCCTATCATTAAAAAATCACCTTTTACCTCTGTTCTGTCTGAACAACTTTTTTGTTCAAAGTCGCCAATTTTATGACCAGTAGGGCCTTTGAAATGATAATCATAAATTAGTGAATCTATGTATAAACCAGTGCCGCCTACGATAATCGGAGTTTTATTACGCGCTTTGATATCTGCGATTTTTTCACTCGTATACTGCTTCCAATCTGCTACAGTGAAGCGTTCGCCTGGTTCGACTAGATCTAAACCATAATGTGGAATGCCTAACCTTTCCTCTTTAGAAGGTTTAGCAGTACCGATATCCATGTATTTATAAATAGCACGAGAATCGGCAGAGATAATTTCTCCATTTAATTCTTTAGCTAATTTGATGGCAATGCTAGTTTTGCCAGAGCCAGTTGGGCCCAGAATTATAATTGTATTTGAAATAATACTTTTTCGAAACGTTCCCTCGCGCCCGTCGTTACGGGGCTCGGCCACTCCGTAATCGCCCCGTCGGCGATTATGCTTCTCAAAAGTATTATTTTCAAATAACATAACTCTACCCCCTGCAGAGTTGTCACCCGTCATATTTATATTTCCTTCAAGAATTCGGCGAGGTCGGATAGTTTGATTGTTTCCTCTTTATCGCGCAGGCGAACAGAGACGGTTTTAGTCTCGGCATCTTTAGGACCAACAATTAGAACAACTGGTATTTTAAGAGTGGTAGCACGCCTGATTTTTTTGCCGAGAGAATCGGCGGAATTATCAACTGAATAGCGAATCCTATTGTGTGGTAACGGCGATTCTAGCGCAGTATTATTTAAAATATTACGGATTTCTTTAACATACTCAGCAACTTGATTATTGACAGTGAGTATGCGAACGTTCTCTGGTGCAACCCACATCGGCAGCCAACCAGCAGTATGCTCTAAATAGACGCTCATAAAGCGTTCAATGGACCCAATCAACGCACAGTGAATCATAATCGGGGTTTTACGAGAGCCGTCAACGTTGGTATATTCGAGATTGAACCGAGTTGGGAGCGCATAATCTAGCTGAACGGTAGCAAGTTGCCATTCCCTACCTAAGGCGTCCACGGCCATAAAATCCATTTTTGGACCATACATGGCGGCTTCACCCTTACCGACAAAGTAATCCATTTCAAATTTGTCAGCCATCTCTTTAATAGCGGACTCAGCCTTTTGCCACATTTCCGGGGTACCAATATAGCCATCACTATCATCGCGGAAGGACAAGCGAAGTTTTAATTTCATATCGATTTTTTGATATAAATCTTTAGCAGATTCGATAAGTTCGCCAAAGATATCTCCGACTTGGTCTTCAGTACAAAAAACATGAGAATCGTCCTGAGTAATTGAGCGGACGCGAGAGAGCCCACCAAGTTCACCTTTGCGTTCATCACGATAAACCATGGTAGTTTCTAAATATTTGATAGGTAGATCACGATAAGAACGTGGTGAACTGGCAAAAATCTGCGAGTGATGTGGGCAAGAAACCGGCTTTATAGCTAAGTGGTCACCGCTTTCTTGAGATACAAATTGAAGCATTTCTGGGAATTTTTCATAATGACCAGATGTTTTGTACAAATCAACATTGGCAATATGTGGAATACAAACTTTTTCATAGCCGTTTTTAATACGATAACTTTGTGTAAAATCATTAAGTAAATTGCGTAAAATTGTGCCGCGTGGAGTAAAAAGTGGCAAACCAGCGCCGACCAAATCGGAAAAACAGAATAAATCCAGCTCTTTACCAAGTTTGCGATGGTCACGTTTTTTGGCTTCTTCTTGAGTTTTTAAGTAATCTTCTAGTTCTTCTTTATTAGCAAAAGCTACACCATAAATACGAGTAAGCATCGGGCGTTTTTCGTCGCCACGCCAGTAAGCGCCAGCGACGCGAATAAGTTTGAAAGCGCCAATTTGGGAAATTTTATCAATATGTGGACCTTTACAAAGATCGGTAAATAAATCACCTAAATCATAGAAAGAGATTTCTTCTTCATCTGGGAGCTCGTTTATAAGTTCGACTTTATAATCTTGGTGGTTATCCTTTGCCCATTTTAGTGCATCCTCTTTAGATACGACACGTTTTTTAATCTCGGGATTTTGAGTGATAATTTTGTTCATCTGCTTCTCGATTTTTGACAAATCGGAATCGGAAACTTTGGTTTTGCCAAAATCAATATCATAATAAAAACCATTATCGATAGCTGGACCAATACCAAATTTAACATCTGGATAAAGTTTGGTTACTGCTGCCGCCAAGATATGGCTTAGCGTGTGGCGCATTTTTTCTAAATCATTCATAAAAAAATCCTTTTCTGTAATTATACCATATTTTTAGGGATAATTTAGTGGTTTAGCGAACTTTTTTAAAGCCAGCACCACGAATTTTAAGAGTTCTGCAAATCTCCTTAAAGGTATTTTCGAAACTATCGTAAATTTTGACTTTGCAACCGAAAATTTTTTTGAGTTCATTCTTGATATCGTAGAACTGTGAGCAAGCAAGAATGACGTCTGAAGGTTGATCTTTAAGTTGAGGTAAGAGAGTTTGACAAATTTCGTCAAAGGCGAGTTCGCCGTCATCGATTTTAGCCGGCCAAGTGTCGAGCGTAATAGTTTTAGTTTTGCATTGAAGATGAAAAATGTAATTGTAATAATTGATGGTTCTAGTGAGGGATTTAGTGGCAAGAATCAATGCAGACTCACTACCGTTAGGAATCTCTGGCTTTAAACCGATAAATTTTTGATTTTTGTAGTTGCGCTTGAAATGTTTAAGACTAGTCGCAGTGAGGAAAAAATTGGCAAAAATAATCAAATCGACTCTACCAATATAGGGGCGTAGGGCCGTTTTAGCAAACTCACGAGCAGATTTTGGGTTGTTTTGAATTTGTTCGGCATGACGCCAATCAATAACCCGAATAATCTCTACTATTGGTAGTTCCCCTTTTAAAAAGTCGGCAAAAAATTCCCCACCGTAACCGCTATCAAAAACTACTATTTTTAACATAAAAAATCCTTTCTCCTCCGTTATGGGGATTTTAGCATAGTTTTTAAGGACGAAACTTTCAGTTTTTAAAGTTTTGCAACAATTGTTGCAAAACCACTTAAATAGCTCAAACAGTAATAAATTTGCACTAGGGACAAATCAAAAAAACTCCTACTGGAGTTTTTTGTTCTGGTGGGTTGTGAGGGGCTCAAACCCCCGATTCGTAAGAACGGGGATGAGTCAAAAAAAAGACTCCTACTGGAGCTTTTATATTGGTGGGTTGTGAGGGGCTCGAACCCCCGACCTTCTCGGTGTAAACGAGACGCTCTAGCCAACTGAGCTAACAACCCGTGAGTTGTATTATATCATATTTTACTATTTTTTGATAACTTTTTTAGTAACATCGAATTTTTCCATATAAGCTCCGAACATCAAACGAGTTTGCGAGTAAAAAGCAGCTAACGACTGGTATAGGATAGAAGTGACTGGCATAAGCACCCATTGTACTATCATAAGGATATTTTTACTTTTACGATATTTAGCAGGGCGCTTAGGTAAAACTTTAAATGAAACTAGAATCGAAACGATTAAACCAATAGAGGCAAATGTTTCGATAACACCGACAATGCTTGGAATATTAAAGGCGACCATCTCATGCGATGAGAGGTTCATGATTATTGGCACCCAACCACCAAAAGCAACGATTGGGGCAAGAATAGATAATGTAATATGTCCGTCTAGTAAGCGCCAGAACTTAGGAAAAAGTTGCCAAAATGGCATATAACGTTTTTCTTTTGCTACAAATAACTTAGAGCCGACATAAGCTACGTCTGATGCACCATAATACCAGCGACGGACTTGTACGAATTGGGCTTTGATGGTTTTCCAAAAAGTTTCATCGATTACAGCATCTTGATAAATTGGAATACGGATAGGTAAAACTTCGTAATCACCAGAGAAGAAGAAAAGGCTACGCCAATATTGGTGGCCATCTTCTACGATCGTACGTTTAGACCAAAAATCCATAGCTTCAAGAGCCTGTAAAGGTTGCGAATGCGAAGCGAAATTACGTAAAATATGCGGGCGCATAGTAGAAATCACGTTGAAAAATGAATTAGAAACTGCAATCACGCGAGAAGGTGCTGGCGCATCCCAAATATTGTTCATAAATAATGAAACTGGCTGATAACTTAGACGCTGACGGTTAGGGTGGGTGATAAATTCATAGGCCACCGAATCGAGATATTTCGGTGCCATACGATTGTCACTATCTAGAGAAGTAATGATTACATTTTCGATTGGGAGATGCTTATTCGCAACATAGTCAGCGACATACTTTCCAGCGTAGGTGAGGTTTGGGCCTTTACCGACTACTTCGTTAGGTAAGTCGGCTGGATGTTTAGAGAGTAAGAAGTCTTTAAAAACACCTTTGTATTTTTTAGCAAGAGTTTTAGCAGTAGATTCCATATCAGCACCGCCACGTTCTTCGTAGGCGAGAGTAAAAATGATGCGTTCGTTAGGAAAAGTGGTATTTTTGACAGCTTCTATGGATGGTTCCAAAACTTCAATACCCTCGTTATATGCAGTCATAATAACGGCGTGGTAAACTTTTGAAGGTTTAGGATATTCCGTTTCCATAGCAGCCATCATCTTAAGATTTTCGACATGCTCATCAAAATGATAACTCTTATTATCTTCTTCACGAAGTTTTTCGAAAGATTCGTGAGGATTCTCTAGCTCTTCTAGACGCTTATGCCAATCCACGCGTTCAGCGCGTTTTAAAACATTGTACCCCTGAACAGTGCGATAAGCTACTGCTACTGCTTTAACCAAAGTACTAGCAATAAGTATAAAAAGATAGATTGCGCCAAGTATCGGATTTACAAGAGATAAAACGAACAATAGGATAATCGCGCCATAAGAAATCACACCTGGTAAAATTTCAAAAAAACGGTAGAGTTTGGTACGCTTTCCTTGAGGAATTTCGAGATTCTTACGCATTTAACCTTCTCCTAAAAGGCGTACTAAAACCAAAATCGCACCAATAATCATAAAAGTAGTAGTGATAAGAAAGAATTTAGTCATTCCACTGCCACGTTTATGAAAAATGCGAGTAGAAAGTAGGTTATGGAGAATACCGAAAATTACCGCAAGAATCGGAAAAGCAATAAGATCTAGCCAGGTGCCATCGCGATAACCGCCTAAATCGCCATAACCAATTTTAACAACAGAAGCTGCAGGGTTAAGATTAAGTATAGCAAAGATGAACAAACCTATAGAGATAAGAAAATTAAAAATCATTATAGCAATAATTCCCCGTTCGGTTTGCCAAATTTTGATAAAATCAGTCTTCAGATCTTGCATTGTTCTAATTATAACACATTTGTGGTATAATTTAGCAAGTGCCGTTGTAGCTCAGTTGGTAGAGCAGCTCATTCGTAACGAGCAGGTCACAGGTTCGATCCCTGCCAACGGCTCCATTTGAAAAACAACTTAGAGATTACATATGATAATTTTATTTTTTAATTAATCTAAAATTCATTTTTAATAGAGCATCTTCTAAGGTTTCACCAACTGAAAGCTCTATTTTTTTATGTGGATTATTTATGAACTGCATATATCTCTTGTCATAGCTATTTAAAACTCTATTAATATACTCTGTTGAATTTCCTCGATTGATAAATCTTTCCCTATATTCACCTAATGCCTCTTTACTAGGGAAACATAGATAATAGTCAATATTATAATCTTCATAATACGGTAATATTTCTTCTGGATGAATCCATACTAAAACTATATCATATTCTTTTTGGGCTTTTTTAATTGCATTTATATAATTTAATGGAAATTCGCTATTAGCGATTCTTCCACTTTTCCCTTTCATTTCTTCAACATTAAATATTCCTACTTTACTATAATCATATTTGTATGGACTACTTTCCACATCTATAACATTTTTATAAATTTTTGCTAAAGTCGTTTTGCCAATTCCTGCAAAGCCAGCAATCACGATTCCATTTTTCATAATGTATTACCTTTCTAAATTTAATATTTTATTTAAAACTCTACCGACACCGTCTTCGTTATTAGAAAAATCAGTTATTATATTTGCTTCTTTTTTCACTATCTGTGGAGAATTCGTCATTGCAATACCATATTTACAATATTTAATCATTCCGACATCATTTTCGCCATCTCCAATTGCAATTGTATTTTCTGGGGAGATATTTAACATACTTAATATCAGCTTTATTCCTACTATTTTATTTATCCCTTTATTCATGAAAGAAATTCTGTTTTCAAAACTACTAGTAATTTCAAAATTTTCTTTTATAGAATCGGGTAGCTCTTTTTTAATAATATTAATTAAATCTGGATTGTCTGCTCCTGCAATCTTATATATTTTATTTTTTGAAAAAAATTGTTTTAAATCATTGATATCGCTTCTTAGCACTCTTCTATCACGTAAATAATAATACCAGTCTATATTGTATTTTGAAATAATACTATCAAGCAATAAAATGAAATTATTATTAATATTTGATGAAAATATTTTAATCCCATTATTAATAATAATGGCGCCATTGTAGCAAATAAAAAAACCTTCACGCGATAATCCTAATTCATTGAAATATGGTTCTATCCTATAAAAACCTCTTGCACTGGCTGGGATGATCTTAATATTCATATCTTGGCATTTTTTCATTATTGACCTTGTGTAGCTAGATATATGATTAACATCGTCTAATAATGTTCCATCAAAATCCAAGAATATTACTTCTATTTTTTTCGCTAAGAAACTCTGAGACATCACTAATAATAGTATACTATAAATGCCGAATCTACCATACTATTTTTTATAATATAAGCTTTTTTGTTAATTTATTCTTTTGAGACATTTTATGTAAGACAATTCTATACACTAGGCTTCTACAATAAAAATCTATCAGATTTACTATTCCAAATATAAATAATGCAAATTGGTTATTTATAAAGAGCAAACATATCAAAAATCTTATTGTCACGCCAATTGTAGAACCGATTAACAAGATAAAAGATTTGCCTTGTAATATACATAATGTTTTATACGTTTCATATTGGTAAAGTCCAAATACAGCAGTCGAATAAAATAAAATGTATGGGAGACATTTATATAGAGGTAAACTACCATGTGATATAAACAGATAAACAAAAGTAAAAATAAAATTTAATGTAATAATCAGCGGAAAACATTTATTTTTCATATTCATACAATTTTTATATTGTTCTTTGTAAGTTTTACCTTCGGGAACTTTGATCATTAGAGTTGCTTGGTATGCGTTAGTGATTATTTCTAAGGATAAGCAAATTGAATAACATATGGTGTGGATTGAGTAATTCTCAGTGCCCATCTGACTTGCTAGAACTCCGTATAGTAACAGAAAAATCCTAGACAATAATCTTTCAGAAGAATACGCAAAGCCATACTTAATTACATTTTTTAATGATTTTTTATCCGGATATTCGAATTTTAATTTCAAATTATATAGCATAAATACTATGGAAATAATCCAAGATACTATCGTGGCGACAAATAACAAAGTTAAATTTTCAGTACAAAGATAGACAATGGCATCTAGCCCTATTAAAGAGACGTAGTATATTATTAGGCTCTTCCTGTATAACTTTAACAGACCTTTTAATCTTATTATTTCAAATAGAGCGTCCGATAATCTTCCTACGATTACATAGACAATATAGAAATTCAATAGCGAAAGCAACATATTTTTTTGGATATCAGTTAAATCAAATATATTTACAATAACACCTTTACAGGCAAAAATTATCAATCCCATTATTAAACCAAACAATATATTAAACCATAGATATTTCCATTCATTCTTTCTGGTAGTTCTATATGTATAAATTCCTATTTCACCAAAGGATTTAAAAATCAAGTCTACTAATAGAAAAGTTCCTGTTACCACTATTGCATCAATACTAATTAAATTATTGAATGCCGAGTCGACATTGTCGGCAATACTCATAAATATAAAACTAACTAGGATAGATATAAACTCTTTCATTATCTGCAACTATTCCTATCACAAAAGCATTTTTTGGTTATTCCTTTATTTCTTAGCCTTGCGTTTGCGAGGTTTTTTGGTGGTTTTTTTGATGATTTTATCTTCCGGCTTTTTGTTCAAAATATTTAAACGGTGCATAAGTTTCGAACGGGCGTGAGAAGTAAAAATTTTATCTAACCATGAATCTTTTGGAGTTTGATTTTTAGAGGTAAGAATCTCGACAATATCGCCCTGTTCTAATTTTTTGTTCAAGTTGCTCATTTTACCGTTAATTTTAACACCGACCACATGGTCACCAATTTCAGAGTGCAAGCGATAAGCAAAATCGAGCGGCATAGCACCTTTTGGCAAATCAATAATGTCGCCTTTTGGGGTATAAACAAAAATTTTATCGGCAAAAAGATTAAGTTTAAGTTTTCTTAAATCGACTTTTTTTCCTTCTCTCAATTTTGCAGCAGTGGTTTGAAGTTCAGTAATCCATAAAAGATTGGTTGGTAAATGCTCAATTTTGCCTTTTTTATAATTTTCGGTAAGTTTTTGCTCATTATAATAAAAACTAGCAGCTAAACCACGTTCAGCGTATTCGTGCATTTCTTTGGTGCGAATTTGAAATTCCACAATACGTTTATCTTTAGTAATAACTGTAGTATGCAAAGATTGATAACCATTTTGCTTAGGCATAGCGATGTAATCTTTAATACGGCCACCAAGCGGAGTATATAGTGAGTGGATGACTCCCAAAACCAAATAACAATCTGTAATGTCTTCAACTATGACACGAAGCGCTAATAAATCGTATATTTCATTAATATTCTGGTTGTGCTTAGCAAGCTTTTTATGTAAAGAATAAACAGATTTTGTGCGACCAGAAAGTTCGAAATCGATTTTTTCTTTTTTTAGAGCGGCGGAAATTTCTACTTCGATGTTTTTAAGCGATTTTTCCGCAGATTTATTGTGTTTCTTAATTAAAGACTCGAGTTCGGCGAAGCGTTTAGGATCGACATAAGCAAAAGAACGATCGGCGAGTTCTACACGCAATTGCCCCATATTTAGACGATCGGCGAGAGGAGCGAAAATTTCTAGGGTTTCTTTGGCAATTTTTTGTTGTTTGTCAGGGGGAAGCGCAGAAAGAGTGCGCAAATTATGCAAACGATCGGCAAGTTTAATAATAAGAACGCGAATATCATCGCCAAGAGCAATCATAAGTCTAAGAAAGTTATCTTTGGTGGCTGGAAGATAAGTATCGATGTCGCGCATATCGTTACGTGCGGTCGATAATTTAGTGACGCCATCCACCAAAAAAGCTACAGTTTCGCCAAAGTCTTTACGAATATCATCAAGTGTGAGATTAGTATCCTCTATGGTATCGTGCAAAATGCCGGCAATAATTGTGTCTTCGTCCATTCCCCACTCTTCAAGAATTTTTTTGACGGCAAGGGGGTGAATGATATATGGTTCGCCGGTCTTGCGAAATTGACCTTCGTGCGCTACTTTGG
Organism: Candidatus Nanosyncoccus sp.; assembly: GCA_045618065.1. Taxonomy (GTDB): domain Bacteria; phylum Patescibacteriota; class Saccharimonadia; order Saccharimonadales; family Saccharimonadaceae; genus Nanosyncoccus. Next base: position 26,966 of record JAZLJU010000001.1, read on the forward strand.
CAACTTCGATGGCTTTTTTGATACGCTCAGATTCTGTAACTGTCGGTTTTACCATGTTACTATTATATCATTCAAGTTTTTATTTTATCAATTACTCAATAGAAACAATTTCACCAGTACCAAGTTTTAAGCGTAGAAGTCGCTGATTTTTAGAGCCACGGAACTTGAGGCTTAAATCGCGTTTTTTCAAAATAAACGGACCATCTATCAAAGCATCAAGAGATTTTAATAGCTCCCATGGTTCGCCACCAAATTCTTTGATAATTTCATATGTGAATCCAGTAAAACTCCAAACGTTCCAACCAAGTTCACTCCTAGCCCAATCAGCAATTTCTTTACAGGCCTTAGGTTGGACGAATGGTTCGCCACCACAGAAAGTAATACCAGCTTGACCCTTGAATTTTTTTAAGCGTTCTTTGATTTCATCGATTGGGACTAAAAATCCAGATTCATAATCCCAAGTTTCGGGGTTTTGACAACCCTCGCAATGATTTGGGCAACCTTGTGCCCAGAGGACGACACGAAGGCCGTCCCCGTTAACGATATTATCATGCTCAAGTGGACCAGAAAGCCTAATCATATCATCTGGTACTTCGAGTTGTTTTGAGATCTTCTCGAGAGAAATTTTGTGCCAATCGATTTTGTCAGACATTATTCGCCTTTTGCATGGTTACAAATTTTTTCAAAAGGCGTGTCGCCTTCTAGACGACCGCAGTGTGGACAACGATCACCGGTGATAATACCAGAGAAGCCACAAACTGGATCGCGATCAACTGGGTGGTTGACTGAACCATAACCAATACCTTCATCATGCATTTTGCGAATTACTGCTTCGAAAGCAGAGATGTTTTGTGATGGATCACCATCAAGCTCTATATAAGTAATATGACCTGCGTTACACAAATCATGGTAAGGAGCTTCGATCTCGATTTTTTCAAAGGCCGAAATTGGATAGTAAACTGGCACGTGGAAGGAGTTGGTGTAGAATTCGCGGTCAGTAACACCTAGGATTTTACCAAATTCTTTACGGTCAATTTTGGTAAAGCGGCCAGCGATACCTTCAGCTGGAGTAGCAAGTAGCGAGAAGTTTAATTTATATTTTTTGGAATAGCTATCGCATTTTTCACGCATATAAGTAACTATATCCAATCCAAGCTCACGAGATTCCCCATCTTCGCCGTGATGTTTGCCTGTCATAGCAACCAAAGTTTCGGCTAAACCAATGAAACCAATAGATAGAGTACCGTGTTTAATTACGTCACGCAAAGTGTCATTAAATCCAAGTTTTTCGGAGCCAAACCAGTTACCTTGTCCCATAAGGAATGGGAAGTTACGTACATGTTGATTGGCTTGGAATTCAAAACGCTCAAGAAGTTCGTCTTTAACGAGATCCATTTTTTGACCGAGTTCTTTGTAAAAACCGTTCCAGTCAGCCTCTTTGCGCTCTTCCAAGCAGATACCATGCTTAATGCCAATGCGTACTAAGTTTACTGTGGTAAAGGAAAGGTTGCCACGACCAGTAACAATGCCGTCCGATTCTGGAAATACTGAAGCGAAAACGCGTGTACGGCAACCCATAGTTGCAATTTCGGTACGATAATCACCTGGTTTATAGTATTTAAGGTTATAAGGCGCGTCAATGAAACAAAAGTTCGGGAATAAACGCTTAGCAGAAACTTCCATAGATTTTTTGAACAAATCATAATTTGGATCTTCTGGGTTATAATTAATTCCCTCTTTGACTTTGAAAATAGAGATTGGGAAAATCGGAGTTTCGCCTTTTCCTAGGCCATTCTCGGTAGCTTCAAGCAAACATTTTGAAACTAAACGGCCAGCTGGAGTAGTATCAGTACCAAAGTTAATAGAAGTAAATGGCACCTGTGCGCCAGCACGAGAATGCATAGTATTTAGATTATGGACAAAGCCCTCCATAGCCTGTAAAGATTCGCGCTCAACATCGGAATTAGAAGCTTTGACAACCTCTTTTGGCCATTTGGCTTTCTTTAACTTATCATCGTCACCATAATTAATATCATCTTTAACTGCTAGACTGATTTTTTTACCAGTGAAATCATTGTATTTTTCAAGATTTTTCTTGAGGGCCTTGCGGAAAGATTTATTAACGCCCGGGGCCATGGCATAATCAAAATTAGGAATCGATTGGCCGCCATGTTGCTCGTTTTGGTTAGCTTGGAGCAAGATTGCTGCAAGTGCTCCATAAGAACCGATAGAGTTTGGTGTGCGAAGATGGCCATGACCGGTATTAAAGCCGCCGTTTTCGAATAATACGAATGGATCAGATTGACAGCAAGTAAGTGTACCGGTAGCGTAAAAATCTAAATCGTGAATATGAATGTCGCCGTTATCGTGAGCGGCGGCAATTTCTGGCTTCAAAAGTAAAGATTTAGCGAAGACCTTTGAACCCTCGGCGCCAAATTGAAGCATTTTGCCCATGGCAGAATCACCATCGACGTTAGCATTGGAACGTTTAATATCAGAGTCCTCGGAAGCATCGGCATGAGAAATAGTACGATAGATCATCATAAGATCGGACTTAGCATCGCGGATGCGAGAACGTTCTTGACGATATTTAATATATGCACGAGCGGTTTTTTTGAAGCTAGATTCCATTAAAACTTCTTCGACGATGTCTTGGATTTGTTCGACGTTTGGCGTACGAGAAGTAATTTTTTCTTCGGCACGTTCTAAAACCTTATTAGAAAGAGTCTTAGCACGATCTGCCTTAAATTCTTCCGTCGCAAGACCAGCCTTGGCGATAGCCTCAGTGACCTTTTCTGGGTCAAATTTAACAATTTTCCCATCACGTTTAACAATTCGCTTGAACATCTTTTACCTCCTTTTGTTCAAATTTTTATGTATGACCGCTATATTTGGTGCGCTATATGTGGTACACCATATTTAGTGCTTATACCTAAGTATATAACACTAAATATGGATTTGCAAGAGCTTTTTTGGAAAAATTGCATTATTATATAATCCATAAAAAGCAAAACATCCATTTTTTCGGGACGCTTCGTCGCACCCGTCGTTACGGGGCTCCTCGCTGCGTAAGCTTCCGTTGTCGCTTATGTCCCTCAAAAAGGATATTTTACTTTTTCTAAATTTGCCTCATTTATTCATTAAATAAAGACTATTCTAAGCTGAAATCGAAGTAATCTGAATAATTTTCTTGAACAGTTACGCGAAGAGTGCGGTTTTCGATGTCATAAACAGAGTTATGAGTAGTATGCCAAAATGTAGGGTTAGCAGGGTTGCGCACATCGTTAGTAATATAATTCCAATAATCTTTGCGAATGTTGTCAAATTTTTTAAGATATTCGGCAAATTCTGGAGAGTTTGGATTTTTGAGTACTGACTGCGGAATTGACTCGGAATACCATTCTATATTGTTTGAATAGTTATAGGCATTGGAGTATTTGACGCGTGCCATAAGACTTCGCATACCGACTACAGAATTACCTTCGTTATAATTCTCTTTTAAGATTTGGTAACGCTCTACACCAGAAGCGTGTTCAGTAAGCTCTGGAAGGTTAACATAAAAGTTGGTCATAATTTGGTCATCACCAGTTTTTTCCTCGGCAACCAATTTATTATCTATGAACTCCACAACATAAGTTTTGTTTGGGTCAGCAATCATAATATGGAGATACAAACCAGATACAGCAGATCCATACATATTTCGAGATTGAAGGAGCTCTACGGCTTCATCGGCAGAATTAGCATTGTCCAAAATATAGCGCACAGCAAAACCAGCATGTAAAGGCTCGCCTTCTGGATTAGTACCAGTTAATTCTGTCATATCGTCTTTGCCTGGAACAACGTTAATAGAGGCAATCACGCCAGCATCGTTGATGCCATCAAGAGTAAAGTTTGGAACTAGTTCAAACTGTTTATCGTATTTTCCCTCTAGAAGAGCCGTTTCACGCATACCGAAATGAGTAGCAATGCCGAGTGAAGCGTGGCGATTTCCGTTTGCTTTCATATGAACAACAAACTCTGGTGAATCGTTGAAGATGTAGTCAAAGTTACGACCGTAAAAGTTGCCATTTCTAACCGAAGAACACCCAAAAGCCTCCATAGCATTAGTAGTGGTATTTTCTTCGTCTACTACATAATCATTGAAAGTCATTTCGTATAAATATGGTGCGATTTGTTTAGGAGCAGTATACATCTTGCTATCAGCAATGGTCATTTCGTTGTATTTTTTGATAGCAAAAAATACAACTGCCGCGATTATTGCTATCATGGAAACCATAATAACTACGCACATAGTAACTGCTGCAGGACTTTTTTTAGTGGTTTTTTGTTCTTTCATTTTGCCTCCCATTTAAACATAACCATTATAACACAAAAAATAAAAATGTGCTAAAATTAAATTATGAAAAAGCATAAGAATTTTAAAAAATATTCAATAGTAATCGTCATTTCCGCTATAGTTATAGCTGGTGGTGTATATGCGTTGCTATCGATTCTGAACCATAAAACCCCAGCGGATACCATTGTATATGGCAACATTTATACTAGTACTGGTGATGGGGTTTTGGTCGAAGCCGCCGCGATTGATGATGGGCAATTTGTTTATGTCGGCGATCGTGCCGGAGCCGAAAAATATCGTGGCGAAGAAACAGAAGTTCTTGAATATACTGATGGGATGGTTTTAGCTGGTATGTCAGATACGCATACTCACGTAACGATGGATTTTCAAACCGCCAAAGACCAACTTGATCTAAGCAAACTAAATTCAGTTGATGAATATGTTGAGGCAATTAAAGCATTCATCGCTGCACATCCAGACAATGAAATGTATTTAGGTATGGGTTGGAAATATGACCTTTTTGAGAATGAAACCCCTACTAAAGATATTCTTGATGCGATTTCTAAGGATAAGCCGATTTATTTGCGAAGTAGCGATGCCCATTCTGCTTGGGTTAATTCGGCTATGCTCGATTTGGCGGGTATAAATAAAAATACTGAGAATCCTATTGGCGGTGAAATCAAAAAAGATCAAAATGGCGAGCCAGTTGGAATGGTGAAAGAAACCGTTCTTAGTATTTATGCTAAGCCGCTTATGTCAGTCTATAGCGTTGAAGAATATAAGGAATTCATTTTAGAGGCTCAAAAATATTATGCTGCGCTTGGCTACACTGCTTATGTCGAGATATTTATTGACCCAGATGAAGCTAATACTAATTTTTATAAAGCTTATGAAGAACTTGATAAGGAAGGTAAATTGTCTCTCCGTGTGCATGGAGCTTGGGCTATTCCCAATGACGAAAATGCAATATCGAGTGTTGAAAAAGCTATCCAGTATAAAAATGAATCTGCTGGTGGCATGTTTGAACTGACGGATTTGAAGTTCTTTATGGATGGCGTGGCAGAATCTCATGGCGCGTTCTTCTCCGAACCTTATGCGGATGCACCTGAAACTTATGGAATGGACCGTTGGCCAGATGAAGAAAGTTTCAATCGTTTAGTTGAATGTATAAAACTGGGCAACCAAAATGGTATGGTAGCTCATTTCCATGCTATTGGTGATGCTGCAGTAACTAAAGCACTGGATGCTATTGAGGCTGCTAAGAAAGAGTCTGATAATCTTGATGTCCATAGCGTCATCACCCATCTTGAAGCTGTAAAGGAAAGTGATTTTCCGCGCTTTGAACAACTCGGTGTAGTTGTGGCGGCTAACTTGTCTTGGGGTAGCCGTGTTTCAGAACAGCAATACGCGATGGAAACTAAATTGCTCGGCGAAGAACGTGCTGAAAAGGCTTATCCTTACAAATCTCTCGCCGATGCAGGTGCAATTATTAGCTATGCAACCGATTATCCTCCTGGGTCTTCTGCTCTGCCATTTGGCGGTTTTAGCGTTGGAATCTCTCGTTCCTTTTTTGGTAACCCTGATACTTTGCGAGATGCTTCGCAACAATTGTCTCGTGATGAGGCGCTTCGTGCTTTAACGATTAATGGTGCTTATCAGATGAACCAAGACGATATGCGTGGCACAATAGAAGTTGGTAAAAAAGCTGATTTTGTCATTGTTGATACTAATCTTTTGACCTCTCTTGCAGGTAAATCTGTACTGACTACTGTCCTCAAAACTTTTGTTGATGGACAAGAAGTTTATTCTTACTCTCCAGAATATGATGTGTTGTTGAATCTACTAAAATAAAACAGATATCATGTTATAATAACCATAAGTAATAAGGAGTTAAAATATGAACCCAGAGATGGTTAATCCTAATCAAGCAAGCCCAAGTTTAAACCCGATACAAGTTGCAGAGGCACCAAAAAAATGTAAACACATGCCAATAATTATTACTCTAGCAATTTTAGCTGTTGCTGGGATTAGTTTTGGGGGATTTGAGCTTTGGCAAAATATGCAAAAAGATACTGATATAAAAAATCTACAAACGGATAAAATTAAATTGGAGGAGAAAGAAAATATTGTGTTAGAAAATGGCGATATCGCACTTTCAAATGTTGCTGGGGGGCCATATATTGAAAACGGATATTTCTATGTTCCAGAATGGGGTTTAAAATTTAATATTCCTAGCGATTTAACTAATTATGGTTATTCTGTAGACTATGATTCTGCCCATGTTGGCTATACATTGCCAGAGATTGGTTTTACTGCCATGCTCAAATCAGATGAACTTCAAGGTGCGCAAGCGGCTTATTATGATAACATACAAACTTGTTCTATGGTTAACGTATCTAGAGAAGATGGAACATGGCCAGACGATCGCATAATAAATGGACTAGTAAAGCAGTTTGATGACTACGCCTTGTTAATTTGGAATTATTCTAGCCATGGTAGCTGCGATTACAATCTCCATATAGACGAAGTACAAGAAAAAATTCAAACGATGTTCTCAAATCCAGAAAAAATTCAATAGAAAAACAAAAAAGCGTCATAGCGACAATTTGCAGGGGAAAACAGTAAAAAACATACTTCTATATCTCATGGTGGGGATTACAGGGCTTGAACCTGTGACCTTACGAATGTGAATCGTACGCTCTAGCCAGCTGAGCTAAATCCCCAAAGTTGTGGTATAATTATATCATGGATTTAGATAAAATTAAAGATGAACTAAAGGAGCTAGATGAATTTTTGGCGGGTCCAGAGGCTTATGTATCGTCGGAATTTGCGGCAAAAGCGAAGAGAGCTGGGATTTTACGTGAAATTCTAGAGTTGAACAAAAAAATTGTTCATTTTTCCACAGGTTTAACAGAGGCGGAGTCTTTAGTAAATGATCCTGAACTCGGTGAAATTGCGAAAGAAGATATCGAGAGATTAAAGTCAGAAATTGAGCAAGCTCAAGAAAAATTGGAAGAACTTTTGGTTCCGAAAGACCCAGAAGACGATAAGCCGGCGATTGTAGAAATTCGAGCTGGTGCTGGTGGCGATGAGGCGAGTTTATTTGCTGGTGAGTTGTATCGCATGTATTCAAAATATGCTGAGGGGCACGATTTGAAAGTTGAGTTAATTAGCAAAAACGAAAACGAAGCCGGCGGTATGAAAGAAGTGATTTTTAAAATTACTGGTGATAATGCCTATGGGCAGCTGAAATTCGAGGGTGGCGTGCACCGTGTACAAAGAGTTCCAGTGACAGAATCGCAAGGTAGGATTCATACTTCTACGGTGACGGTGGCGGTTTTGCCTGAGGCCTCAGAGCAAGATTTAGAGATTAAACCAGAAGATTTAAGAATTGATATTTACCGCTCTGGCGGACATGGTGGACAAGGTGTGAATACAACAGATTCGGCAGTACGAATCACCCACTTACCTACTGGGATTGTGGTAGCAATGCAAGACGAGCGTTCACAACGACAAAACAGAGTAAAAGCGATGAATATTTTGCGCTCAAGACTGCTTGAAAAGAAAAAAGAAGAAGAATTAAAGAATGCTTCTGAGGCGCGTAAATCGTTGATTGGCACTGGGGACAGAAGCGAAAAAATTCGAACCTATAACTTTCCGCAAGACCGCGTGACGGATCACAGAATTCATTATTCACGTTCGAATATTCCAGCGGTGATGGATGGTGATATTGAAGATTTGATTTTGGAGTTAACTAAAAATGAACGAGAACTTGCCAAAGGCGTATAAACAAGGTTGGCAGGATTTTTATGGGCGAAAGTTTATAGTAAACCGAGATGTTTTAATTCCCCGCCCAGAGACGGAAATGATGATTGATGCGGTGTTGAATTTAGTGGGAAAACCGTATTTGCCTGGAGTGAAGCCTAACAAAGCGACAATAGACGCAGAGGATTTACAAATTCTAGATGTGGGGACAGGGTCTGGATGTATTGCGGTTACTTTGAAATTAGAATTACCAAAGGCTATCGTGGTTGCAAGTGATGTTTCTTCTCGGGCGCTTAAAGTGGCAAAGGAAAACGCGAAAAATTTAGATGCAGAAGTAGAGTTTATTAAATCTGATTTGATGGGTGATATTGATTTTGCGCCTGATATAGTGGTGGCAAATTTGCCATACGTAGATAAAAATTGGGATTGGCTGGATAAAGAATCTTTGAACCACGAGCCAGATTTGGCGCTTTATGCAGATGAAAATGGGCTAAAATTAATAAATAAATTACTAAAACAAGTGGCGGAACGAAAAATTAAGTATTTGATTTTAGAAGCCGATCCTTGTCAGCATGGACAGATTATCAAAGAAGCTGAGAAAAATGGTCTCGAGCTTGTCGAGACCAGAGGGTTTGTTTTAGTTTTTACTTATTAGTGTAACCTTCTAGGGTAACATTAACAGCTTTTTCTGAGCCATCTCTTATGACGGTGAATTGGATGGTGTCGCCTGGTTTATATTCACCGATAAGATTAGAAAGCGAACCGCTAGCACCAACTTTAACGCCATTTACGGCGGTGACGATGTCTTTGTCTTTGAGACCAGATTTATCAGCAGGACCACCTTTGATAATGGCAGAATAAGCTGAAGAACTATAAAGATAAGCGCCGGCGCTAACTGGTAAATTGTAGGCTTTGGCAGCTTCTGGAGTGATTTCGACAGAATAAACACCGAGATAAGCGCGCTCGGCTTTGCCAGTTTCTAAGAGTTGTGACAACATGCCTTTGACGCTGGAAATCGGAATAGCAAAACCCATATTCTCGGCGGCAGTGCTAGTAGCGGTATTGATTCCGATAACTTCACCGGCAGCATTAACAAGTGGACCGCCAGAATTACCAGAGTTAATTGCAGCGTCGGTTTGAATCATGTCGGTGAGGGTTTCGGTGTTGTAGCCAGTTTCGTCTGAGGCAGTGACTGAGCGACCAGTACCAGAAATAATACCAGAAGTAACAGTGTTTTGATATTCACCAAGAGCGTTACCGATGGCGATTACTTGTTGGCCTACACTAATGGTTTTAGAATCACCAAGCGTAGCAGCTGGAAGATTTGAAACGTCCTTAATTTTGAGAAATGCGATATCGTTTAATGGATCAGTAGCAACAATATCGACATCTTCATAAGTAGTACCGTCATCCGAAATGACATAAACATCATCAGCGCCAGAAATTACATGTTTGTTAGTTAAAATATATCCGTCGCCAGAAACAATGACACCGGTGCCAGCGGCCGAAGAGTCGGAACTCTGGCCGAAGAAATCAGTAGTTTTGATAGAAGTGACGATAGAAACTACGCTACCAGAGACTTTATCAGCGACATCAGCAATAGATCCCTCGGCAAAATTAGTAGAATTCCCATCTGTGCCGGAACCGTTAAAGGTGATTGGCGTAGTAGAATTGTTGTACGCTAACCAACCTAATCCAAGCCCAATAGCACCAAGAATTAACGCACAGATCGAAATAATAAGTGCGGTCTTGGAATTTTGAGATTTATTTTCAGTTGGCACGATTTCAACATAAGCATTTTCGTTGTTATTTTCTGTTTGTTCCATTTCATCCTTCCCTTTTTAAATATTAAATATTGGATTGCTAAAACCTAATACAATAATGCCAATTAAGACAATGCCAAAAATAACTGGACCTAGAATTTGATGAAAACGAAAATCGTCTTGGTATTTAATCATAGTTTGACGAGCGTAGTTATAAACATATAGGAAAATTGTAAGAATGATGGCAAGTTGAGGAATTTTGATGCCAGTAGTGCCAAAAGTATAAATTATGGACCACGATTGGCAAAGCCAAGCGATTTCGGCAAAAATTAAGCCACAAATAAAGGTAGTAAGGACGAAATCTTTATCTTCGGTCTGAGATAAAATGTGGCGACTAGCGGTGTAGCCAATTAGAAATGCCAGCAGTGTAATAACAATAGTGTTAAGATTAGACGTAGCGATGACAGCAGCAGTAGTGCCAATAAAAGCGGTAATTAGAGATTGAATCATAGCGGCGGTTTCGGATGAAAGTGGTTTAATAAAAAGCAACCAAATCGAATAGAAAGCCATTAAAACAAAATCAACTGGTAAGAATTCTGGACCAGCAAAATAAGCTAGTAATACTACGCTGATACCTACGATTAAATCGGCGAGGTTGGATTTGATATTAAGCGCTAGATAGCGCGCGCGCACTGCAAAAATACGCCATTTCGATGCAAGAACTAAAATAATACCTAGAACTGGGCTATTTGACAAAACTGTTACCAAAACTACACCTACACCTAAAAGTAAATTCAAAAAAACATGAATCATGCTACTGAAAATGTTGCGAGATTTTCGCGCTAGAACATAATCTGCCATATACTATATTATAGCAAATTTTATTAAATATAGCTTAAAAAAATAAAGCATCTATAAGATGGAAATGTGGTATAATGAATTTGTATGGAGCCAAAATTTTTTCAAAGACATCCCTTGCTTAAGGATTTGTTAAGTTTAGCAGCTTTCGTGTTGGCAATTGTGTTAGGCACTTTGTTTTTGAACACTTATATTTATCGTTCTTATAATGTGGTAGGTGGGAGCATGGAGAACACCTTGCATAATAACGACCGTGTAATTGTGAATCGTGCAGCGGTATCTTGGGCGCATTTTATGGGACAGGAATATGTACCGGAGCGTGGACAAATTATTGTTTTTGTGAACGAAGATGAAGAAGCTGTGGCTAAGTATAAGGAAGAGGGGGTGGAGCATCCGATGACTTGCAACGCGCCTTCAAATGTCGCAGATCAATATATCATCAAGCGCGTGATCGCCTTCCCTGGCGAACATGTAGTAGTGAAAGATGGCGTAATGACAATTTATCCTAGTGCTGATGCAACCGAAGGTACAGTTTACGATACAGATTGGCGAGCTTCAGAAAATGATGGACCAAAAGAATATACTTCTGGCGAAGTAGATGTAGTAGTGCCAGAAGGCGAATTATTTGTTTCGGGCGATAATCGTGAAGGTTCAAATTCTTGGGATTCGCGTAACGGACTAGGTACAATTCCTTATTGCCGAATTATTGGGCCGGTCTCGATGAGATTGTTCCCACTTGATAAGATTAGAACGTTCTAATATTATTTCAATTTCTTAATCAATTCTTTGAGCTCGGCGCTGCTTTTACATTTGAAAGTAAGGCTGCGACCGACAATTTGAGTAGTGACGTGATATTTTTCGGTAAGAGCATCCTCATCTTTAATATGTTCATGACGTTTAATAGCGTTAGCGCTGGATTTCTTTTTAGTTTTGGCGAGGTAGCGCTCAACTTGGCGAGCAGTCCAGCCTTCTTTGACAATTTTTGGCAAAATCTTGTCGATGGTTTCTTCATCGCAAGCAACAAGTGGGCGCATCACACCCTCGGTGAGTTTTTCTTTGACCATAATTTTTTTAGCTTTTTCTGGTAAGTTAAGCAGGCGCATAGTTCCCTGAATGGTAATTTCGGCTTTACCGACTTTATTGGCGATTTCTTTAGTACTCATATTAAACTGGCTAGAAAGTTTAGCATAAGCGGTAGCAAGTTCAATGGCATTTAAATCTTCGCGTTGAGCGTTTTCGATAACGGAAATTTCCAAACGATTTTGGCTATCTAGAGTGCGGATAATAGCAGGGATTTTTTCGAGACCAGCAAGTTTAGAAGCACGCCAACGACGCTCACCGGCAACGATTTTGTATTTACCCTCTTCTTTAGTAACCACAATTGGTTGTAAAACACCGTGTTCTTTAATAGATTCAGCGAGAGCATTTATAGCATACTCGTCAAATTCGCGGCGTGGCTGGTCTTCATCACGAACAATTTCGCTAATTTTGAGTTCTTTTAGCTTACTTTCTTTTTTATCTTCTGATGCGGTGGGGTCAAATTCATCATCAATAAGCTCAGTAGGAATTAAACTCTCAAAACTTCTTCCTAATCCTGCCATTATTTTATCCTTTCTTCTAGTTCTTTGGTAAATTCTTTGTAGGCTTTAGCGCCTTTACTAAATTTGTCGTAGGCGCCAACCGGAACACCATGTGATGGGGCCTCGGCTACGCGTACATTGCGCGGAATGGTAGTTTTAAAAGTGAGGTTTTTAAAGTATTTCTGAATTTCGGCATATACTTGGGTAGAAAGACTGGTACGTTTGTCGTACATAGTAGCTACTACGCCAAGTAGTTTAAGATTAGGGTTGGCTTGTTTTGTTACAAGCTTCATCGATTCTAGTAGCTGTGCTACACCTTCTAGAGCGTAAAATTCAGTTTGAACTGGGAGAAGCAGATAATTTGAAGAAATCATGCCATTAACGGTAAGGAGTGAAAGAGACGGTGGAAGATCAATAATGATATAATCGTAGTTTTTTTCGACTGATCTAATTGCGTCGCGCAAGCGAGTAAACTTTTTATTCATATTGGTAAGTTCTACTTCAGCATTGGCGAGTTCTGGGGTGGCAGGAGCCAAATCGAAATTTTTATACTTAGTGGGACGAATAGCAGCAGAAAGATTACTGGCACCAAGAACAACTTCGGTCATGGTAACACCAAGGGGAGTTTTACCGGTTTTTTCAAACCCTAGACCAGAAGTGGCGTTGCCCTGGGGGTCAAAATCAACGAGAAGAGTTTTAAATTTATCTTTAGCGAGATAATAGCATAAATTTACGGCTGTGGTGGTCTTCCCTACACCGCCCTTTTGATTTGTAACACATATTACCTTCGCCATTATGGTTATAATTATACATTATTCTTCTTTTTACCGCAAGTGGGTGTTTATACTACAAATAAAAAAGACCACTTAGTGGTCTTAGTGTACTCATTTGAGCCCAGCTGCTTCTTTGGCATTGTTCCAAGATCCGAATATAAATACCACCGTACTAGGACTTGGTAAATACTTGCATTTTTTTAAATCTCTTATCGTTAGTGTTCTACCTAGTTGAGAAGCATAAATTTGTAAATCCCTGATTATCTGTCGTTTTGTACAATCGGTATGATAATTCGGTTCAAGCCCAGCGGCTTTTAAAGCTCCGTTCCAAGACCCGAATCTCCTTTTTATATACTCGACATATGGTAGATAATCGCAATTTTTAACATCTTTCATTCTAGGCGTTCTACCTAATTCTTCAAAAAGATTTTGCAGTCCCTCAATTAATTGCTGGTCCGTAAATTTCATTCTCCCACCCCCCTTAAATTACAAAGAAATAAATCTTCCACTTATTATTATATCATTTTTTGGCAAAAATAGTTAGATACCTCTAGTATTACTGATCTGTCGTATAGCTTCTTTTAGATACATAGACTACGGCTATTATCGTGATGATAGATGTAGTACCAAGCGCAATTGAGATGATGATTGGGATATATTTATTTGATTCACTAGTAGTGACGCC
>JAZLJU010000002.1:0-10261 GCA_045618065.1 Candidatus Nanosyncoccus sp.
CATAACCATTAAATACAATATAGCTATTTAGGCCAGCCACATTCCCTTTTTCTGCAACAGACGTATTTATACCTTTCCGTGCATATACATTTCCGCCCCACACTTGTATGCTTGGTTTTTTGGCTACAGTGTAGCATGCTATATTAGGAGAATATGACCATGCATGATTGCCATCGACATCTTGCCAATTTGTATCTGCTCCGCTATTTTGCGGCCAGACTGCAGACTGTACACAGACACCATATCCAGCGTTTATATCTGGTATATTTATTTTTTCATGCATACCTTCATCTTCACCTTCAGCATCACTATAGCTATTTAAATCTCTAGGCATTTCATCACCGTCAATACAAATAGCATTCTCTATATTCATTTCTCTACCCTCATCCATCTCCTCGAACTCACCATACACACTACTATTCGCATTTAGGTTCTTACCGTAACACACCCTCAACTTCCACTTTGCTTTACTTATGGTAGCATAAGTCCCCTCTGTTACAGCATTATCCTTTGGCAAATTTATCAAAGAAAAATCTATATATTTTGTCTCGCCTGCATAAACTATCGTATCTTCATCTTCAACCATCCTAGCTCTATTATGGAAATTATATGGCACTTTTACGCTAGCAGTAGAACTAGCTGGACCTCTATCATAAGAATAACTTATATAATCTTCCGAATGCCTACAAGTGTCCACATAATCATAGACAGGTTCATCCTTATCGCATGTTTTTTCTCCAGTTTTTTCGTCCGTAGTATAACTCGTACATCTTCTTCCTACTTCTTCCAAATGACAAGGCCAAGAATGTGACCTATTATTAGTAGTCGCCGCATAAATCGGTGTACCAGTTGTCATTGTTTCATCCAAACTTAGTCCAACTTTACTATTTTCCACAGCATACGTATTATCATCATATGTCCTTATAGTAGCATCGCCGACTTCAAATGAATCATAAGCATTAGGATTAACTCTTTCTGAAACAAAATTTTTAGCACTAACCGTATATTCATTTTGCCAAGGATTAATCAATTCTCGCAATTTAGATCTGCTCAACGAATAAGATTCAACGTGATCGCTCTTTTCATAACTTTTGTGATTGTTAGTAGCTTCATCATTTGCTACCTTTTGCACCCCAGGATAATAGCAATGTCTCCAAAAAATATCATCTTCTGGTTTAGCGTAAACACTTTCTTCCCAATTAGTCCCAAGCGTAGTATTTTTTACTCTCGAAATTGTAGATGTATGATTCGTATTATAATCGGCGGTTGGCTTCCATATCCCACAAGAAGAGTCATCAGGAGGAGGAGTTCCACCGCACTCACCAGTTGCAGAATTAATTTTACAGTATATCGCATACACGACCGTGTCTTCTGTCATCTTCTTAGAATACTCACTACCCGTGCCTAAAGATTCTCCATTTTGGGATTTTCTCCACTCTAAAAATTTATAGCCATCAATATTCCTATTTGAAACCGTAGCAGTATCACCATAAGAAATATCTTTTACTTTTTTATCGTCTGCTATCTTATTACCACTCTCATCTCTAAATTTAGCCGTCAATGTATAATTTGCTACTAAAACTGTAACTTTAGAATGTTGAGAAGAACAACTGCTAGTACTAATAAAACAACGGTGAATTAACACATTACGGACATAAGCATCCCCAGAAGATTTATGTTTAGGAGTAACTCCTTCCACAAACTTCGCAATATTTATTTTAATAGGTGTCTTTTTTGGATTTCCCCACGTGCCACGATTCACGTTTCCAAGATTGTTATCTTTAAATGCCCCGTTATCTTCTTTTACATATACATCTCTAGCGGCATAACTACCACTGGTACACATTCCATACATATAAGCAGTCTCTGTACCACTTAGCTTCTTTACCTCAATAGTTGTACTTTGAGATTTACTACCACCAATCCAAAGAGAACAAGCTGCATTACTGTTCCAGGGGGTATATTGCTCACAGGCCCATTGAACAGAATCAATGTCTCCTCTTCCACCACTTTTATTTATACAATCACTGTATGATGAGGCATTAACATTCCCGCAGCACAAAAAACTAAGTGCCACAAAAATACCAACAACAAAAAATCTAACGTATTTTCTAGCCTCGTACTTCCACATTTACATCTATTTCCTCTGACTCTTGGCGACTATTATAAACCTCTGTATAATGTGCCGAAAGTTCCTCATCATTAAAATAATTAGCATAATTTATCATATCTACAGCAGAATCAGTAGATTGTTCAAATTCATCGATAACAGTAAGATCCGCAAAAATTTGATTTTTATAATCAACATTATCTTCTATTCCCATCAAATAAGAAACACGAGCTTGATAAATTTCAATAGCAATTTTTGGATCTACATCTTTAACGGCGTCAATAGCAGTTTGATATGCAGAAATTTTATCGTTTACGTCAACATCATCTCCTTCAGAATTTTGCATACTACTAAATTGTTTAACGTAAGACAATTGTAAATTTTGCTGATAAAGTTTAATACTTAAAGTAATAGACAAGCCAACGGCTATAATGCAAAAAATAGCCAAAATCATAGCTAATTTATTACTGCTTAATTTTTCCCAAACCCTTTTCATACTTTCATATTAGCACAACCACAATCAATTTTCAACAATTTCACCTAAATTTTCTCTCAACCATTCATCCGCAGTTCCTGCAGACATCAAAATTATTAAATAATTTTTTTGCACATATTCTCGCAATTGTTCCACTAAGTCATTATCCATCTCCGCAGCTTCGGCATTTTCTATATCACGCGCAAAATCTTCTGGAGTAAGTATCGGCAAATTCGGATCTTCACGACTTAAAAACGTCGGCAACCAAAAAATCTTATCCACATCACGGAAAACTTCCTTATATTCATCTCTTACCTCATGTTGCCGAATATTCTGATGCGGCTGATACACCACTACTACACCATTTTTACCTTTTAACTCGGCTTCCTCGCGTGCCACATCTAGAACCGCCAAAATCTCTTCCGGATGATGTGCATAATCTGTATAAACTCCGTCCGCCAATTTTTCAAATCTTCGCCCCACACCAGGGAATTCATTCAAAACTCTCACAATTTTTTCTTTTTCCGGTACGCTCTTTCCCTGCAACTTCAAATCTTCACAAATCGCCAAAATCCCAGCCATCGCCAAACTCGCATCTTCTCTCCTAACTTTACCGGCAATTTTGTCAAAAATATTATCATCAATCTCACCGTTTTTTACAACTTTCTCACTCTGCGACTCAAATTGCAAAAATGCATTCTTATAATCTTCCGGCGTTTTATAAATATCCGCATGGTCATAACTTACACAAGTTATAAGTGCCGTCCACGGATGAAATTTCAAAAAATTTCGATCATATTCATCCGCTTCATAAATAAAATACTTATCATCACTATGATAAGCTCCACTCGTGGCAAACCCCAAAGTTGTCCCCACAATATACGCAACTGGCAAACCCAACTTAATCGACGCCCATATAATCATCGAAGTTGTAGTAGTTTTCCCATGTGTCCCCGCCACCGCCAACATTTTTAGCCCCAATTTTTCTACCAAAAATGCCGTCAAATCATCTCTTTTAGTGCATTTTATTCCAGATTTTTTCGCAAGCACAAGCTCCGCATGATCTTCCGGCAGAGCCGAAGTATACACAAACCAATCCACCCCTTCTCTCAACTTTTTCTGCAAAAATTCCCCGTCTTGTTTACCAATTTTTACTTCTATTTCAGCTTCTTCCAATTCCGGATAAATTGCCCCCTCGTACAAATCCGATCCACAAACTTCAATTCCAGCACTTTTTGCCATCAAAGCCAACGGTCCCATGCCAGTCCCAGATATTCCAGATATATAAATCATGTTATAATTATACTATGATTATTAGTTCAGAGCAAGAAATGCTAAATTACGGCAAAAACTTCGCCAAAAACCTCAAAACTCCACAAATTATTGAGCTTATTGGTGATGTTGGTGCCGGTAAAACTACTTTTGTCCGCGGTCTTGCCGAAGGGCTCAAAATCAAAGAACCTATCACTAGCCCTAGCTTCACTATTTCCAAATCTTACGCTCTCCCTACTGGCGGCCATCTAGTTCATTACGATTTTTATCGCCTAAATGACCCAGGCCTTATGACCGAAGATTTATCAGAAAATTTAAATAATTCTAACAATATCGTTATTATTGAATGGGGTAATTCCATTGCTAACATTCTACCTAAAGACCGTCTCAAAATTAAAATTGGTTACACCGATAACGGCCGCAACATCGAAGTTATTTCATGATATAATGAATATATGAACCTATACCTTGATACTTCCACCCCCACCACAATTTTAAAATTAGATGACAAAACTTACGAGCACGAATTTGGTAATGACTTGGCCGAAAAACTTTTGCAATTCCTGCACGATAAACTCGCCGAAAATCACGCCGATTTCAAAAACATCACTGAAATTACTTTCATGTCTGGGCCAAGTTCTTTTACTGGTCTACGCATTGGCGCCACCGTAGTCAACACGCTCGCACAAGAATTAAACATTCCACTAAAAACTCACCACGGCAAAAGAGCCAAAATCATCATTCCAGAATATGGTCGTCCAGCCAATATTGGCAAACCCAAAAAATAATTATTTTTTCATTCCACGTTTAACTAAATTTCGCACCGACATTAAAAGTAACATTGCAAAAGTCAGCACCATCACACTTTCAATCGTTGCTATAATAACATAACTTTTTGTATTATCCGGCTCAGTCACCGAAGTTTCGCCAAGAGGCGCTACGTAAGTTGGATCAGTCGGGTCATAAGCAATTTGCAATCCATCTTCTTGACGATTTGCTAATTTCGAGTCAGTTACATTCAAGTTCATCTTCGTGGTCTTCACGCTAAAAATCGAATTATCCGAATCTCTATCTGCGTGAAAAATTCTTATGTTTTGTGCACTACCACTCTCAATTGTTATTCCAGAATAAGCAAAATTTTCATCGTCCACTGAAACATATACCTCACCATCACCATGAATTATAAATCTACCGACCATAGCATCGTGTATTCCGCCCATATCTAGAATCAATTTATCATCCAAAAATACAAATGTGTCATCATCTGCCTCAATTTCAAAATTTTCTTCACCACTAAGCAACGCCGTAAATGGAATCGCAAAATTCATTGTAAATAAATGGTTATGACCATCTTTATTTACTGTATCACTCTTACTAAAATCAACTTCATCTAAAGGATAGAATTTTTTCTGGCTAAAATTAAATACCGCACCTTCGTTCTGATAATTTAACTTCAAAGAACCTACATAATTTTTACTTTTTCCTTCCACTTCTTCAAACCATCGCGCAAGATTTCCCATACCTCGGTTTGGCAACAAATTACCACTTATACCCTCTGGCAATTTTTCATTATTCAATTCAAATTTTACTAACCCTTGTTCTAATTCCTTTTTATAATATCTACATTCCGACCATTCAAATTGTCTCGCTTGAAGAGCATTTTTATCACCATTATATAAATTCACACATTCATCAGATTTTTGGTCAAAATAATTTACCGACAAAAACACATCTTTTTCATCAGATACACCAGCACTAGCCAAAATCGCTTCTGGAGTTTTTGAAATCATTACATTGTTTACTTCATTAATCGTGCTATTCAACCCAAAAATCGCCAAACCAGTCGCAAACATCAACACCGCCGAAGCAGTTATTCCAAAAATCATTGACTTAGATTGTTTTTTCTTCATGTAACCTCTCTTCAAGTATAAGCCCTTTTAAACGAAAAATCAAGAACTCGCTTATTTAACTCACTCCTTCGGAATTCCTAACTCATCATTTGATAAAATTTTATCACCGAATACGTCTCCATTCGCATCTATCGCGTTAATATCAGTTTTAATCTCTTTTAAATATTCATTCAAAACATCAATCGTGATTTCTCCATTCTTATCAAAAGTATATTTCAATTGTTCTTCATCCTTAATCTCTTGCTCCGCCTCATCTTCATCTGGCAAAAATCCAGGTCTTGAACGATCCAAATAAATATCTCCAGAATTATGGTAAACCGCCAAACTCACACCAGTAGTTATGAGCGCCACCAAAATTGAACTTATTCCTAAAATCAATAAATTTCTTCCGCCACGATGCTTATCTGATTTCATACTTCACCCTCAATTTTAGTTACTAGATTTACATGCCTTGTAAGCAAACTCCTAATCTTAAGCGCATCTTGTTTTATAATTTTACGCTTTTGTCTCACTTTTTCTAACTTATTATAAAAATCTTCCGGCTTACCTTTGCAATCCAACGCAATTAGATCTTCTAATTCTTGCTGATATTTTATGTAGTCATTATTAAAAAGCGCTTTTGAATCCGAAAAATCATTCTGATTCTCCACCAAATCCGCACTCGATAAACCATTTTCCACCAATCTCACATTGAGTGGAGTAATAAAGTTAGTCAAAATTGCTTCATATCTACCACCCAGTGCAATCCTAACCCTTGCATCATCTTTTTGTACTTGCTTTAAACTATTTTTTATCGAATCACATTTATCAACAATCACACTCTTTTGATTCTCCGAAATTGCACTTACCGGCATAGAAATCAAACTGCATATAACTATTAAAGTTAGCACCAAAAATCGCTTCATATTTAATATTATAACACATTCCGCTAATCACGTTTCAACATCACCGTAAAAGCCTCGCTTGGAATATCAACTTTGCCGAATCTCTTCATTCGCGCCTTACCACGTTTCTGTTTTTCCAAAAGTTTAGCCTTTCTATCCCTATCGCCGGTATGAATTTTTACCGTTACATCTTTACGATATGCACCAATTGTTTCACGCGCAATAATTCTCGCCCCAATCGCCGCCTGAAGCGCCACTTCATAATTTTGCCGCGGAATCACTTCTTTTAACTTTTTCGTCACCTCACGCCCAATTCTATCTGCTTCACTTCTATGCGCCATTACCGACAACGCATCCAACCTATGCCCAGCCACCAAAAAATCCACTCGCACCAAATCTTCCGCACGATATCCATTAAGTTCATAATTAAACGAAGCATATCCACTAGTCGCCGATTTCAACTGGTCATAAAAATCCGTAAGTAAATTCGCCATCGGCGCCTCAAAATCAATCACCGCTCGCTCTTCAATATAACTCAAGTTAGTCTGATGTCCGCGTTTTTCATTTATCAAATTCAGCACATTACCAATCATCTCTTTTGGCAAAATAATTTCACCCTTTACCCAAGGTTCACGAATTTCCGCCACTTCCGATACATCCGGTAAGTCCGCCGCTGATTTTATTTCACGCAACTCACCATTATTCATCACTACTTCATAATTTGTCGACGGATTCGTCACAATCAAATCTAGTCCAAATTCTCGCTCCAACCTCTCACGAATGATATCCATATGAAGAAGTCCTAAAAATCCAATTCTAAGACCAAATCCCAAAACCGGAGAATTTTCTGGTTCAAATTTCAAAGCCGAATCAGACAAAGCCAATTTTTCAATCGCTTCTTTCAAATCTTTATACTGATCATTCGAAACCGGGAAAAACCCAGCATACACAAAAGGCAACACATTTTTATAGCCAGGCAAAGGCTCGCTCGCCGGATTTTTTGCAATCGTCACTGTATCGCCCACTTTTGCCTCACGCGTAGTTTTCAAATTTGTCACAATATAACCAATTTCTCCAGCTGTAAGAGTATCTTTTGGCGTCATTTTCGGCGTCAAAACCCCCACTTCTAGCGCCAAACCTTTCGTTTCAGCCGCCATCATCAAAATCTCAGAGTTTTTCTTAATTTCACCTTCAAAAATCCGTACATATAAAACCACTCCCCGATAATCATCAAAATATGAATCAAAAATCAATGCACGATTATTAAATTCAGGTCCAGCTGAAGAAAGAGCAGTTTTAGCTACTACAGCATCTAATATTTTGTCCACATTTAACCCAGTTTTTCCCGAAACTGGAATAATCTCATCTTTATCGCATCCCAAAAGATTCACAATTTCCGCCGAAACTTTTTCCACATCCGCCGCCGGCAAATCAACTTTATTTATCACTGGAATAATCGTCAAATCCTGCTCAAGCGCCAAATAAACATTCGCCAAAGTTTGCGCCTGAATTCCCTGCGTCGCATCTACCACCAAAACCGCCGTTTCTACCGCCTGCAAACTCCTAGACACTTCATACGAAAAGTCCACGTGTCCAGGCGTATCAATCAGATTTAGAGTATAACCCTTCCACTTCATCGTCACCGGCGCCAACTTAATCGTAATACCCTTTTCGCGCTCCAGATCCATCGAATCCAGAAGCTGCGACTTCATCTCGCGCTTCTCCACCGTCCCAGTAATCTCCATCATCCGATCCGCAATCGTCGACTTACCATGGTCAATATGCGCAATAATACAAAAATTCCGAATCTTCCCTGTATCCATACATATATTATATCAAAAAATCCCCTTTTTTAAAATATAAAGGGGATTTTTGCAAATCTAGATAGACTACCCCAAATCCTTCATCGAAAGCGACAATTTGCCATGATCAATCGCCACCAAACGTACTTTCACCTTGTCGCCCATATGCAAAACCTCTTCCACAGATTTCAATCTCTTCTCTGAAATCTGCGAGATATGAAGCATTCCATCAATTCCAGGCAAAATATTCACAAACGCTCCAAAATCTTTAATCGCCACCACTGTTCCTTCGTAAATTTTTCCCACTTCCGGCTCCTCGGTCAAAGATTTCACCCAATCCAGCGCCTTTTTAATTTTTTCTGGGTCATTTCCGGCAATCGTCACTAGGCCGTCTTCTTTAATATCAATTTCAGCCCCAGTTTCAGTAGTAATTTTATTAATCATCTCACCACCTTTACCAATCACCGCGCCAATTTTTTCAGGATTAATCATCAATTTCTCAATTTGCGGCGCATATTTCGAAATCTCTGCTCGTGGCTTGTCAATCACCGAAAGCATGTGCTCCAAAATATGCATCCTGCCATTATGCGATTGTTTCAACGCCTTCTCCATAATTTCCACCGGCAAACCATGCACCTTCATGTCCATCTGCAGCGCCGTCACGCCATCCACCGTTCCCGTCACCTTAAAATCCATATCACCCGCAAAATCTTCCGCATCCATCAAATCCGTTAAAACATACGCCTTATCAATATCGCTAGCTACGATTTCAGCACCCTTCGGCACATCTACCATCAGTCCCATCGCCACGCCAGAAACTGGCTTCTTAATCGGCACGCCAGCATCCATAAGTGCCAAACAACTCGAACAAGTCGCCGCCATCGAAGTCGAACCATTTTGCGACATAATCTCCGTCACCGAACGAATTGCATAAGGGAATTCCTCTTCATCCGGCAACACCGGAATCAAAGCTCTTTCCGCCAAATAACCATGTCCAATCTCCCTACGCCCAGGCGAACCAATTCTGCCAGGCTCACCCACCGTATAAGACGGCGCATTATAATGATGCATATAGCGGCGCTCACCATCCGTCACTTCCATCGTATCCACCTCTTGCGCATAACTCAAAGGCGCAAGCGTCACAATGTTCATCGCCTGTGTCACCCCACGCGTAAATAGCGATGAGCCGTGCGTTCTCGGCAAAATCGACACTTGCGAACTTAATGGTCTCACTTCATCCAATTTACGCCCATCTGGCCTTACGCCATCCTCCACAATTCCACGACGCACCTCTTTATGTACAGCAAGTTCAAACGCTTGGTCATACACATCACGCAAATTCTCATCATACCATTCCACCTTTTCATTATCCGTCTCGCCCTGTCCCTTAGACAAAGCAAATTCATCATGCATCGCATATTTAATATCATCCAAAATCTGCGCGCGCTCCATCACGTTCCCGCGTACTTTATTACCAAATTTATCCGCTGTCCAGTCAACCACCTCTTGCATAATCGCTTCATCCGGTAAAACTAGCTCAAACTCTTGCTCTTTAGTATCAACTTTTCCAGCTAATTCTCTCTGTAAATCCAACACCGGCTTCACGTTTTCCACCGCCCAATGCATCGCTTCAATAATAGTTTCCTCCGGCACTTCTTTCGCACCAGCTTCCACCATCATTACTTTTCCGTCTTTACAAGCCACCACCAAATCAAGCGGTGATTTTTCCCTCTCTTCAGGCGACAAAAACGCCTTAAATTCACCATTTGCACGACCAATTCTCACCCCTACAATTGGTCCATCAAACG
>JAZLJU010000003.1:0-19514 GCA_045618065.1 Candidatus Nanosyncoccus sp.
ATGTACGAAACCGGACTATGAGATAACTGAGGATAATATGAGGATGAGGTATACCAACATGACAAATAAGCCTGAATTACTTAATGTAATCTCAAATACTTTTGATATGGATTTTATTAATTTGAAAGATAAGTAGAATTAAAAAATTAGGTATGGCATAAATTAGAGTTTTATTTTCGTTCGTGGAGCCGTGAGGACGCTCGAGCCAAAGCTCTCGCTAGCTCACAGCTCTAGGATTTTGCTAGTGCAAAATCTACGGTAACTAGAGTTGCCTATTAAATTTCTATTCAATCAAAAATTCCAGAATAAATTCTGGAATTTTTTCTTTCATAAAATTTAATCTGGAGCCGTGAGTCGGGCTTGAACCGACGACCTGCCGCTTACAAGGCGGCTGCTCTACCAGCTGAGCTATCACGGCGTGAGATTATTATACCATAGAAATTGCGAATATGGTATAATTTTTTTATGGAAGTATTTTTAGGTGTAATAGGGGTTCTTATAATTTTATTATTAATTGGAGTGATTTTGATGTTAAAAAAATCTGCTGGTGGTAAAAATTCGGCAGATTTTAAATTATTAGAGGAACGATTAATTCGTATGGAGGGGGAAATCGGTAAGATTAACCCGGCAATTGATCGGAATTTTCGCGAAAATCGTAAGGAAATTGCGGATAATTTGGAGCGCTTACAAAATGGTAATGAGAAAAAGTTGGAGGAGATGCGGGAAACAGTGGATGAGAAATTAAAATCATCGGTAGAAAAGCGGTTTAATGAAAGTTTTAAATCTATTTCGGCACAACTTACACAGGTTTATCAAGGTTTGGGTGAAATGAAGAATTTAGCTACAGGGGTGGGAGATTTAAAAAAGGTAATGGAGGGCGTAAAAACTCGTGGAATTTATGGCGAAGTGCAACTTGGCGCGATCATTGAGGATACGCTCAATAAATCACAATATGAGGAAAATGTGATTACAAAACATGGCTCGAATGACCGTGTGGAATTTGCGGTAAAAATGCCCGGGAAAGAAACCGATGTGTACTTGCCGATTGATTCGAAGTTCCCAGTAGAAAATTATTCGCGCTTAATTGCGGCTTATGATAATGGTGATAAGGCGGAAATTCAAACTTATCAAAAAGCTTTAGGTAATGACGTGAAAGAACAAGCGAAAAAAATTTCGACAAAATATATCGACCCGCCAAAAACTACGGATTTTGGAATTATGTTTGTGCCGACAGAATCTTTGTATGCGGAGATTATCCGAATCCCTGGATTATCTGATGAGATTCGAAAAAAGTTTAATATTACGATTGCTTCGCCGTCGACGTTACCTGTAATGCTGTCTGGACTTCTCATGGGCTTTAGAACGGTGGCAATTGAGAAGCGCTCGGCGGAGGTGTGGCAAACCCTAGGGGCGGTTAAGACACAGTTTAGTAAATTTAGTGAGCTTCTTGAGGGAGTGCAGAAAAAATTACAGGAATCGGCGAATAAAATCGAATCGGCTAAAACTACCTCTCGCCAGATCGAACGTAAATTAAAGGATGTGGAAGAATTACCAGAGAGTGAGTCGGTGAAGTTAATAGGGGAAATTTAGATGGGGTTAAATGCAAAACAAAAAGAAGCGGTAGAATATTTGGAAGGGCCGCTTTTGGTTTTGGCGGGACCTGGAACTGGAAAAACCCAACTTCTGAGTGAAAAAGTGGCTTATATTTTAAGGAATACAGATACAAATCCAGGAAATATTTTATGTATGACTTTTACGGAAAGTGGCGCTAAGAATATGCATGAGCGGCTTAAGAGTATCATCGGGAATGATGGCACTAAGGTGCATATTAGCACTTATCATGCTTTTGGGTCGGAAATTTTGGCGGAATACAAGAATTATTCTGAGGATTTTAATCGGAATTTAGAATCTTCGATAGATGAAGTGACTCAATTTAAGATTGTGAAAAATATTCAAAATAAACTACACGGTAGTGATATTTTAAGGGGGGATCCAGTAAAGGATATTATTTCGGTGATATCCTCAGCGAAATCGGCAGGTTTAACAGCGGCAGATTTAAGGGTAATTGGCGAAAAAAATATCGAAGATTCTAAGGTTTTATCGGAGGCAATTTCGCCTTTACTTAAGAATGTGGTACCGAGAAAATTTGAAGAATCATACGAGCGTGCATATCGACCGATTTATGAGATTCTAAAAAATCATCAAAACGACGGAGCTATTTTAAAAAACGTAGAACGTTCAATCGGCGAGTTAGCGCGTAGTTTAAATGAGGCGATAACAGAGGCGGCGACCGATAAAAAAATCAAACCTTTGTCGGATTGGAAGGATAAATATTTTGAAAAAGATGAGCATGGCAATTATCGTTTGAAAGATCGTGTAGCGAATAAAAAATTACTAAGTATCGCCAATGTAATGGCAAAATATGATGAATTTTTGCTAGAAAATGGCTTGTTTGACTATGATGACATGATTGAAGAGGCGTTAAAAATTTTGCAAAAAGACAAGGGCTTTAAAGCTACTTTGTCAGAGCGTTACCAATTTATTCTATTGGATGAGTTTCAAGACACAAATCCGTCGCAATTTGCAATAATCAAAGAGTTGACAGATTACGAAAGGCCGCTAGTTATGGCAGTGGGTGATGACGATCAAGCAATTTATGAGTTTCAGGGGGCACTTTCGACGAACTTGGTGGATTTTCAGGAGCATTACGATGCAAAAGTGGTGCCGCTTGTGGAAAACTATCGTAGCACGCAAGAAATTTTGGATTTTTCGCGAGAAATCATCAATCAAGCGCCAGATCGTTTTGCGGATAAGGAGTTAGTGGCACATAGGGAAAATCCGGTGAAATCTCAGATTTATCGTCATGAATTTTTGTCTTCAGATATGGAGTATAGTTTTATCGCGGAAGAAATTGCAAGATTGATTAAACAGGGAGTAAACCAGAGCCAAATCGCGATTATCTCGTATAAGACTAAATATTTTATGCCGCTTTTGCCATATCTTAAGGCAAAGCCAGAGATAAAAATCGCCTATGAAAAGCGCGATAATTTATTTGAGGACGAAAAAATTCACCAAATTCTGATGATGGCACAGTTTGTTTATGAAATTGCTAACAATAAACAAAATACAGTGCCGCTTTTAGAAGTTTTCACTTATCCATGTTTACATTTGCCAGTTATTGAGATGATAAAAATTATAGATAAGGCGAAACGTGATAAAAAGTCAGTTTTTGATGTAATGAGCGCGTGTGAAAATTCCGAAATTACAGGGGTGGCAGAGTGGTTTCTTGAAATTGTAGCAAAATCGTTTAATGAGCCAATTGAGGTAATTTTAAATGATTTTGCGGAAAGATTCGAAACGATAGAAATGAGCGATTATGATAGGTTCCATTTTTACGAGAATTTGGCGAGCTTAAAGGGAAAGATGGTGAAACATTTTGGTGAGAAAAGCTTGAAGCTAGCGGATTTAATAGAAATGGTTAGTGATTATGAATCGGCGGAAATGCCCTTAAATACTACTTCGCCGTATAAGGATGCGGATGATGCGGTGCAGATTTTAACAGCGCATAAGGCGAAAGGCTTGGAATTTGAGTATGTTTTTATGATTTCGGCGGATCATATGGCTTGGGGAAAAGGTAAAGGTAATAATAACATGTTGAGCTTGCCGAAGAATCTGACGCAGATTAGGCATACTGGCACTACGGACGGGGAAAAATTAAGGATTTTATATGTAACTTTGACGCGAGCCAAGCATACTCTCTATATCACAAATTCTTTGCATGATTTTAAGGAAAAAACTCCGGAAAGACTAGAATATTTTAATGAATATTTGTTTGAAGATAAAGTATTTTCCCCACTGATACCGAACCAGGAAATTTTTACACATTACGAGGTGATAGACACAAAAGTCCAGCAGAATTCTCTCAAGAAATGGCTTACGCCGTATATCAAACCTGCTCCTGACATGCGGGCGGTTTATAGAGAACGTGTGGATGGATGGCGAATGTCGGCGACGGCGCTTACATCGTTTATAGACATAGTCTATGCCGGACCAGAGGAGTTTTTTAAGTCACGGATTTTGCAGGCGCCGAGAGAACCTGAGACTGAGTCAATGGCAATGGGTGATTTGATTCATAAAACTTTTGAAGCTGTAACAAATAGAGGGCTAACAGCGGAGCGGGCAGAAGAGTTTTTCCTGGCGGAGCTCGAGAAAAAAGACTTATCGATAGAAATTACACAAAAAATTCGCGAAGTCGGCCCGAGAAATTTGCTAATCGCGCTAGATAAATTTGAAGATATTTTACGGGTTGGTAAAGCTGAAGTAGATCTAGGGGTTGAGAAATTATCAATTGAAGGCGTACCAGTGACTGGTAAAATTGACCATATTTTGATTGACGAAAAAAATAAAACGATTGAAATTTTTGATTTTAAAACTAGTGGCTATCATAAAGAGAAGTGGCGTTCGCATGCGACTTTGTATAAATATATGTTGCAGTTAGGATTTTACAAGTTGCTGCTCAATAATTCGCCGACTTATAAGAATTACAAAGTTGAGAAGGCACATATTTTGTTTGTGACGCCAGATAATGACAATGAGGTTTACGATAAAGTTTATGAGTTTAATGAAGATGATGAAAAAGAGCTTTTGATGCTGATTCAGACAGTGTATGAGATGGTTCATTCTTTGGAATTTATAGATGACCCAGAATTGTTCGTAGCAAAGGATGAAAGTTTGGCGCTTAAGGATATTAAAAATTTTATAGGGCTTTTGCTTGCGAAAAAACAGAAATTATAATAAAATAAGGTTTACGATCACCGAGACTGTTTGGCCTTGGTGATTTGTAGCTTAGAAGACTATCTAAAGGGGGTGAGATGATTGAGTCTATTTGGGTTTAAAAGCAACGGATCCTTAGATACGAAAACGGCGTTTTCCGAAAATGCCGAAGATTACAATAGAGTCCACGAATCAGCTTTAGCTGCTCGCAAGAATGGCTATAAAGTTGATCCTAATAGTGAGACTATTAGAAAAGAGGCTCTTTACCATGGGATGACTGTTGAAGACTATCTAAAATATCATCTAAACCAGTTTTAGGTAGTCGTCGTTTTAGTTAAAACCGTAGGGGATACCTGTAGGTGTAAACACCTCCTAAAAATGTACGCTTTTTAGCAGTTCAGCAACAAAAAGTTTTACTATCTGTAGGTCTCTCCTCCGTGTTTTTTACTATGGCAAGGCGAAGCCTTGCCTTTTTTACGCAAATGTGATAAACTTAGTGTAATTATGGCAAAAAAGAATAATACTAAGAGAAAATTGGTTGGTCTAGTTTCTGAAGAATCTGGCATTCGTGCTTACTATACGAAGAAAAATACTATGAATACTCCAGATAAACTTTCGCTTAAGAAATATGATCCGACCTTGCGTAAGCATGTTCTGTTCGTAGAAACCAAGAAAAACCTTGGTCGTAACGAAGTCAAAGAAAAGAAACGCTAAAAATATCCCATATAAGGGGATATTTTTTATTTGAGCTGTTCGTTGATTGTTTGGGCGCGATACTCTATGTCGCGTAAAACGTTCATAAAATACATAAAAGAGTCGTAAGGCGAAGAATAAGCAGAAAAATATGCGTGAACATCACCATCATTCCAGTATTTAGTACACATGGAATATGGGTGGTCTGAAGTGGTGAGGCGACGCCAATCGGCAATTAGGGATTCGTCATTAGTCTTTATAATTTCGGTACGCAAATTAAACAAATCTTGCATAGCGGAAGTTTGCATAGGATTAGAAAGCCAAGCAGACAAATCACGCTCCGTGTCGGCCCAGGTGATGGTTTCTGGCATAGAAATTTGGTCAACTGGCGGCTCAAAATTACAGGCTTCAGAGACAGTAATAAATTTATTTTCGTATTCGCTGAGCCAATTGGTGATAAATTGATTCATAAAATCGAAAATGCCAGTGTCGCGCCATTGATGTTCTCCAAAAGTTTCGAAATCCATAAATAAGTTGATTAAGCTACCGCGAAGACAGTCATGGTTTATCCAACTTTGATATTTTGGTACGGTAAGTGGCCATTCTTTCCATTTCCTATCGGAAAAACGGAAAGCAATGTCGTCTGATAGTCGGTAATTTTTAAGTAGAAGTTTAAGATTTTGGCAATTACCAGGGCGATAAACATGGTTTGGGCTACGCCAGTTGAGGATTTTATCCCAACCTTCAGCTAAAATACCTTTGTATCCTGCGTTTTCGGCCCAATGAGCTAAGCTGTCATTATAGGCGAGCTCGGTATTACGAAAAACTTGTGGTGTAACGCCAAATAATTGCTGGATTTTTTTCTTGTGTTTTTCCACTTGAGCGTTGAATTCGTCCATATTGTAGAAAAAAGCGAGAGAGTGATAGTAAGTTTCACTTACAATTTCAACTTGGCCGCGACTAACCATACGTTTAATTTGGGCGATTAATTCTGGTGCCCATTTTTCGGCTTGTTCTAGCCATGTACCGGTGATAGAAAAAGAAACTTTAAAATCTGGGAATTTTGACATATTTTCTTCTAGTAATTTAAGCATTGGGCGATAACTTTTTTCGGCAACTTTTTTAAAAATACGCTCATTGGATTGTCGTCCATTAAAATTATCGTTAAAATAGTTCGAATCATTTGAAACATTAAAAATAGAATATTCGCGATAACGAATTGGCTGATGAATATGTAAATATAGGCAAATCGCGCGCATCTAAAAATTACTCTTATGTTTAACATTATTATAAACCTTGAGGCATTTTTTAGCAACTTTTTGCCAAGAGATTTTGGCGTATTCGTTTTTAATGTTGTTTTGCAAGCTTTGGCGTAGGGTAGGATGAGCGGCAATGGAAAGAATTTGATCTGCTAGTTTCTGCTCGTCCCAAAAATCGTATTTCATGGCAGACCAGATAATTTCTGAAACTCCGGATTGGTTAGTTAAGATTAGTGCATCACCATGGTGAGCAGCTTCAAGTGCGGTAAGTCCAAAGGGTTCAGATATTGAGCTCATGACAAAAATATCGGAAATAGCATAAATATCACGGAGCTTTTGGCCCCGTATAAAGCCAGTAAAAACTATATTTTTAGCAATGCCGAGTTCGGCGGAGAGACTAATTAGTTCATTTTTTTGTTCACCATTACCAGCGAGAACAAATAACAGGTTAGGGTTTTTAGAAATAGCTAGCGCGGCAGCGTGCATTAAATTATGTAAACCTTTTTGTATGGTAAAACGACCGACTGTAGAAATTATAGTAAAGCCGTCGGATTTGAGTTTTTTGACATAATTGTAAGCATCAGAATCAAAATGATAGTCAGAATTTCGATAATCTTCATCGAGGGAATTATAAATAACTTTGATTTTATTAAGCGGTATTTTGTATTTCTGGTGAATAATACGTTTAGTAGATTCAGAAACAGCAATAATTTCGTCGGCAAGCATGAGGCCTTCGTACTCAATCTCATGGATGAGAGGGTTACCAGCTTGCATACCGGCACGATCAAATTCCGTGGCGTGGACATGTGCGATTAAAGGAATGCCGAAGTTTTTTTTAGCGAGAATTCCTGCTTCGTAAGTCAGCCAGTCGTGTGCATGTACTACATCAGGCTTAAATTTCATAAGATATTTTTTAACGAAATTACAGTAGGTCTTTTGAACGTCACGGATAGAAACCATTTTTGTAGAGTTTTTGATAGGGATAATTTTTTCAGAAATTTGTAAGCTCTCATAAGAGCCACCACCATAACGATGAATAGGGTCGAGGTTGGTAGCTGACAAAATTTGCATAAAATTAATATCGTCATGCTTGGTAGTGTAAGGAACCACGAAATCAATATCTGCGCCTTCGTGAGAAAGTGCGCGTGCCATATTTAAACAGGCTACACCGAGCCCACCACTATTATGTGGGGGGAGTTCCCATCCTAGCATAAGTATTTTCATCTTTTTAATTTTAGCATATTTTTTGAATTTTGTGGAGTTTTTATGGTATTATAGTTAATAGAACTTTCAAACATCCATGAAGGGGCGTAGCTCAGTTGGTAGAGCAGCGGTCTCCAAAACCGCGTGTCGTGAGTTCAAGTCTTGCCGCCCCTGCCAAGTTATGATACAATAAAATTATGATGGAAGGTAATAAGAAAAATACTTCTCGTGCGCTATTGTTGTTTGGCGTACCAGGTAGTGGCAAAACTACTTTTGGGGAGAAATTTGCAAAAAAATTCGGTCTAACTTTTTATGATTTGGACGGATTAAAAAATAACAATAATTTTTCGGAAGAAGTAATGCTTCTGATTTTGGAACAAATTTTAAAAACTAGACAAACCGTGATTTTAGAAGGGTGCCTAGACACAGAAAAAAATCGCACAGAGGTGCGGGAGTTGGCTAAAAAATATGATTATGAACCTTCGCTTATCTGGTTCCAAACTGATGTAGCTACGGTAAGACAAAGATTAAAATCTCGACTTAAAGACAATACTAAGGCTAAAACAATTTATGATGGAGCCGTGGCCAGATTAGAGGCGCCAGCAGAAAGTGAAAAACCAATTGTATTATCTGGTAAGCATACTTTTGAAACTCAGACTAAGCACGTAATTGCTGGACTAGCGGACTTGTAAACTGTGATTATAAAAGACGCCGAGTTTGGCGAAGTTGTGATACGGAAAAATTCCTTAGTTAGAGGGGTAAAATTTTCGATTTCGACTTCCGGAAGATTAATGATGACGGTGCCGAAATACACGTCAGAATTCTTAGTAAAGAGGTTTTTAAGCTCCAATCGTAAGATAATTCGCGAAAAGTTGCCAATCAAAAACCCAGCAGAGCAAAAAACACGTGACTATCAGAAAAAAGTTCTCATGAAGAAAGCGCGCGAGTATTTACCTTATCGTTTAGAATATTTTGCAAAATTGTATGGCTATTCTTATGATAAATGTCGTTTAACGCACGCTAATACAAGATGGGGAAGCTGCTCGTCTAAACGCACAATTTCTTTAAATATAGGGCTCATGAAAGTGCCAGAAGTCTTGCGAGATTATGTGATTTTACACGAGTTAGCGCACCTAAATCATATGGATCATTCAAAAGCTTTTTGGAAAGAAGTTGAATTACATGATAAAAATTACAAAGCGCATGAAAAACGCTTAAAAACTTTCAGCCCAGGCGTTTAATTTTTTTACAAAAAAACTGTCCAATTTTAATTCTTATGCTATAATAAGGTAAAAGGAGTTTAGAGTGGAGTTGAAAAAGCGTCTGAATCCAAAGGGCATTTTTATAGGATTATATATTTTGGCGCTAATAATTTATATTGTTTTTGGTTTACAACCAGTGGATGCGACGAATTATAAAATTGCGGCTAAACTAGATATTCCTAGCATTAGTTTAAGTTCAGACGTAGCAGAACTAAGTTTGGAAAACAATAAAATCAATACACCTAATGAGATTGTAGGAAGTTATTCTCATGCGAATAATAAAACTCTTCTCATAGGTCATTCTACGGCGATATTTAAGAATTTAGACCAAGTAGATTTGGGCGCCATTATTAATTATGATGATAAGATCTATAAAGTTATTGAACTAGAAACTGTTATAAAACCACGTATTGATATGAGCGAGCTTCTTAGTGGGGAATATATGGATACGATAGTTTTGATGACTTGCGCGGGGGAGTTAGTTGGCGATGGTGATGCTACTCATCGTTTGATAATTACTGCAAGAGTTGTAGAATAGGCTATTTCCTTTGTAGCTTTATAGCAAATCCGCCACCAGGTGCCATGTAAATATCTAAGAATTCATTTCGACTGACGCGCTTTTTTTGTTTGACGATTTCGAATGGATTATCATGATAATGAGTAGACTCGGAATCGGCAAAAATTGAGGCTTCATATACACCGTTTGGTAAAAAGTCTAGGCCGATATGAATATGACGACCATTCTCGTCGGTAACACCACCAATATACCAATCTTCGGAATCGTAACTTTTACGTGCCACTACATAATACTCACCAATTTCTCCAATGAGAGGAATTGTAGATTCAAAGTTGGTCGGCACGTCGTGGATAAATTGATATTCTTCGGCAAATTTTTCTTCATACATAAATGGGCGGTCAGCAGCCATTTGCATCCCGGAATAAATTACGACAAAATAAGCCAGTTGGCGTGCTAAAGTAGTAAATATGCGTTTAACATTGTTTTGTAAATCAAAAATACCGCTAGTGTAATCCATACCACCCGAGAGCAGTCGCGTATAAGGTAAAAAGCAGGCATGCGATGGTAAAAGTGCTCCGCCTTCGTATTCTTGACCGCGTGCGCCTTCACGTGATAATAAATTTGGCCAAGTACGCTCTAGCCCGGTACCCTTGATTGACTCATGGACATCTAGGCAGATATGTTTTTTAGCGGCGAGTTCAACGGTCTTTTGGTAGTGATTTACGCCAAATTGTGAATGATGAAATTCGCGATGACCGTTTATAGTCATCATGCTACCGGCATAGCCAGTTTTGATATAATGGATATGATTTAGCGCGTAATAATTGTAGGCTTCTTCTAATTGGGACTCGTAATTGTCGACAAAACCAACAGTTTCGTGATGACCGACGATTTCGATATTTTTATCATCAGCATAACGTGCGACCGCCGGTAAATCAAAATCTGGTGTGGAAATGGTAAACTTATTATGAATACCGTTTTCAAGCCAGTTGCCTTCCCATCCATCATTCCAACCCTCGATTAAAACTCCATTGATGCCTAGTCGTGCTGCAGCGTCGATATATTCTTTAGCGTGTTCAGTAGTAGCACCATGACGTTCGCCTGGCGCCCAAGTCCATTCTCCAATATACATTGCCCACCAGATGCCGATAAATTTAAGAGTTTTGACCCAACTGAAATCTTGAGTCGGAGGATCATTTAATGCATACATTGTTCGGTTTATAGTGAGCTCAATAGCGGAATCAGCTAGCATGATTAATCGCCAAGGGGTTTGGAAAGGTAATGATACATGGGCTCTGGTCCCGTCAGAGAGTGGAGTAATATCGGTTTTCAGAATATTATTTTGGCTTAATTTTATAGTCATTGACCCATAATTGTAGAGCGCAGCCTCATGAATAGATACATAATGACCATTAGGGGTTTTCATGGTCAGCGGAGTATGAACGGGGTTTTTTAGTTCGTGCACCATAGCTTTTTCATAGTTATATTCATAACGATCTGGTTGGTAGGCAGGAATTTTCCAAGCAATAGAATTAAGATCGATATTGAATTCAGTAAGCTCATCTTTAATACTAATATGACTAAATTTAGGTTGGGGAGGGATTTCGTAACGGAATGCGACGGCATTATCAAAAATTCTGAAACGCAATGTGAAGATTCGTTTTTCTTGTTTGCCTTCCGACAGATAAAACACGGTTTCAGTGTAATTATTGTTAATATAACGATCTTCACCCCAAGGCATTTCAACTATTTCTGTATGTTTTTGAGTGCGTTCGCGTACTAATTTTAAATCTTTTTCTAGTGGTGCTTCGTCGCAAATTAAAAAACCTAATTTTGAAGAATTTATGACGGTTTTGTCATTTTTGTATACAGAGTAAAAAATTCCGTCAGATTTTAAAACTACACGACAAATAATCTTACCATTTGGCGAGAAAATATCTTTACTGAATTTGGCTTTTGAAAACAAGCCTGCCCACTTGAACATAGTATGATTATATCATATAATATATAGTATGAAATTAAGGAAACGTAAGCGCCATTTTCCTTTTAGTAAGATTATAATTTTTGTTTTAGTTTTTGGGATTGTGTTCTTGGGCATCCAGTTTTTTACTAAAACGGGGATTTTTCATGTTCCTGGCGTGGTGACTTACGATGAAAGTCTTAATGATGAAGAGCGTGCGTTGTTAGAGTCAATCTTTACAGAAGAAGTTTTGCTCGATAAAGATGTAGCGATTTCTGCGTATGAGAGCAGCAATAAACCTGAACTGAGCGAGGGTGAATATTTATATTCGATTTTTGTACCAGTAACGGATTTTTATGAAACTAGAAATGATACTAGCGAGTTTTCTGAAGGTGAATATCAAATGATAACAATTGATGATTTGGATTCTACGCAAAAGTTATTATCGATGGAGGGTAATTATTATTTAGACACCTTTGATAAAGGAGCGATTTTCAGGATAATAAAATTTGACTCAACTAAGTTCAACGAAGAGATTTCGCCGCTGGTGAATGCTGAGTTTGAAAAGAATTTTCCAAGCAAAGAATCAGTCTTAACTTTTGCGCAGACTGGAGTAACGGCGTTGTCTCGTGGAATGAATAAAAAATTAGCTGAAATCGGTGGAGATGCGACTTATTTTGCAGAAAATATTAAAGATTATTTGTCGAGTTTTGATATTACGCACACTTCAAACGAATCTTCATTCACTAACTTTGCGAGCTCGGAGAACATTTGCTCGGACACTAGATTTATCGATACTTTAACCGCAATTGGGCTAGATGTAGTGGAACTTACAGGCAACCACAACCAAGATTGTGGCGATGAGGCAGCGACAAATACCATTGATATTTATAATCAGAACGGCATTAAGATTGTAGGTGGTGGGAAGACTGCCGATGAAGCAGCAGCGCCACTAAATTTGAGCGATAAAAATACTAGCATTACATTTTTGGCGTACAATCTATCGACTGGCGGAGCAACTTTAGACAATACTCCTGGGGCTAATCAGTATACTGAAGAAAACGCCATTTCTGAAATTGGTGCTGCTAAAGAACGTGGGGATTTCATAATTGTAGATATACAATATTATGAATGCGCGGCGTATGCTTCGGAATATGAGGATCCAATTTGTGATTATGCAAATTCGTCAGCGGGCGATCAGGTTGGATTTTTCCGTCATTTAATTGATCTGGGCGCCGATATAGTGGTGGGGACTAGTGCACACCAACCACAGACTTTTGAGCTTTATGGCGAGGGTGCGATTTATTATGGTTTAGGCAATTTATTCTTTGATCAAGTTTGGTGGCCAGGCACTACTAGGAGTTTAATTTTGTCGCATTATTTTTACAATGGAAAGTTATTGCAGACAAAAGTTGTACCAACCGTTTATGATAAGTCTATGCAAACAAAATTATTAGACGAGGAGACTGCTAAATGGTTTATAAGAAGACTCTCAAGCGTAAAACCTTAAGGACGAAAAAAAATGATATCCCCAAAGTACTTGGGCTAGGTATTTTAGTGGCGGTAGCAGTATTTAGTGTGTTATTTTTGATAAATTATTTTAACCAAGAATCCACGATAACAGAGGAAAATGAAGATGATTCAGTTGCCGAGGATTACTCGGCAACTGAAAATACTATTCCGGAAAAAGTCGATTTCCAATCAGTAATTGACAATTGGGTGGCAAGGGTAAACGGCAACAGAAGCGTATTGATCTACGATCTAGATAGGAACGAAATTGCTGGGGAATATAATGCTAGTGAGAATTATAATACGGCTTCTTTATATAAATTATTTGTAGTTTATGAAGGGTACCTAAGGGTGCAGTTTGGCGAGTGGGATGGAAATGCGGCGGCTGGCTCTACTGGCTATAATATTTTAAAATGTTTGGACTTGTCGATTCGAGAGTCTTATTCGCCTTGCGCGGAAACTTTATGGGCGCAAATTGGACATAATGAACTAGATGAAATTATTGCTGCTAAATTTGGAATTATTAATTCGGATATATCTGGGCTTATGTCGAACGCAACTGATATTATGAAAATAATGCAAATTTTTTACACCCACGAGGAAATTACTGATGACAATTTGATCGCGCAAATGAAAGATTCATTTTTAAATCAACCAAGGACAACTTATGATTGGCGACAAGGGCTGCCTAGTGGTTTTGGGCGTGCTGAAGTTTATAATAAAGTAGGTTGGGCATATAATCCTAGCGGATATTGGGATATTTATCATGATGCAGCAATTGTGAAATTTCCAGAAGATGAGCGTAATTTTATTGTGGTAGTGATGACAAATAAGGTAGATTTTATAAAAATCAGAGAACTAGGGAGTAAGATTGAAGAATACTATTACGAGAATAGGTAGTATTAATAAGTGCTAAAGAATTGTGACCAGTAGGTTCTATAATTTGAGTTCATATCAAAATCAAATCCAACAGAGAGTTTAGTATATTCTGGATTTAGAATATTAGCGCGGTGGGTTTCAGACCCCATCCAAAGAGCTATGGTTGCGGCTGGAGATATTGCGGCATTGCCGATAGCGAGATTTTCACCACTTACGCCACCAGAATCTGGCGCTGGACAAGCAGTAGACCAGCTACTACCATCTGGGCGAGTATGTGCATAGAGAACTTTAGTTTCTAGTGCTCGAGTTTCGGCTGCGGATGCACAAGCGTCACTCCAAGTAAGCTGGCCGAGGCTATTTTTAACACGAATCTTATTGACCAAAGTTAATACTTCGCGTTTCCATTGTTCAGCCGGTGGCTCTACTACGGTGACAGTAATTGAATCTTTTCGAGAACCATCATAAGTGCCTGCGGTAATAGTAGTAGTACCTATGCCATTTATTACCGGGTAGCGACAGGTCTCGTCACTATAGCCCAGCCAAGTACGCGCGGAGTTGTAAAAGCCAGAGATGATGTCAGTATTAGAGGTTTGCCAATACATCTCGCCCAAATCAGAAAGGCTACCATTCACGCAAATATCGATATCTGGCGTGGCGTAAATTGTGATTGCGTTTTCGTTCCATAGTTCGCCTTTAGCAATTGCTGTGCTGTCGAATTCGTGGCTAGAGGTAGAAATATAGTCATCATTACCAACAGTATTAGTATATTCTGCAGATTTGGCGTTAGAGTCAGATACGGATTCTAGAAGGTCCATTTCTCCAAGGTCATCATCTATGATATCAGAACGTTCATCAACGGCACGAAAAGTAAGGCCACCATTTAGCCAAATAGCACTAGAGACCAAAATGCCGGCGATCAAAATAGCGGCGGCATTTATGGATAGTAAAATAGTAGTTTTGGAACTAGGATACCTCTTTTCCATGTCCTTTTTTCTCGTTTTTATGTCTATTATCATGGTTTGTTATGAGTGATCGTACGAAATTCGAGACCTGGTTTAATGCTGGCATTAAGAGTAGGAAAATTAATATCATAATGAAGTTCAAAACGATAACTTCGGTGGACGGCGTAGAGCCGCGGAATAGGGCGGCAAAAACAACAGAGAATATTATCATATAGACTATTGCTAGTGAAGCAATAATAACAATGTAGGAAAAGACTCTAAGCCAGATCGAAGAAAGGTTGAGCGCATGATAACGTAAAATCGTGTAATAAAAAACAATGATCGTTGTAGAGAGTGCTAAAGGCCCAAGCCAAACTATACTCCAGTTGTTAAATAGCGGCAAAATTAGGTTGGCAATCAGTATCAAAGTACTTGATAAACCGAAGCTTACCATAATAATTAAGTCGCCACCACGCTTACTAGTAGATTTAGTGTGGAGTGACTGTTTGAGAAGCGCAATTATGATGGCTGGGACAATAGCACCAAAGAATGCAACATAGGCAAAATAAAGCGGTCCGATATTCATGTCTACGCTGTTACCCATGCGGCTCAAATTAACCGAATTATATAGTAATCCTGGTTCTAAAAAGATCAGAGCGCTGATGATTAAGCCAAAAGTTAAAAATGAGAGAGTGACAATCGGCCCGTGTTTCTCTTGCCAGGCTACATAACCTAAGAAAGATACATCAATTAAAATGGCGCTAATAAATGTCCATTTAACATGCCAATCTATACTTCCAGACCAAGATGGATCAGCAATCAAAAATGAAGATATTGAAGCCATCCAGATAGTCGCAAAGATCGCAGCGAAGAGAAACCAAGCTGAACGTACGCGATTAGATTTAGATGAGCCAAAAAACACGATAACGCCAGACAAAAATGTTAATACGGCTACCGTGGTTAGCAAAATAACAATTAGTTGCATAGACCTCCTATTATGTTAATAATTATACCACAAGTTTTATTTTTGGCCATGAATTTTGAGATTTTTTTCAGTGCTTTTAAGAGTGGTGGTGGTAGAGGATATTATAAAACTGTCGTATTCCGAATCATCTAGATAGATTGTATAAGTCTCACCAAGTGTAAGTTTGCCTGAGCCAGCAGTTAAATTATCAAAAGTTTTAGTAGAAGTATGTGATAAAACTGTTTCGTTTTGAGAATTTTTAATTTCGATTGTAGTGCCGGCTGGTTGCTTTTCGTTAAAATAGATACTCAAATTACAAATTCCAGAGTTTTCGCCCAGATTTGAAGCCATATTGCTAGAACCAATAGCGATGACTTCACCACCTTGGAAATTAATACCCGTGCCAGAATCTAGTGCGCTATTATTGTCGCTTGTCGGACCATCAATGATGGTTTTACCGCCATTGAAGAATATTGGGCCGTTAGAATCTATGCCGTCACCAACTGAATTTATGTAAACCTCGCCACCATTGATAGACAGAATGCAGTTTTCGTCAGTTTTAAGTTCGCTAGTGCTGTCGCCGGCATTTATACCGTCATCTAATACGTGCAAATTAATTTTGCCATTATTGATGGTAACAACTTTAGATTCTATGCCTTCGTAACTTTTTTCTATATTAATATTACCACCGTCAATGATCAATTCTTTGCTAGCGTGAATACCGTCATCGCCAGAATCAATAGTTACATCGCCATCAATAATACCAATATAATTATCGGAATGGATCGCATCGTCAAAGGTAAAGATATCAAAATCACCACCATATAGCAGTATATTTTTAGTTGATTTCAGACCTTTGCCCATTGTAGATACAATATTAAAATTACCATCTTCAACTAAAATAAAGCCTTTTCTAAAATCTATATCGTTAGCAACTTCAATAGCGTGGCTAGTGGAGTTGATTGTGAAATCGCCACCGGTGAAATGAACCGAATCTTTGC
Source organism: Candidatus Nanosyncoccus sp. (assembly GCA_045618065.1). Taxonomy (GTDB): domain Bacteria; phylum Patescibacteriota; class Saccharimonadia; order Saccharimonadales; family Saccharimonadaceae; genus Nanosyncoccus. The sequence goes on from JAZLJU010000003.1 coordinate 16,962, forward strand.
CATGAATAGCTTCGTTTTTAGAATTAATTTTATACGAGCCGCTAGAAAACTTAATACCATCCTTGCTAGTAATTGCATTTTGATTTCGTGCATTAATGATAAGCTCGCCGGCACCATTGAAAAACAAGTCGGAATTAGTGTAGATTACGCTAGCGACATCCTCATTATAATTATTATAATTATTACCGTCTTGCAAAACATTTTTACCGACCAATTCAATTACTAAATTATTGGCGTTATTACAAAGGATTGCTGGACCGGTAGGATTATCAATAGTGACATTATCCAAAACTAGCCGGACTTCATCAGTACTAGCATCGACGATAATTGGAGCGCCTAGCGAAACTCCGGTAATATGGTAAGTACCAGATTCGGTGATAGTGGGAATTTCGGGCAAATTTATGTCTATCGTTTGGTACTTACCCCAGTCAATTTCAAGATCACTATTGTCTATGTCGATAGATTGCATGAATTTATTTGCAGAATAATCAGCGCTATCATTATTAATATAAAAAGCCCAAACTATTACGGTGACAAAAATAATACCGAAAAACACCCACCACCAATTGATCCTGCGAAAAATATTTGCACGTGTAGGCTTTTTACTACTAGGCACGCTAAATTTCCTTTTCTAAGCTTGGATGAGATAATAGGACTTTCAAATTACAGTTTTTAACGCGGATTTCATCTAGGAATTCCTTTTCTTTGATACCGCGTTTTAAAGTCACATCATAAGTAAGTTTGTAAAGACTCCCCATATTCATAGTTTTAGTTTTAACAAGTTCAGATTTGGCGGTGTATTTTTTGAAAATATCGGTAAAAACATCCTCGTAGTCTAAATCTTCAGGGATAACAATTTTGAGAACACGATTGTTCGTGTTTGGTTCGAAGAAACGCGTATAGGAAAAGAAGAAAATTGCCAAAATTGCAATAACCGTAATAACCACCGCGAAGAAAACATGTCCCATGCCTAAAGCGAGACCAATCATCATAACGAAAAAGATGCTCAAAAGTTCTTTAGCATCGCCCTGAATTGAACGAAAACGAATCAAGGAAAATGCACCTAAAATCGCGATGGAAGTACCAAGATTGCCATTGATCATGATCATTACCGCCATTACTAGCAGCGGTAAAGTAGCGAGCGTAATTAAAAATCCCTTAGTAGTTTTGCTGGTTTTCATATGAGTAAAAGCAATTGCGATGCCCAAAACCAAAGCCACAGCGGAACAGATCAACACGGTTTTATAGTCCAGACCTGTAGTGGTGTTATCGAAAATACTATTAAACATTTGTATCCTTTCTTATTGTTTTAAATATTCCCCCAACTTTCGAAAATCGTTCCGGAAAAATTTTCTCGGCAGACAATTCTCTAGAAAGCCACAATGGCAATACCCCATGTGCTTTAATTTCCATTATAACATTTTTTTCATTTTTGAAATATTTTTTATCATTTTTGCTTTTATTAAAGTTGACGCTTTTGTCGCGATATTTTAAATCTTCGTCAAAAGTAATGCGTAATTTGTTCTCGCCTTGATAACTTTCGCGCTTATAAAAAACTAAAATTTTTGGAGATAAATTGAAATGCTCGATTAGATAATCCACTTCTTTGGCGATTTGGATGTCGCGTGGACGTTCGGCGGTTTTCTTGATGACATCCGCTACTTTAGCACGCCCTTCAACAATTTTTTGGTAATCACTTTTAGCGACACAAATTCGGCGTTTATATCCAACATTATTTTCTTTGCCGCAAAGTTTAGTTTTTATTTCAAAAAAAACTTTATTATAACCTTTATAGGAGCGCGCACGCAATTTTTCTTTGAAAATCGGTTGCTCGATAGATTGAATAATCAAATCAAAATTGTCGGTATCGAGATAGATGTTAAAAACTTCGGATTTATGAAAATTATCCTTCTCCATATGTTTTTTGACGACTTTCAAAATGCGTTGTTTTTGTTCTTTCGTAATTAGATACTTTTTTTCGATACGATCAAAAACTTTAACTTCCATTCTTACATTATAATACATAAATGTTTTTTCTGAAATAACTTTAAACGTGTTATAATGAAGAAACTGATGTTTAGATTGTTTAAGTTTTTAAAACCATATTGGTGGCAGATTTTGATTTTGCTCGCGGCGACTGGCGGGCAAGTTTATACTACGCTGCGCTTGCCGGCGTTAATGGCCGATATTATAAATAGTGGTATTGTCGAATCTGACACTGATTATATTTGGATGGCTGGTGGGCAGATGTTGCTTTTAGCAGTGCTTTCAGCACTGTGTGCTTTTGTGGCAAGCTATTTTGCAGCTAGGGTAGGGACAAATTTCGCACGTGACTTGAGAGCTGCTTTATTCGTAAAGGTTATGAATTTTAGCATTTCTGATACTAAAGAATTTAGCACTGCATCTTTGCTCACTCGAACTACAAATGATATTAATCAAGTCCAGCAAGCGGTAGTGATGATTATGTCGCTAATGCTTAGGGCACCGCTTTTTTGTGTCATTGCGATCGTAATGGCTGTACAGACTGCGCCTGACATGCTTTGGATTATTGCA
>JAZLJU010000004.1:0-10709 GCA_045618065.1 Candidatus Nanosyncoccus sp.
TACTAAACTTGTGCCGTCTGTGGCGGGGTTTTTGGTGGAAAAAGAGGCGACAGCGTTAAGTAAAGTTTTGGAAAATCCAGAGCACCCAGTACTTTTAATCATTGGTGGGGCAAAAGTTGATGATAAGCAGCCTTTGATTGACAAATTTTTAGATAAGGCGGATAAAATTGTAGTGGGTGGTAAGATTGCGGTGGATGGTTATAGAACAGATGTTGCAAAAATTTATGTGGCGGAGGATTTTGATGAAGACGCAGAAGGCAATAAGCTAGATGTGGGGCCGGTGGCTTGTGCGAAAATTAGTGAATTTATTGCTGATGCGAAAACGATTATTTGGAATGGGTTGATGGGCAAGGCGGAAGATCCGGCTTATGCGACGGCGTCAGAGATTGTGGCGAAAATGATGGGCGAAAAGCGTGATGCGGAAACTATTGTATGTGGTGGGGATACGACTGGTTTTGTGGAAAGTTTGTTAGAGAAAAATTCAGATTTAGAATATAGTTTGGTTTCGACTGGTGGTGGGGCGGCACTAGAGTTTTTGCTTGGCAAAGATTTGCCTGGGATTAATGCCTTGCGATAAGGTAGCATAATAAACTTCTAAATCTCGCTACTGGTGAAAATTTGAAAAAAATAATCTGATGTTTATTATGAAACTTTTTACTTTACAATTATTCACCCTGTGATATAATTCAAGATATGAAAAAGGCAAGAAGTTATCAAGAAGTAATTGGCGAAACTATTGAACATATGCGTATGGAAAAGGGCTGGACTCAGGATGAGTTGGCTCGAGAAGTTGGCACAAGCCAGTCGGCAATTCATCGCATGGAAAAGGGTAGCCAAAATATTTCGCTCGAAATGATAAAAAAGTTGTCAGAGGCTTTTGGGACGCAAATTCTCTCTATAAATGACTCGGCTTCGCAGAGTTTTCGGATTCGTGGCGGCAAAGAATTGTCTGGCGAAATTACTATAAATACGTCAAAAAATGCGGCGGTAGGGTTGCTTTGCGCGTCGCTTCTTAATACCGGAACTACGGTTTTACACAAGGTGGCGAGAATCGAAGAAGTCTTTAGAATCATTGAAGTTTTGGAATCTATTGGCATAAAATGCCACTGGACGAATCGCCATCGCGACCTCGAAATTATATCACCAGGTGAATTAAAATTGGAAGAAATGGATATTGAGGCGGCACGCAAGACGAGGTCTATTATTATGTTTTTAGGACCACTTTTGCATCGCTATCAGAATTTTAAAATTCCTTATGCTGGGGGATGTTCGCTTGGCACTAGGACGGTAGAGCCGCATTTGAAGGCTTTAGAATCTTTTGGGCTAGAAATCGATGCGACTTGTAACAGTGGGTTTTACGAAGTGAGTGTGGATCAAGAAAAATTGCGCGACGGTAAGGATAAATATATTGTACTGACTGAGCGTGGTGATACGGTAACGGAAAATGTGCTAATGGCGGCGGCTTTATATGATGGAAAAACTACGATTGTGGGGGCTTCGCCGAATTATATGGTGCAAGATTTGTGCTTTTTCTTAGAAAAATTAGGAGTGAAAATCGAGGGGATTGGCACTACGAAGCTGGTGATTTATGGACGTAGTCGAGTAGATATGACGGTGGATTATAACTTGTCGGAGGATCCGATTGAAGCGATGAGCTTTATTGCGGCGGCGCTAGTGACGAATTCGGAGATTACTCTTATGCGCGCGCCGATTGAGTTTTTGGAAATTGAGCTTGAAGTTCTGAAAAATATGCATGCGGAATTTGAGATTTCGCCGGAGTATTTGTCGGTAAATGGGCGAACGCGGTTGGTAGATTTGACGATAAAGAAGTCGCATTTAGTGGCGCCGGTGGATAAAATTCATCCGATGCCGTTTCCGGGGCTTAATATTGATAACTTGCCGTTTTTCTCGGTGATCGCAAGCGTGGCAGAGGGGCGAACTTTGATTCATGATTGGGTATTTGAAAATCGGGCGGTTTATATTACGGAACTGGCGAATTTGAATGTAAAAGTAGAACTTCTCGATGCTCACCGCGTGTATATTGAGGGGCCGACTAACTTCAGACCGGCGGAACTGGTAGCGCCGCAGGCTTTGCGTCCGGCGGTGGTGGTGCTAATTGGAATGTTGGCGGCGCCTGGAAAATCTATCTTGCGTAATGTTTACCCAATCAATCGTGGCTATCAAGATTTTGCGGCAAGACTTAGGCATCTAGGTGCAGATATTGTGCCACTAACGGGGATATAATGAGCGACATTTTAGCAGGATTAAATGCGGCGCAAAGGCAGGCGGCGGAAACTTTGGAAGGTCCGGTATTGATTTTGGCGGGGGCAGGTTCGGGAAAAACTAGGACTCTTACGCATCGGATTGCGAATTTGATTGAATATGGCGTGGAGCCGTCACGAATTCTGGCGGTAACTTTTACCAATAAGGCAGCTAATGAGATGCGGGAGCGGCTATGGCTGCTTACAAATGTTCCTGATGTGAGTATCCCACGGTCTTTCATGCCTTATATGGGGACGTTTCATAGCATTGCGGTGAAAATTTTGCGGCAAGAATCTGAGGCGGCAGGAGTCGATAAAAATTTTTTGATTTACGATACCGACGACCAAATTTCTTTGATTCGCCGAATTATGAAAGAACTAAAATTTACCGATGATAAAAGTTTGAAACCGAAATCGATTCAGTCGATAATTTCTAGCGAAAAAAATCAGGGAAATGGGCCGGAAGAATATAGCGCTAGGGCAATTTATGCGAATCAGAAAAAAATTGCAAAGATTTTTACCAGATACGAGGAGGAAAAGAAAAAGGCGGGGGCGCTGGATTTTGATGATTTGCTGCTTGAGGAGCTTAAACTTTTCAAAAATAATCTGGCGGTGCGGAAAAAATGGCAGGAAAAGTTTGAACATATTTTGATTGATGAGTATCAAGATACAAATACCGTGCAATATAATATAGTGAAACTTTTAGTGAACGAAAAACGTAATATTTGTGTGGTGGGGGACGATTGGCAGTCGATTTATTCGTGGCGGGGGGCGGATTTTACAAATATTTTGAATTTTGAGCGGGATTTTCCTGGTGCGAAGGTGGTAAAACTGGAACAAAATTATCGTTCGACCGGCAACATCTTGGCGGCATCGCAGAAAATTATCAATCAGAATAAGAAGCGAACAGATAAAAATTTGTTTACAGAAATAGGCAATGGCGAGCCGGTGGATATTGAGAGCTCGCGTGATGAAACGGCGGAAGCGAATTTTGTGGCGCGGATGATTTTGGAACTGAATCAACGCGGAGACTTTTTGGATGAAGGGAAATATACTGGGTTTTCGAAATTTGCGGTTTTATATCGCACGAACGCGCAATCTTATAATTTTGAAAAAGTTTTTATAAATTTACACATACCGTATAAAATTGTGGGCGGGGTGAGATTTTATGATCGCAAAGAAGTGAAAGATGTGCTGGCGATTTTGAAGTTAAGGCAAAATCAGCATGATAAAGTGAGTTTGACGCGGGTTTTTAGCAATGTGATTTCGGGAATTGGCGAAGTGAGTTTAAATAAAATTTTGATGGCGATGGATGCGGTGGGTGGCGAAAAACCGTTATTTAATGCGGATTTGCCAGAAGTTTTGAATGCAAAAAAGGCAAAAGATGGGCTTAGTAAGCTGATAAAGTTTTTGAAGGAGGCGGAGAATTCTGAAGATAATGAGGGGCTAGTACGCAGAGCGATTGAGTATTTTGATTTTAAGAGCTTGACGGATGATGGCACGCCGAGTGGCGAGGAGAGAATGCAGAACTTGGAAGTTTTGGCGGCAAATGCTAGGGAGTACGACAATTTGGAGGAGTTTTTGGCGGATGTGTCGCTGATGTCGTCGGCGGATGAGAAATCTGGTAAAAATGCGGTGACTTTGATGACTTTGCACGCGGCGAAAGGGCTGGAGTTTCCGGTGGTGTTTATGGTGGGGATGGAAGAGGGATTGTTCCCGAATGCGCGGGCGAGTGAGGACAATGCAGATTTGGAGGAGGAGCGCAGGCTGGCTTATGTAGGGATGACGCGGGCGATGCAGAAGTTGTTTTTGACTTATGCGGCGTCGAGGTTTTCGTTTGGAGGGAGGAGTTATAATATGCCGTCGCGGTTTTTGACGGAGCTTGGGTATAATCCTTATGGTTCTGCGGGGTATGATGTTTTTGGTGGTGATAGTGACGATTTCAGTGAAGATGATTTTGATCCGTTTCCAGAAGATTTGCCGGTTTTTGAATAAAAGCTTTATTTGTTGGTAAATTTGTGATATAATTTGAGTGTGCCTGGGTGTAGCACAGTTGGTAGCGCGCGACTTTTGGGAAGTCGAGGTCGCAGGTTCAAGTCCTGTCACCCAGACCACAAGATTACGAGAAAAAAGAAGAACTTGTTCTTCTTTTTTTGAGTAATCGCAATGGTCTTTTATTTTCGCTTCAGCGAAAATAAGACCATTTTTTACTTTGTGAAGTTCTTCTTTTTTTTGAGTAATCGCAGTGGTCTTTCATCCCCCACTTTTTTCATTTTGCTTGTGTTTTGGAGAAATATGATATAATATAGGTTATAAAATAACGATAAACATAATGAAAAAAGGTCATAACTCTAAAACTAATCATATAAGTGGGGTTATTGCTGCGCTTCTAGTGGCATGTTCTTTTGCGGGAATTGCCTCTGTAAATTCGGAGTTTTCATACGCGCTTTCTTATGAATCGCAGGCGGGTGTGGGCTTCGTCGTAGATGGTAGCATTAATTTGTCGATTACTGGTGATATAGTTATTCCTGAGCTTTTTGTAGGGACTAGTAAAGAGAGTAATGTAGTAGATATTAATGTTTCTACTAATGTGGCGGATGGCTATTCGCTTAGCGCTAAAATGGGTAGTGATTCTCAAGATTTAGCTGCCGCTGGCATTAGTATTAAAATTGCTGGTTTATCTACTACTGCGAGTGAATCTGATCTCTCGGATAATACTTGGGGATATAAGGTAAAGCCAAGTGCTGGGAGCTGGTCTAATTATAGTGGATTGCCTATACTTTCTAATGATGAAAAAATTTTAGTAGAAAGAACTACTAAGTCTACTAGTGGTAGCGAAACTACCCAGTTTAAGATTGGTGCGCATGCTGCTGCGACTTTGCCAACTGGGAATTATACTAATACGATTGTTTTTCACGTGGTGGCGAATTTTATTCCTGATCTATGTGCCGGCTTAAAGAGTATGCAAGACATCACCGCTGCAGATATCTCTGGTATGGCTTTAGAGGAGCAGGTGCAAATGTGCGATGCTAGGGATGGGAAGATTTACTGGGTAGCTAAGCTCAAAGACGGTAAAGTCTGGATGACCCAAAACCTAGACCTAAACCTAGACTCTGGTACTACCCTCACCAGCAATGATACAGATCTCAATACTTCTGGCTCTGGTGCCTATGTAGACGGCTATAGTACAAGTGATGGCGTAATCTCCTATACCCCACTAAGGACTACTATAAACGCTACTAATAACAAAACCACTACCGGCACTTCTGGCACTATCACTGGCTGGTCTGACGATAACAACACTCCATATTCTGTAGATGTAGGTGATGTCTACCAAACTGGTATTTACTTCTCTAGCTCTAGTTGTAACTACCTCACTACAGCCTGTGATAAGTTCAAAAACACTCCAGACACCACCAGTACAACCCCTAACGCTGAACATGGCCATGTGGGTAACTACTACAACTGGTCTGCTGCTATTGCTTCTAATAGTTCTAACTCCCTCACTACACTATATACTACCGCACAGAACTCCATCTGTCCTAAAGGCTGGCACTTACCAATAGGCAGTGATTCATCTAGTAACGATGACTTCAAAACCCTAAACACTTTATACAATAGTGGCTCTACCAGCACAGACCAAGGACTCTTTAATAGTCCCTTATACTTTTCGCGTGCTGGCTACGTCAACTCCGGTAGCTTGTACGATTCGGGCTACGGCGGCCACGTGTGGTCGTCTTCGGTCTTCTCATCGTCGTACGCTTACGACTTGTACTTCCGCTCGGGCTACGTGCGCCCTCAGGGCAGCTACGATCGCGGCCTCGGGTTTAGTGTTCGTTGTGTGGCTGAGTAGAGTCCTCGATTGAGCAGTACATCTTCAATTTCAACCCCCCCACATCTAGTGGGGGAATTTTGATAAAATACGCTATATCTAGCGCGCTATATCTGGCACACTAGATATGGTACACTACATATAGTGTATCAGAGTTCTAAAATTACATGCCAATAACTTTTTACTTGAGCTTACTCCTATAATAAGGGGTTGCAAATTATGATTGTCTATGGCTATATTGCCTCGTGGTTCGTCAAAATTTTGTCTGGTAGAGCTCGCATTAGCAGAAGGTATTCGCCTATTTTCGGCGTTCTGGCGGGAGCTTTACCGATTCTAGATAAGTTCGGCTCCTTTTGGTCGATTAGGATCAACTAAAAGAAAGGGTAATAGTTATGAAGATACAAATCAGGTTCTTCCGATTTGTGCTAACCATAACGTTACACTACGGTCGGAAGACAAAAAAGAACCGCTAGTGTAAGCTAGTGGTTCCTGAACCACTGAAGGCAGGTTTCTAGAGCTTGCCTTCTTTTGTTATTATACCATATTTTCGTAAAAATATATTTAAATTTCTATACGGGGTTGCAAATTATGATTGTCTATGGTTATATTGCCTCGTGGTTCGTTAAAATTTTGTCTGGTAGAGCTCAAGATAACAGAAATAATATCCGCTTATTATTTCCGTGGTTTGGCGGGGGCTTTACCGATTCTAGATAAGTTTGGTTTCCCGATTTTTGGTCGATTAAAACTAAAAAATAAGGAGTAAACGTATGACCTTGGGACTTAAGTTTTTCCACTTTGTCTTGACGGTATCACTACGTTACCAAAAGACAAAAAAGAATCGTTAGTTTAAACTAACGATTCACACGAATCATTGAAGGTAAGTTTCTAGAGCTTGCCTTCTTTTATTATTATAGCATATTTTGTTAAAAATAAGCAAGATTTTGAGTTTTGCGGAGGCGGTGTTTAGGTAGTGTAAAATACTAAATAAAGATAATTTCGTGGTATAATGTATCTATATTACAGGGCGTGGCGCAGTTGGTAGCGCGCAGCGTTCGGGACGCTGAGGTCGTCAGTTCAAGTCTGATCGCCCTGACCATTAAAACAACATGGGTTAGGATAGTGCGATTTCACTCCCGCGCTTCGCGAGCGGGACGCTGAGGTCGTCAGTTCAAGTCTGATCGCCCTGACCATGCGTATTTTTGACAACAAATAAGGAGGAAATAGTGGCGGATAAAATCACCAACAAAACAACTGGTAAACCTAGCAAAAAAGATAAATCAAATGCGGCCAGAAGCGTTGCACTTACTTTACTTTTGATTCTTTTTGGAACTGTTTTGATTTCGAATATGGAGGGCAGGCAACCGGAAAAAACTGAGGTGCCGATTTCTGATGTGATAAAGCGGGCGAACGATCCAGATGGTAATATCGCAAAAATTACCGTTACAGGAAATACTTTAGATATTACTTTGAGGGACAACGACCAGCCGACTGAAACTTCGAGGAAGGATAATTCGGGGACTTTGTATGACCAGGGCTTGGTTAATCGCTGTGAAGGTTTGGAGAATGAGAAATTGGCGGACTGTGAGTCGAAAAATCCAGTGATTGAGTACAAGGAAGAAACTAATGCTTGGGGAGTGGTGTTTGAAATACTTTTGACGGTTTTGCCGATTGTGGCGCTGGTGATATTCTTTATGTGGATGATGAAACAGGCGAATGCGGCGAATAATCAGTCGATGGCATTTGGAAAGTCGCGCGCTAGGCTTTATGGACCAGATAAGAAAAAGGTGACTTTTAAAGATGTGGCGGGGAATGAGTCGGCGAAACAAGATTTGACCGAGATTGTGGATTTCCTTAAAAATCCGAAAAAATATGAGAAGTTGGGTGCGAAAATTCCACGTGGTGTGCTCCTTGCTGGTGAGCCTGGAACTGGTAAAACTTTGATGGCGCGAGCGGTGGCTGGTGAAGCTGATGTGCCGTTTTTCTCGATTTCGGGTTCGGAATTTGCTGAGATGTTTGTAGGTGTAGGTGCGAGCCGCGTGCGTGATTTGTTCTCTAAGGCAAAGAAAAATTCGCCATCGATTATCTTTATTGATGAAATTGATGCGGTGGCACACAAGCGCGATGCGCGTGGTGGCGCTGGGCGCGAAGACGAACAGACTTTGAACCAGATTTTGGTAGAAATGGATGGGTTTGATAATGATAGTGGCGTGATTGTGATGGCGGCGACTAACCGCGTAGATATGCTAGATAAGGCGCTTCTTCGACCTGGGCGATTTGATAGGCACGTAAATGTGACTTTGCCAGAGCGCAAGGATAGATTAGAGATTTTGAAAGTACATTTTAAGGGTAAACCGGTAGAAGAAAATGTAGATTTAGAGGCTTTGGCGAAAAAAACTGCAGGTTCGAGTGGTGCGGATCTTTCGAATATTGCTAACGAGGCGGCGATTACAGCAGCGCGCGAAGGGCATAAGGCGATTTCGAATGACGATATTACTGAGGCATTTGAACGTATTGCGATTGGGCCAGAGCGCAAGAGCAAAGTAATGAACGAGAAGGAACGTAAGATTACTGCATATCACGAGGCTGGGCATGCGGTGGTGGGGCATGTGTTGCCAGATTCTGATCCGGTGCATAAGGTAACAATTATTCCGCGTGGTGCGACTGGTGGTGTGACTTGGTTCTTGCCGCCGGAAGACCGTAGTTATAAGAGTATTTTTGAACTTAAGGATATTTTGGCAAGAGCGATGGGTGGCCGCATTGCCGAGAAGTTAATTTTTGGTAAAGATGCGGTGACAACTGGTGCGTCGTCTGATCTTAAGAATGTGGCGGAGTTGGCTAAATCGATGATAGTGGAAGAAGGTATGGGAACGAATACGCGTAACTTGGTATTCCCTAGTGAATCGACTGGTTATTATACTATTACAACTGGTAAACCGTATTCGGAGAAAACTGCCGAAGAAATTGATGCTGAAATTAAGCTACTGTCTGATGAAGCGGCGAAACGTGCGGAATATGTTTTGAAACATAATAAAGCAGTTTTGGATAAGTTGGCAGAGGAACTTCTTGCGCACGAGACTTTGGAAGAAGCAGAGCTTGAACCGATTTTGAAAAATGCAAAATTACCAGATACGGCGAAATTACATTAATTGTAAAAAGGAGGTGTTATGGAAAAATATCTGGATTATTTTGAGCCAGAGAGATATACGGTAAAGTTGGCGTTTCATAAGAGTGAGAAAACTTTTTCGGGATTAGTGGTAGTTGATGGCGAAGTGAGGTCTGATATTGTTAAGTTTCACGTGGCGGAGAATTTGGAGATAAAAACGGTTCTTATTGGTGAAAAAGATTGGGATTTTAAAGTAAAAGATGATACTTTGGAAATTTCTGGATTGAATTTGGGGGAAAGTTCGATTTCGATAGTCTTTGAAGGAAAGTTAAAAGAAGATATGCAAGGGCCGTATGTTTCGACTTATCGGGATATCGAAGATGGAAATGGAACAATTGTTGCAACGCAGTTTGAAAGCCATTATGCTAGGGAATGTTTTCCTTGTATAGATGAGCCGGCGGCGAAGGCGGTGTTTAGTTTATCTATTGCGGTTGATGATGTAGATGATTTAATTTTGGCAAATACCAAGCCAGTTTACGAAAAAGTTACTGAAAAAACTAAATTTGTGAGATTTGAAGATACGCCTAGAATGTCTACATATCTGGTGGCGTTTGTGATTGGGGAATTTAATAAGGTTTCGGATAAAACTAAAAGTGGCGTGGTAGTGGAAACTTATGGTACGAAAAATCATCCGAAAGAGTCGCTGGAGTTTGCGAATGAAGTGGCGAAAAAGTCGATTGAATTTTATGAAGAAGAATTTGGGGTGAAATATCCGTTAAGTAAGTTGGATCAGGTGGCGTTGCCGGATTTTGATGCGGGCGCGATGGAAAACTGGGGGCTTATAACTTATCGTGAATCGATGATGCTAGCAGATAAAAGTGCAACGCTCGATACTAAAAAAAGTGTGGCACTTACGGTGGCGCATGAGCTTTCGCACCAATGGTTTGGGAATTTAGTGACGATGAATTGGTGGAATGATTTGTGGCTTAACGAATCTTTTGCTAGTGTGATGGAATATTATGCGGTGGATGCATTGTATCCGGAATTTAATATTTGGGAAGGATTTTTCACTGGCGATTGTTTGGCAGCTTTAAGGCGCGATGCTTGCTACGATGTGCAGTCGGTACACCAAGAAGTGCATAGTCCGGCGGAAATTGCGACGTTATTTGATGGAGCGATTGTATATTCGAAGGGCGCGCGATTGATGCTGATGTTAATTAGACTAATGGGTTGGGACAAGTTTTGTAAGGGTGTGAAGGATTATTTTGAAAAATATGCTTATTATAATACAGTGGGGGATGATTTATGGGAGTGTTTGGAGGAGTATGCTGATTTTAGTGTGGGCAAGATGATGCATGCGTTTATTGATAAGCCTGGATATCCGGTGGTATATTCGGATAGTACGCAAAAGAGATTTCTTTTAGATGGGGAATTTACAGAGGATGCGTGGCCTTTGCCGGAAATTCGCGAAGACATGAGTGGGCATTATGTTTTGTGGCTAGATGATGAGGAA
>JAZLJU010000005.1:0-4065 GCA_045618065.1 Candidatus Nanosyncoccus sp.
GTGATAGTTTTGACCCTAAACAAGAAAACTGGGCATTTGATGAAAACTCCAGATATTGTGTCGCGGGCGTTTATCTATTTGGATAACTCTGAAGAGTTGATTGGAAAAATTCGCCATTATTTGAGGCAAAAAACCGATAAATCAATTGCGAGCGATCCGGAGATGAAAGTTCTTAAAGAGGAAATTAAAGAAGATATTGCGCATATTTTGTTTGATGCGACCGGGCATACGCCGATTGTAATTCCAGTAATTAATAAAGTTTAGTGTTATAATAAAAACATGAAATATGACATTGCGATAGTTGGGGCTGGGGTTGCTGGTATGACGGCGGCGATTTATGCCAAAAGAGCAGGTAAAAATGTGGTGATTTTTGAATCTTTGGCGTGTGGTGGACAGGTTGTACAGACGGAAAAAATCAAAAATTATCCTGGTTTTGAATCAATTTCTGGTGCAGAATTAACAGAGAAAATATATCACCAGGTGAATAATTTGGGTGCTGAAATTAAGCGTGAAGAAGTGCTTGATTGTAAGAAAAATGGTGATATTTTTGAAATTGAGACTGATGAGGATAAATATCAGGCTGGTGTGGTAATTATTGCTGTGGGAGTGAAGAATAAACCTATAGGTGCGAAGAATGAGGCTCGATTGGTAGGTAAAGGTGTTTCGTATTGTGCGACTTGTGATGGAGCTTTGTGTGACGGGGAGAATGTAGCTGTGGTCGGGGGTGGTAATACGGCACTTTATTCGGTTTTATATCTAGCTGATTTAGCAAAAAAAGTTTATTTGATTAATAAGAGAACGGAGTTTAAGGGCGATAAAGTTTTGGTAGAACAAGTGAAAAGTCGTAAAAATGTAGAAATAGTACTTAATACTATGACAAAAGAAATAATTGGTGACGAAAAAGTAGAAGGTTTGAAAATGGATTGTGATGGGACTGAACGAATTATAGATGTAAAGGGAGTGTTTGTGGCGGTTGGTAAAAAGCCGGCGACGGAAAAATTCGCTGGTTTAGTGGAATTGGATAGAAGTGGCTATGTAATAGCGGGAGAAGATTGCAAAACTTCTTGTAAGCGTGTGTATGTGGCGGGGGATTGTCGGGCGAAGAGTTTGTATCAGCTTGTGACTGCAACGGCGGATGGTGCGAATGCTGCAAGCGAAGCAGTGAAAGATTTGGAATAAAAATAACCCTTCTGGGGGTTAAAAATTGGTGATCTCGGCGGGAGTAACAAAAAATACCCTTTGGGTATTTTTCTTAATTTGGTGATCTCGGCGGGAGTCGAACCCGCGTTGTCGGGATGAAAACCCGATGTACTAACCGTTATACTACGAGACCGTTAAGGTTGGTGATCTCGGCGGGAGGACGCTCGCTTTGCTCGCTATCCGCCTTCGGCGGGCGAACCCATTGCTAACGCTCCATTACGAGACCGTGTAATTATTATAGCAAATTCTACTCATAATTACAAGAGTAAGTGTATTCTATGTGGTATGATTTTTTGTCGTATGGTGGATCAGGGTAGATTTTAATAAGAGTGGCATTGCGATTGCAATACTCGCCTAAGGAGTCTTCGTATGCGATATTTTTTCGGTTATCATAGGAAAGAAGCACATTCAAAGTCACATTTGATAAGCCTTCTTCGTGGTGTTTTTCTAGAAAATTATAAATTTCGTCAGAACTTTGGCTCGTATCAATTAAATTTTCATAATAATAATTTTCGTAGTATTCTTTGGAAATTTTTGAGATTTGCCATTTAATTTGATTTTCTTTGGTGAAAATTAAGGAACAAACTACTGTGCCAATGACTAAAACCATAACAATAGCGATAATTACTAAAACGATTTTTTTAGCGAGTGATGAAGAGTAGAAAGACGCGCGTGATTTAGAAGTGTGTAAATTGTGACTATATTTAGCTTTGCGTGAGTTTTTCATATAATTATTTTAGCATAAGTTTAATAATGTGGTAAGATATTTATATGAGTAAGCTTTTTAAACGGACAAAAATTCTAGCGACAATTGGACCGGCGACGAATTCAGCAGAAAAAATTGAAGAAATCATCATGGCAGGGGTGAATGGTTGTCGTTTGAATTGTTCGCATGGTTCAAATGAGGAGCGTGATCAGCAAATCAAATGGATTCGGGCGGCAGCTGAGAAAAAGGGTCGTTCGGTAGCGATTTTGCAGGATTTGCAGGGCCCAAAAATTCGTTTAGGAGAATTGAAAGATAATCGTTTAGATTTAGAGCCTGGTGATATTTTGACTTTAGAATCGGCGGAATTCGAACATGATGGTGGTTTGACGGTGCCGGTGCAATATAATTTAGCAGAAAAAGTAAGAGTAGGCGAGTCTTTGACGATGTTTGATGGCAAAGTGAAGGCTTCAGTTGCCGAGATTTCCTCGGCAACTGCCATTAGAGTAAAAATCTTGAATGATGGATTTATTATGTCGAGAAAAGGTTTGAATTTGCCGGATACGGATTTTGGTGGCGATATTTTGACGGAAAAAGATTTGGCTGACATTGAATATGGGGCAAACTGTGATTATGATTATGTATCATTGTCTTTTGTGCAGTCGGCGGATGATATTTTGAAATTGAAACAATTGTTGCTTTCGTACGGTTCGACGGCAAAAGTGATTGCTAAAATCGAGACTAAAAAAGCGATTGAATCGGAAGAAAAATTGGAAGCAATTGTAAAAGCGGCGGATGGAATTATGGTGGCGCGTGGCGATATGGCGGTAGAAGCTGGGGCAGAAGTAGTGCCGATTATCCAACGTAAACTGATTGCGCTTTGTAGGGCACATGCTAAGCTTTGTATCGTAGCGACACAAATGATGAGCTCGATGATAGACAGCTTGGAGCCGACAAGAGCAGATGTGTCGGATGTAGCAACAGCAGTGGTGCAGGGTGCTGATGTGGTGATGCTTTCTGACGAAACTGCAAATGGTAAGTATCCTCTTGAGACTGTGAAAGAAATGAAGAAAGTGATTTTATACACGCAGAATCATTCGCGAGTGGCGCCGATTGCTAATTCTCCGGCAGGCGAAAAGTCGGAAATTTACGATGCAATTTCGAGTACTACGGCGAGATTGGCAGAAAAAATTGACGCTGATGCTATAATTTGTCAGACAGCGTCGGGCGTGACTTCGATGACTATGGCGGCGCAAAGGCCGAATTTACCGATCGTGTCGGTAACTCATAATAAGCGAGTGGCAAATCAACTGGCGCTGATTTATGCGAATGCAGCGTTTGTGAGGCCGTATTCAGAAACTTTTGGCTATGATTTGGCGGCAGAGCTTAAAAAAAGCGGATATTTACAAACTGAAGATGGTCGAAAAGATTTAGATGTGGTGATTGTGTCGGGCGATAACGAAAAATTTGGAACAGATACGATAAAAATTTGTAAGATTTAAGGAGGAATATAAGTTGAAAACTTTGCGTGATGAAAATGTAAAAGACAAAACCGTGCTTGTGCGCGTGGATTATAATGTGCCGATTGAAAATGGTAAAATTACCAGCGATTTGAGAATTTTGGCGAGCTTGCCGACCATTAAATATTTGCTAGAAAATGGTGCGAAAAAAGTAGTTTTGATTTCGCATCTTGGTAGGCCAGAGAAAAAAATAGATAAAGGCGAGGTAGCGGAGCTGGATAAATTTAGTTTGGCGCCGGTAGCTAAGGAATTAGAAAGATTGCTTGATGAGACAAAAGTTGGTTTTTATAATTTACCAGAGCCACATCAAAAGCCGGAGAAAAGTTTAGGCGAGATTTCTGATGTGAAAGTGGTTTTATTAGAGAATTTGCGATTTGATTCGAGAGAAGAAGCGAACTTAGCGGAATTTGCGCAGGAAATTGTGGATTTTGTGAAACCAGATTTGTTTGTGCAGGATGGCTTTGCAGTAGTACATCGCGCGCACGCTTCGACAGATGCGATTACTAAACTTGTGCCGTCTGTGGCGGGGTTTTTGGTGGAAAAAGAGGCGACAGCGTTAAGTAAAGTTTTGGAAAATCCAGAGCACCCAGTACTTTTAATCATTGGTGGGGCAAAAGTTGATGATAAGCAGCCTTTGATTGA
>JAZLJU010000006.1:0-6564 GCA_045618065.1 Candidatus Nanosyncoccus sp.
GGATTCGCTGTAAAAGCTCCTACCTTATTGAGTACTGGCGCAATAGACTCATTCACTTGTTTATCATTCCATTGGCCAAACTCTTGTTTCCAGAACTGTAGAACTGTTACATCTTTACAATATTCCAAGGTTTCTTTACGGAAATCCTTATCTGTAAGCAATCTAGAGATATCTAAGAGCGTGGTTTCTGGCCTATCCAGCAATGCGAGTAGGGTATAACGTAAGATATGTTCGAGCCTCGGTCCCCAAGAATCGCCGAACATCCTTTTAAGAACTCCGATAACTTCCGAACAAATGTTCGGTTTACGCGCTGGATCATCTATCTCTAATGGGTTAAATGCTACAGGGAATGATGTATCGGCAGGATTAAAGTAAACGACGTCTTTTATACGTGATTCTGGCACGAAACGGAGGTTGTTGATTGCAAAATCACCATGCGGATCGATAATACAGTATCCTTGTCCATAAAATACGTCGGATAATGCTAAGAGTTCTAACATTCCACTCTTCCCTGCTCCTGTCTGTCCGATAATGTATACATGTCTCGAGCGATCGCGGCGCAAAAGCCCAAATTGATGGTTTATGCCTCTAAAATTAGTTAAACCGAAGGCCGAAATATTTTCATCAATAGACGCATCGCCAGTAATTACTGGTAATTTAGCAGGTGGTTCCGCAGTTTTAGATGAAGCCCACACAATATTCGGAGTTTCTACAGAGGTGTGTGGTAAGTGATAGACTGAAGCCAATTCGGAAATATTTAAGATAAAACCGTGGTCCGAAAACTGACGAATTTTATAAGCGTCTAAGTCAGTCTTATTAAAACTACCACCAAGTTGTTTAAATCCATTTAAATTCGTAGAATTATACTGTTTAAAGGTTCCTACTAAGGCTTGCATATTTAGTTTAGCATCAGTCTCGTTTTGCCCTAGATAAGCTAACCTGATTTTTACTTCATAGCCAAGCTTTGTTGCTTTCTCTTCAGCTTTAGAGACGCGAGTTTTATCACGCTCAGAAAGTTCAATTTTAGTATCTGAGCCAGTTCCCCCTTCTGGTGGACGGAATAATGCGGCAAAAGCCTCTAATATCCAACGCCAATCAAAAGCCCCACTGAATAATGCGCTCTTCCCTGTTTTGATTTTTTGAACCCATTTATCCGTGGTATTTTTGTGCCAGTCGTCAGGGATAGGGCGAGTCAAAATTTGAATCCATAATTCTTCAGATCTATCAGCACTTAGTTTAGCCAATGTCCCAGTAATGCCAGCCAGAGGATCTACCTCAAAAGTATCGAAAGTCTTTATGGGGAGAGCTTCGTTATCTGACAAACCTAATTCTGCAGAGTAATTAACTGGATATTTTGTGCGATTATCTACATAATCTTCATTCATTTTATAAATTTGTACGCTTGGATATTGCGAGTAAATTTGCCCTTCTACGAAATTTTGTAAAATTTTTGGCACCCACACGTAAAAACGTATCTGACCGGCAGTTGAAACAATCTCAAAGGACAAATGTTCTTGCACGCCGCCAGAATTTTTTAGCTCTTGTCTATCTCTCAAGATTCCATGTAAAGACGCAAAAAGCTGTTCGGCAGCGAGTTCTTTTTTGTCGTTAGTGCGTGGAATTTCTAGCATTAATAACACCGAATCCACATTTAAAATCTTTAGTTTATTCAATTTTTTATAATTACGATAAGTCAAAAAAGTCAAAATTCCTACGACCGGAATCCAGAATATCGGCATTAAAATAAAGTGTATTACCGCGTCCATAACCCTATTTTATCATAATTAGGCTAATGTATAGGAATTTTTGTCAATTTTCTTAAATAATTTGCGGTTTTGTAGATTTAATAGAATCGTGGTTTCCTTGACCTTACGCATTTTCAAGACTTGTTTTACGATTTCTTCTCTAGTCATAGGCTCCGCGGACTTTTCCAGAATTGATTTGATAATATCAGAGATGGTTCCCTTTTTATATCCCCAACTAGAAAGCGCATAGATCCCTCTTCCAATTAATACGAAACGGCTATCTTTGATTAATTCATTATGGATAGCTTGTACCGTTACATTTTTACGTTTGAAATCGGATTTTTTAATTTCATCGGCAATCTCCGAAAAATGCATCGGCTCTTTTTTAGTTTCTAAAATTACAAAAATTTTGTCGCGGATATTTTTAGGATTTACCTCTGGCCATTTATTTAATCCCCAAATTCCATTCAAGGTTGCTAATTGTTTAGAGACAGACGCCATAGCTTTAATATAATCTGGATGTTCGTAGTCTAGTTTTTCATCTAATTCGTTTAAAGTCATTGGTTGTTTATTAGTTTTAATTAGATTTACGATTTTATCAATTTGTTCACGGATTTTTTTACTATCACCATATTCAGCGATACCAATACCAGCATAATAACGATCATTTTCCTCTATAACTGTCAAACCTTTGGCGAAAGTCGCAATAAAATAAATACCAGTTTTTTCTGGTGCGGTAGTCTCGCGACCATAAATTTTATCGGCCAAATCAGAAAGCTTAGCTACGCGTCCCAACTCTGTCAAATTACGAATGATTAATTTTTCGGCTGGAGCAATTTCCGAAATTTGATTATCTTCGGCGGCAATTTGTAAACGGATTAAAATAGCCTTTTCCAATTGTCTAACACGTTCACGCGTAATTGACAACATTTCTCCAATTTGTTCAAGTGTTTCTTTTGACTTTTTTAAACCAAATCGACGTGAAATAATTTCTTTTTCACGATCTTGTTCGATAATTTTTAGGCTTCCTGCGATTGCTTTTTTGAGGATTTCCGCATTTTGCTCCATCGGTAAATTTCCTTATTCCACCTCTGTTAATATTAATAATTCATACTATAATATCATAGTTTTTTAGAAATGTCAACTATAATATTACCTCCCCATTGACTTTATTGTAGCACATTTTTTCTTATTTTTCAAAAAAATTGTAAAAAAATTGTAAAAAATTCAAAATTTAAGTATAAAAAGTATAAAAACAGAAGCCGCAAATAATATAATAGGTTATTTCTTTTTCGCTTTTCCGCGTTTACCGCGTCTGGTAGCCTTTTTAGGCTTGTTTTTAATCATTCCCTCGGCCTGCGCCTTAGTGATAGTTTTTGGGTCAGTTTCTTTCGGAATTTTTACGTTATTATAGCGTCCCGGTCCCTTTACATAAGGGCCATAAGCACCGTTTATAATCATAATATCACCCCAATCAGCAATAATTGAGTCTACTTTTGTCTGATAAAGCGGCAAAGCTTCTTCAAAAGTTATAGTGTAAGGGTCATGATCTTTCAGTTGGATGTTATATTTACCGCCCTTGAGATACGGCCCAAACGGTCCATTAGAAGCAATAATTTCTACTCCATCTGGTGCTGTGCCTAAAATTCTCGGTAAAGCTGGCAAGTCTAGTTGTTTTAAGGCTTGTTCTAGAGTAACCGTTTTTACGGATTTTCGCTTTGGTAAAGGCGCAAAACGTGGTTTTTCACCAGATTCTTTCTCGTTATCTCCTAGTTGAATAAATCCACCATTTTTCCCCACTTTCGCGTAAATCGGCTTGCCATCTTTCGGGTGATGACCTAAAAGACGGGCGTTATTATAGCGTTCTACTCCATTAGCGGTCAAAACCGTATCATTAAATGGCTTGTAAAAATCTTTCAGCATCTTTACGCGTTCCAATTTTGCATCGGCTATCAAGTCTAAATCTTTTTCTATATTAGCGGTGAATTTATAATCTACGATATTTTTGAAATTTTCCGTCAAAAATCCGGAGACTAACTCACCAATAGGTGTAGGGATTAACTTTCCTTTGTTGGCACCAAATTTCTCCGTAATTATAGATTTTACAATGGATGGTTTAGGACTTAAACAAAGTTTTAGCTCGACCACTTCGCGTTTGTCGCCTTCGCTTTCGCCTTTCTCCACATATTTTCGCATCTGCAAAGCCGTCATAATTGAAGCGTAGGTGGATGGCCGCCCGATTCCTAATTCTTCTAGTTTTTTTACTAATGAACCTTCGGTATATCTTGCTGGCGGTTTGCCAAAATTCTGTTTGGCGATAATCTCGATATAAGATACACGGTCGCCTTTTTGTAGTTTTGGCAACTCCAAATCCTTAGACTTCCCATAAACTTTCAAAAATCCATCAAAAATCACTACTTCGCCCTTAGCGATAAAGCCTGGAATTTGCTCTTCACGGGCATTTCGGAGCGCGGCAGCGCGAGAATTAGCGCTGTCCGCCCGTGGCGACGGGCCGGACGGACGCGGCCCGTGAATAGCAAATTCAGGCTGTATGCTGATAGTAGTCTTGGCGACTTTAGCATTTGCCATCTGTGTCGCCAAAGTCCTCGCCCAAATCAATTGATATAAACGCTTTTCATAATCATTCTTCCCCGCTACGGTTTTGCTAAAATCAGTCGGGCGAATCGCCTCGTGCGCTTCTTGTGCGCTGGCATCTTTGGTTTTGAAATGGCGCGTTTTTAAGTATTTTTCGCCAAAATTCTCCTTGATATATTTTGCCATCGCCGCGGTTGCTTGCGAAGACAAATTCAAAGAATCCGTTCTATGATAAGTAATTAAACCTGCTTGATATAGTCCCTGTGCCGCGCTCATTGTCGTGCGTGACGAAAACCCAAGTTTAGAGTTTGCTTCAATTTGTAAAGCCGCCGTAGTAAGAGGTGTAGGATTTGCTTTGGTCCCTTCAGTTTCCTCAATATCAGAAACCACAAAATCTGATTTGGCTAGTTTTTCTAATAATTCCTTAGCCTCTTCTTCAGTCTCTGGATTTTTACCATCTAAAGTTGCATCAAAATCAAAACCGACTTCATCTCCAGCGTATTTTCCATCCTTATCATTGATGAACTTACCTATTATCTTAAAATTAAACTTCGCCTCAAATTTCTCGATTTCTTTCTCGCGTTCCACAATCAAACGCAGCGCTGGCGACTGCACACGCCCCGCCGAAATCGCTCCAGGCACCTTTTTGCGTACAATACCAGATAAATCATATCCAACCAGCATATCTAGCGTTTGGCGTGCTTGTTGGCTCGACACCATGTCCATATCTATGGTGCGTGGATTCTTAATTGCCGCTTCAAGCGCTGGCTTGGTAATTTCGTGAAAAGTAATTCGCGCGGTGTTTTTTGGCAACTTCAAGACTTCGCATAAATGCCAAGAAATCGATTCTCCTTCGCGGTCCTCATCAGTCGCGAGCCAAATTTTATCCGCTTGTTTTACTGCTTTTTCTAAATCTTTTATGATCGATTTGTGTTCTGGATCGATTTCATAAGTTACATCAAAAGTATTTTTATCTACTTTTGTATCTTTACGAATATGTCCCACACTTGCCAAAACTGTAAAATCACTACCGAGATATTTCTCGATAGTTTTAGCTTTTGCTGGGCTCTCTACGATTACTAAATTTTTTGGCATAATACTATAATATCACATATTGCGATATCACACAGTTTAATATTGCTAGTTTTTAAATACAAAATTGGGTTGGCAGATGTTAATTTGCCAACCCAACTGCAACTAATTAATTATTAGTGTTTGCTAAACTTTACGCGACCATTTTTGCGTTTTTCAGCGTTGATGGTGATAGCTGAGATGATTGCGATGATAGATAGCGTTAGAAGAGGAACAAATTTTGCAAAATCGTTACTTTCGGTACTGTCACCAGTATCTGGGACCATGATACCTTCTTGTTCTTCATTTTCTTCACAAAGACCTTCTTTGATAGTGAGGGTATTTTCTATACTCCCATCAATAGGCTCAAATGTGGTTAAATGCAGAACAGTACTTACGTCAGTTTCGTCAATTTTATACGGTCCTTCGTAACACATATTTTCACCCAATACTATATTGCCATATAACATAATATATGGTCGGTTTTTGGTTTTTATGGTAACTTCGCCACCGTTAATACTAATTGTTTTAGCAACAATACCCGCAGGCTCGACAGAAGAAGTATTATCAATGTCAATGGTGCTGTTTTCAATTATAAGATCATTTGCGTCACCAACATTGATTGTTGGGGTTGCAATTTGGCTATTTGTTATATTAGTATTAGCTTCATTTCTAATAGACATAGCAGCAATCACACTATTAGCTATAGCTACATCGGTACCATTGCCCAATGACAATTGCATAGGTGCTCCTGCGTTAGAGCGACTTACACCGATTACTGCTGTTTGAATATTTAAATTAGTGATGCTAGGACCACTAATAAAATTATTTTCTGTATCTGCGTTGAGATAATCTAAGTTAAGCACATAAGTACCGCTCGTAATACTAAAGCTGGTCGCGATTCCAGAACTGAAAAAATCCAAGCCATCTTTAGCGGAATCATTGGGTGTTAAAGAGACTTGGCTGCTATCCCCTGTTACACTAATAGTGCTTACGCCAGCAAGAGAAAAAACATAGCCAGAATGATTATCGCCATCGTTAACGACATTTGGCTTGAATTTATTATCTTCTCCGGCAAACTTAATATTAATATTATCTATATCTTCAATTATTACGCCACCACTATCGTAGTTGGTGAAAGTCAGTGTATTTC
>JAZLJU010000007.1:0-28654 GCA_045618065.1 Candidatus Nanosyncoccus sp.
CGACACAGAATTGCCAGAAGGTGCAGCTGAAATTGAGTTTGCTGGAGTAAGTGAAGCGTATCGTTCTAACGGAATTGGTGGTCGACTTATACATGAAATTCTTGATAATCCCAAATACACTGAGGTGCATCTAGATGTTCTCGATAGCCATCCTAAGGCTCGTCGTCTTTACGATAAGCTAGGTTTTAAACCAGATGGCGAGAAATTTGGCAATTATCCTGATGGCTCTGAGGGTGTTCAACATATGGTATGTAAATCTGGTGAAGTCTAAGATGGGTAGCTTTTGCTGTTTTGCTTCTTTTTCTTAAAAATGTTTTTTATAGATAATATTTGGTTTAACATAAACGATAACACTAGTGAACACACAAAAACAAACAATATATCTATCGCGTACGACCATAATCCATATTTAGACAAGTTTCCGTAATTCAATCTTATTATGGTATCAAAAATATACGATACGAGATATCCACCCAAACATAGCCCTGATAACCGAGTGCAAAAGGATCTCAATTTGGTTGGCCACTTATTAGGTTTAAGGCGCCCGATTAACATGAATAGTATAACAGTCATAATCCATACCAATATAGAAGAATGGTCTTGCCAAGGTCCCTGTTGGAAGAACACGCCTCCATAGCTTGCGATAAAGCTTATTACACCGCTCGTCAGAGCACAGGTAGTTAATATTACGAATAATGTAGAGCTCTTAATCTTTACTCTGTGAAGGTTTTCTCTCAAAAACGCCCCTGTAAAATAATAAGTGATTGGGTATAAACAAATCCAATAATCAGGTATTAGCTGTATTATATTCTCAGCCTCGGCTGGTTTAAACTGTCCATTAATATTTATTAGAATATTAGCTAATCCAGGAATAGCCGTCAGCAATAATGCAGTTATTATAAGTATTTTTTTCTGCTTAATATTTTTTAAGTTATCATAAAGTAAATTCAAGAATGGGATCATCATGAAGAGCCCTATATACATCTCTATATACCAACCATAGGGTGCTGCAGAAAAATCAAAGAAACTTTTTATAATATCAAAAATATTAAGTTCCTGTTTTCCTACGATAATATTAAAAATTACACAGCATAAACCAGCCAATAAATACATATAAATTGTTTTCAAAATTCCTTTATAATATTTCTTCTCAAGTTTTTTGTGACACATCAAATATCCAGACAATACTAAGAAAAGAGGTACGCATACCATTGAAAAATTTCTGATAGTCGTCGCTGCGAACATGTTGATGCCGGTCATATTATGTTCGTAAAAACCACATACGCTAAATGAGTGTACGGTTACCACCAACAAAAAAGCTACAATCCTAACTAAATCCATTGCCGTGTCACGCTGTTTTTTCGTGACGGAAATATTCTTTTGCTCTTTAGCAATATAAGAGCCGGCATATTTAACCTCGCTTGTAGCTATTTTTTCCTTCCTAATCATAATATTTAATATTATAACATATGACAAGATATTTTTTGCCCTAAAAAACCATTTGATACGCTGGTTTCTATATCAAATGGTTCTTTATGGCTGGGGGTGAGGGACTCGAACCCCCGAATGGCGGGACCAGAACCCGCTGCCTTACCACTTGGCGAATCCCCAGTGCTTTTTAATTTTATCACTTTTTAACAAAAAATACCACATTTTACAATTTATTCAGCCAATAAACAGCGGGGTTTGTGTTATAATTGTCCTATGTCTGGAAAGAAAAAAATATTTACAAAAACCGAATTAAAGACCATTTCAGCAGAAGAAATCATTGACAAAATTAAAAATGAGAATTATTCACTCCTAACTTCGCTTAACGGAGAAAGATTACGTAAAGAAATGGTGCCAGTCGGCAAAATCTGCAACTTAGCCTTGAATTATTTTTTAGGGACCACTGGACCAAAGTTGAAACCAAAAAAACACGCTAGTGCTGCACGCAGAAAATTAGTGCGAATTTTGTCAAAACTCACTCCGGGTGATTATGAAAATATGCCAAAAGATAGAGAAAATGGCTTAGTAGTAGGATTCAACCATCCGTCACTTGGCGAAATTCCGCGAATTTTAACAATGAAAATGGATATTATGGGCGAAAGACCAATGTATTTTCCGGTGAATTTACCTTGGTATGAAGCGCTCGCCCCGAATTTTGAGCGGATCAAAAAATTTGGCATTATTATCACGCCGACAATTACACCTTCTACTTGGCGCAAACTCGGGCTTAAAGAGGGCACACTCCTTCATAATGCTGGTAAACGCATTAAACGCGAGTTTATGAATATTTATACAGATTTATCGGTACAAGCGATAAAAGAGGGTGGCGTAATCTTTGTGGCGCCTTCAGCAACTCGCCAGGCAACAGTATTTAAAAATAGGTCTGCATATCTGGGTGAAGAAAAAATTATTCCCACAATGTCGGTTTTGGCGAAGAATCTTTACAAAGATTCTTCCGTGAATTGCGATTTTCTGCCAATGGCAGTTTTACCACCCGAAAATTACAGTCGTGGGTTAAATTTCCGCAAAAAATATCAACTAATTCCTGGCGAAATAATTACAGCAAAAGAAATTCGCAAGAAATACCTTGACGATGAATCGCACTTGAAAAATTTTGACCATGATTTTTTGCAAAAAATTGCCGAAAAATTGCCGAAAAAATTTTGGTATTGATATGCTATAATTATAAGCATGAGCGAGAATGATGGGCAAGTTTTTTATCATCCTTTAGAAAATATTGAAGATGTAGAGATTTTTTATGAAGCGGTGGAGCGCCGTCATCTTACTAAGGCAATTTCAAAGGAACGCCCATACACTTATTGGACAATCGAACTTTATGACCAAAAAAATGGTATTCGTGGTGGTGGTGGACTAGGAATTTTAGCTGCTGATACACGCCGAGTAGCAGAAAATACTAATGTGCCTTTTGCGCTAATCACACCATTTTATCCATCTGAAACACACCAAGAAGTTATCGATGGAAAAGTCGTAGATAAATATGTGATGGTAGATTATCGAGATTTCGGGTTTAAATTCATTGATAAGGTCGGGATCAAATGTTGTGGCAATTTGTGCCAACTAGATGTAGTGGAAAAACAATTTAAGAATACACGTATTATAGCAATTACAGAACCAAATTTTGGCGAATTATATTCTGATACTAGCGGTTCTGACCATCGTTTGTACCAAGAAGTGGCTTTGGGCTTTGGCGGATACGCAGCATTAAAATTAATTGGCTTAAAACCTGCAATCATGCAATTAAACGAAGTTGCGACTTTTTTTGCGGCGCTGGCTAGGTTGGATGAACTAGCTAATAACGGAATGGATTTTTACGAAGCGGTAGTTTATACCCGTAAACATACCTTATATACTAACCACACTTTAGTACAAGCGGCAGAAGCGGAATTTAGTTATGAACAATTCGAAAGATTCGTTTTCCCAAATTTAAAATCTTTAGCGGTAAAAAAATGGTTGGGTGATAAATTTACTGACGGGAGAATTAAGCTATCTTCTATCACGATTGAAATAGCCGAAATGCGAAGTGGCGTTTCGAAATTGCATGCCAGAGTAGCAAATTATCATGATATTGCGGGCAATAAAGTTAAATTTAAGGCTATTACAAACGGTATCGACATGAACACTTGGGTTTTACCAGACATCATGAATTTTTACTTTTTGAATAGAGTTTTAGATAATTTTGCAGCGCCGACTACTGACTATGCTAAAAATTTAGAAAGCTTGACGGCTAATAAAATTCGCGAGTTCAAGAAAGTTGGGCGAAAAATCCTTAATAAATCACTAGAAAATAGACCAGATCAGAATGGTAGTATTCTGCAATTTAAAGATGACGATTTTATTTTTGACTTCAAGCGCCGTTTTGTTGATTATAAAAGGCCAGAATTACCTTTCCAAGATTTAGCGAAACTAAAAAGTATTCTAAAAAAACGCGACGCTCATTACATTTTAGCTGGACGCGTACATTCTGGTGATGAAAATATGTCGAAAAAATTATATGATTTGCTAGACTCGATTAAGAATGATGAATTTTTAAATACACACATACATTATATTGCTGATTACGATGAAGAACTGGCTTATGGTCTGTCTTGTGGCTCAAATGTAGCGATAAATGTGCCGATCGTAGGGCTCGAGGCCTGTGGGACTTCTTGGATGAAAGATATTGCCAACTTGAATTTATTGATTTCTACCCATGATGGTGGTGTAGCGGACGGAGCAAAAGATGATTATTTGAATGTCTCCGGACAAGATGAGCCAGAAGAATTGCAAATGCTCTATGATCGTATGGAAGAAGCGGTTTCAGCTTGGGAAAATGATTTTGACTTGGAATTTTTGATGCGCAAACAACTCGAGGCGTTTTTACCAGTGATTTCTGGTACTAGGATGATGCAAGATTATCTTGACTATTTATTCCCGGCGTAGTATAATCTTGACAAGTCTGGTATCAGACTTTTTTTAAAGCAAAGGAGAATAATGGCTAAAGTCACGAAAATTAAGGCGAGCGACAATTCCAAAAAGGAGGAAAAGTCCGACAATGCGCCAGCTATTACTCGTAAAAAAGTCGTGGTAAGCGACAAAAAATCCGAGAAGGCTAAGCGCGAAAAAGTCAAAAAAGCCGAAAAAGAAATTATCAAAAACGATAAGAAAAAACAGGCAAAAAACACTAAAAAAGTATTCGTTTTATTCCGCCCATTCGTGGCAATTGGCAGATACGTTAAAGAATCTTGGCAGGAAATTCGCCAAGTACGTTGGCCGAATCGCAAAACCACTTGGAAAATGGTACTAGCAGTGCTAGCCTATACAGCATTGTTTGTGATTATTATTTCACTCCTAGATTTACTATTTTC
The DNA here is from genome assembly GCA_045618065.1 of Candidatus Nanosyncoccus sp. GTDB lineage: Bacteria > Patescibacteriota > Saccharimonadia > Saccharimonadales > Saccharimonadaceae > Nanosyncoccus. The sequence goes on from JAZLJU010000007.1 coordinate 4,854, forward strand.
TGGGTTATTTAATTTAATATTAAGCAAATAAGAAAGGATTTTATGGCAGTAAACAGATATGACGACACAAGAGCATGGTACGCAATTTCGACCTACTCTGGCTACGAAGATAAGGTAGCAGATTCCATCAATCAAAGAACTGGCACAGCAGAAATGGCTGATAAGATTTTCGAAGCGATTGTGCCAAAGGAAAAACAGATTCAAATCAAAAATGGTAAACGCAAAGTAGTTGACCAAAAGATTTTACAGGGTTATGTGTTAGTAGATATGAAATTGTCTGACGAAACTTGGTATATTATTCGTAATACGCCTGGAGTAACTGGTTTTATTGGTAATGGAACACAACCGACTCCAGTTTCTGAAAAGGAAATCGCTAAAATCAAAAAACGCATGGGTGTAGAAGATCCAAAGTTTTCTGTAAAATACGAAGTTGGCGAAGTTGTTTCAATTATTGATGGGCCATTTAAGGGCTTTGATGGTGCGATTTCAGAAATTGATGCCACTAAGGGCAAATTAAAGGTAATGGTATCGATGTTTGGCCGTGAAACGCCAGTCGAGTTAGATGCTTTACAAGTAAAACAGTTGTAATTTTAGCAAAAGTGTGATATAATAGATATATTGTTACATATGCTTCTACAATAATAAGGTAAAAAAGGATTTTTATGGCAAAAAAAGTTATCGGTAATTTGAAATTACGTATCCCTGGCGGTAAAGCTACAGCTGGACCTCCGGTAGGCTCTACACTTGGCCAGTGGGGACTTAATATGATGGATTTTATCAATCCATTTAACGAAAAAACTAAAGATCTAATGGGTAAGAATGTAATCGTACACTTACAAGTTTATGATGATCGTACTTTCGATTGGACTTGTTTAGGTCAGCCAGTTGATGATTTGATTCGCGAAGCAATCAAAATCCAAAAAGGTTCCGGTAAACCAAATTCAGAGAAAGTTGGCAAAATCACCAAAGCCCAACTTAAAGAGATTGCCGAGAAAAAAATGGAGCAACTTAATGCTGTCGACATTGAAGGCGCAATCAAAGTTGTGGCTGGCACTGCACGCTCGATGGGTGTAGAAGTTGTAGAATAATTGATACTTAAAAAACGGCTACAAGGGCCGTTTTTTGTGTGCTGCAAAAAGTCATTTTGCTTTTTATAGCAATTTATGGTAAAATTATATGGTTAGATAGGTTTCGGGGGCCTATTTATGCAAATTAAATTTTCTCGAAGGGGGGTGAAAAAATGGAACGAGAGAGCAAAAACTTGAAAAACGAGCGGTACGTAATAGACGGAAACGGACCGCACTGGACATCCAACAGAATTATCTTAGATACGCCGTCAGATTTAACGGTGCGGATAATATGTGACATTAGTGATGGAATTGAAACAGAATTCTGGAGATTTTTCATACAACAGATTTTTACTATAGATGGAGCCGCAAACTCATTGTCTATAGTTTCAAGTACGGAATTCAAATACGTATTGAAACGAATCGTATTTGATTCAACTAGTGTTTCTTTTGTGCCAAGAAACGGCGAAGAAATAAAGGTCAAGTATACGGACGACCGTTTAGACCACGCCATGTTTCTAGTAACCATAAAAGAAAAAACCATAATATTCTTTAAAAATTTGACGGATTTTTCGGTATTTAATGGTGAAGACCTTATACATACCGATAAGCCGTCAATGGTTGTGAGCCTTTTATAGCATCTACAACTCACAGAGGGTCGCATTAAGCGGCCTTTTTCTTGCATTTTTAGTAAAAATTTAGTATAATTGGTATTAATATTAATTGTTGGGAGGGGAAGAACCCGTTAGTACCACAGAAAGGATTTTATGGCCGATAAAGAGGCAAAAAACTTAGAAAATATTGAGGTTGCAGCACCAGAAATTGTTGAAACCGAAAAAACAGAGGCAGAAGAACCAGAAACTTTTGCAAAAGCAGGTAAAAAATCAAAAAAACACGTTGAGGAGGTGAAGGCAGAGGAAGCTCGCCAAGCTCGTAAAGCCGAGCGAAAAGCAGCCGAAGCCGTAGTTAAACCAAAAGGCGCTGCACCGATTACTCGTCCTAAGATAGAGCGCCGTGGCAAAAAATATCAAGAAATGGCAAAATTAGTCGAAAAAGGCAAAATTTACAATTTGAAAGATGCTATTGAATTAGCTCTTAAGACCAGCCCTGTGAAATTTGATGCGAGCGTAGAAATCCACGCACGCCTAGGAGTAGATCCACGTCAAGCAGACCAAAATATCCGCACTACAATGGTTTTACCTAATGGAAATGGTAAAACTGTGCGCGTAGCGGTTTTTGCTCCGCTTGATGTTTGCAAAGCTGCCAAAGCAGCTGGCGCTGACATTGCCGAAGACGAAGAATTCTTGGCACAGTTAGACAAAGGTGAAGTTAACTTCGATATTCTGATTGCAACTCCACAATATATGCCAAAATTAGGTAAATTCGCAAGATTGCTAGGCCCTAAAGGTTTAATGCCGAACCCTAAAGCTGGTACTGTGACTCAGGATGTGGAGAAGGCAGTAAAAGAGGCTAAGGCTGGTAAAATCGAATACCGCGTAGACAAACAAGCTATCGTACACGTCGGTGTAGGTAAAGTTTCTTTCGGCGCCGATAAGTTAGTCGAAAACGCCAATGCGTTCTTTAGCAGCTTGAAGGCACAAAAACCTGCTAGCTTAAAAGGCTCTTATGTAAAGTCTGTTTTCGTAACGACTACTATGGGTCCATCAATTCAAATCGAAAACCTTTATAGTTAAACTTATGCTATAATGGTTTCATGGAAATCATTGACAACTTTGGAATAGTAGAATCTTCGATCATGGTGGTTGCCGGTCTTCTGGTTCTACTATTCGGTTATAGAATTAAAAAAGTTGCTTTCTTCGTGGCGTGGTTTTTACTAGGCTACCTAGGGACAACTTTTTTGTTACCCATCCTTATGCCTGTCTTACCAGAAGCGATAGACTCGGAAATGTATCAGAAGATGATCCCAATTGGCGGCGGGTTGTTGCTGGCGCTGCTTGGTTTTTCTATTGAAAAAATTTGCGTAAGCGGTATATGCTTTATTTTGACGATCTTGGTGTCTACGCAATATTTCGGTACAGACATGCAAGTTCTGGTAATTAGTGCTATAGTAGGCACTATAGCGGCGGGCTTAGCTGCAACAATGATAAAACCGGCCACGATACTTGTGACAGCTGGAGTTGGGTCATATGTCGTTCTATTATCATTCTTTAAATTAGTACCAAGTGCAGACCCAGAAATACTTTATTGGCCAATGCTAGTCGGTTTAATTGTAATAGGCGCCATTTTCCAGTTCGTTACAGCCAAGAAATCAAGATAGAAGCTGGACTTTTTTTATAAAGTGTGCTATAATAGAGAGAGTTACCAAAGACAGTAGCGGGGAAGCCTTAATTATGCTACCGAGGAAATCTTGTATTTATTTGGTGACGTTATTTAACAATTAACTAACCATTTAATAATAAATTAAACCAAAGGAACTTTTTATGGCAATTTCAAAAGATAAAAAGACTACATTGGTTGCTGATCTTACAGAGCTTTTAAACGATTCTAAAATGGTAGTTTACGCCAAATATGAAGGTTTGACTGTAGCGGAATTGCAAGATTTACGTAAAGCTGCGCGTGAGTCAAATATAAAAATTAAGGTTGTAAAAAACCGTTTAGTAAAAGTAGCGATGAAAGAAATCGCTGCTTACAAAGACACCGATACAACTGGTCTTACTGGTCAAATTCTTTATGCGCTTGGATCTGATGAAGATTTCGATGCAGCAAAAGTTTTGGCAAAGTTTGCAAAAGACCATAAGAAAATGGAGCTAGTTGGTGGTTTTAACAGTGATGGATCTAATCTTTCAAAAGAAGAAGTCACCGCACTTGGCAACTTGCCAACCAAAAACGAACTTATCTCTCAAGTTATCGATACATTACTTTCTGGCGTCAACGGAATTGTCTCCGGCTTAGAAAAGCACGCAGAAGAAGCAACCAAATAATTGTTTATTAACACAACGGGTGACGGATTTGGGGGAGGAAAATCCGGCAGGACCCGTTGCGAATATAAGAAAGGAATATTATGGCAACTGATATTAAAAAGTTGGCTGAAGAGTTGGTTAATATGACCGTTCTCGAAGTTAACGAACTTAAGACCTTGCTCAAAGACGAGTATGGTATTGAGCCTGCTGCAGCTGTAGTGGCTGTGGCTGGTGGCGCTGATGCAGGCGCTGATGAAGGCAAATCTGAGTACGACGTCGTTCTTAAAGACGCTGGTGCACAGAAAATTGCAGTTATTAAAGCAGTTAAAGAAGCAACTGGACTTGGTCTTGGCGAAGCTAAGGCTATCGTCGACGGTGCTCCTGCAACCGTAAAAGAAAAAGTCGCTAAAGCTGACGCTGAAGCGATGAAGAAAGCTCTTGAAGAAGCTGGCGCGACTGTAGAACTCGCATAAAACTTAGGTTAGTTAATTGTGCTTAAAACTATCTGCATTTGTAGATAGTTTTTTGTTTTCTATACGGGGGATTTATGGAAATATTATAAAACATAAGAATTAAAATGTATTTTTTACAACAATTTGCAGACGACCGATGTAAATTAAGTGGAAAACTTTTTATAAAAAACGTTGACTTTGGACAAGAAATGGTATAATATAATATCATAATACTATATTTAGACAGGAATGCGAGGTGATGTCTGAAATACCAGAAAAACAAATAAAAAGATTACGAACTCTACTTAGCGAAGCAGAGACCAATTTGTCGGCCGCAAAAGAATTGTTAGTTTCTGTTTTGGGCGACGGAGAAACAATTTCTGCTCCGCGAGATACTGTAGTATCCAGTCCAGAAGGTAAAATTATTGAGGGAATTTTTGACGGTCAGATTATGATTGGTCCAGATGGTAAAAATTACCCAGTGCCAGCAAATTATGCTTCTAAGTCGAAACTTGTCGAGGGCGATATAATGAAACTAACCATCACAGAAGATGGCAAATTCTTATACAAACAAATTGGGCCAGTAGAGCGCAAAACCGTAATTGGTACACTCAATCATCATGATGATAAATATTTTGTAGAAGTTGGAAGTAAAGAATATCAAATTCTTTATGCGTCAGTGACTTATTTCCATTTACATGAAGGTTCACAAGTTTCTGTGACTATACCTGCGCAAAATGAAGATGCAACGTGGGCGGCGGTTGAAGCTGCACTATAATGAAAGCATTATACCGAAAATATCGCCCTAAGACTCTTGATGATGTGGTAGGGCAAGAACAGGTCACCAAACCACTCAAAAGTGCACTAAAATTAGGAAAAATTTCACACGCCTATCTTTTTATTGGGCCACGTGGTTGTGGCAAAACTTCGGTGGCGAGGATTTTTGCTCACGCGGTAAATAATTTTGACTACGAAATCGAAGATAATTATGTAGATATTATCGAGATTGACGGAGCGAGCAACCGCGGGATCGACAATATTCGCGATTTAAGAGAAAAGGTGCTGGTCGCGCCAACTACAGGAAAATATAAAATATACATCATCGACGAAGTGCATATGCTGACCAAAGAAGCTTTTAACGCACTTTTGAAAACATTAGAGGAGCCTCCAAAGCACGCAATATTTATAATGGCTACGACTGACGCCTATAAGGTGCCAATAACAATCACTTCTAGAGCGCAGACCTACACCTTTAAATTGGCCGATGAGGCAGAAATGCTAGATTTTTTACGTTCCGTAGCAAAATCGGAAAAAATCACGATTGATGACGAGGCGCTTAAAATTATCGCGAAGCGTGGTGGCGGCTCATTCAGGGATTCTTTGTCTTTACTTGATCAAATTTCGACGTTGTCCGACAAAAAAATAACTAAAGAACAAGTGGTATCAGTTATGGGATTGCCGCAAGATGAGAATATCATTGATTTACTAGATAACTATATTTCGGGCGATGTTGTGAAAATTACAACACTTTTAAAGGATCTGCTGTCATCTGGGGTAAAACCGGAAGTTTTAACGGAAGAAATTATCACCAAAATTATAGAAAATCCAAGACCGGAAGTTTTAAGCTTGCTCGGAAAATTACCTAGCGTACAAGCGCCATTCGCAGAGGCAAAATTAATCGTAGCGCTGTGCAATAATGTGCAGGCAGAGAACACCTCGATTGAAAATAAAGAAGCCGCTCCTAAAAAAACCACCTCGAAAAAGACCTTAGTATCGGAAAATTTTAGTTGGGATAATTTTATACAAAAAGTTAAATCATTAAACAACGCTGCATATTTACAACTTTTAAAGTCGAAATATGAATTAAATGAAAAAACTTTAGATATCTATCCTGATAAAAAAATTACCAAAAATATTTTATTGAATAATCGACAAATTCTAGTTGAAGCTACTGAAGGAAAGAATAAAGTTGTAATCCATGAAGAAGATGAATTTCCTAATGGAACAAAAAAAGATGAACTTTTGACAAAAATTTCTGGTATAATGGGAGGAGAGGTAAAAGACGATGGAGGAGGAAACCCGTTCGAATAAAAATGGTGGTCGCGTACCACCGCAAGACATAATCGCAGAGAAATCTCTACTTGGTGCGATTATGATTTCTGATGGTGTTTTACCAGAAATTTTAACTATTTTACGCCCACAAGATTTTTACGAAAAACGCCATGAGATGATTTTTGCGGCGATGGTAAACCTTTATGATCAACATAAACCAGTTGATTTATTAACTGTAAAAAATGAGTTAAAAGAACGAAAGCAATTAAAAGATGTGGGTGGCGCAGTATATTTAACGGAGTTGTCTAATTTCGTGCCAGCTGCTTCGCATGCTAAGGCTTACGCGGAGATAATCGAAAAAGCATCAGTAAGACGCAGGCTGATAAAAGCCGGAACAGAGATCGCAAATAAAGCTTACGCAGATGATGCTGCAGTTGATAATCTAATTGGCGCCGCTGAAAAAGATTTATTTGAAGTTTCTGATAAAATCGTCAAAAGCGACTACGTGCCAATGGATAAACTTCTGGCGGATGCTTTTGATAGAATTGAGGATTTGCACAAGAATAAAGGTGCTTTACGTGGGCTTAAAACTGGTTTCCGTGATTTAGATAAAAAAACCGCCGGATTTCAAAAAGGTGATTTAATAATCATTGGCGCACGACCAGCAATGGGTAAAACAACTCTTGCACAAAACTTAGCTTATAATATCGCTAGTATCAATAATAAAGGTGTGTTGTTTTTCTCGATGGAGATGGCAGCAAACGAAATTATAGATCGTATGATTTCAGACGTATCCAGCGTGAACAACTGGAAGATACGCACAGGCAATCTATCGGAAGATGAGTTCGCAAAAATTGGTGATGCCTTGGGTGAAATGGACGAAATACCAATTTATATTGATGATACAAGCTCAATGACAGTCATGGAACTGAGAAATAAAGCACGTCGCGCAATGCATGACCACGATATTGGTGTTATAATTGTGGATTATTTGCAGCTAATCCAGGGTTCTGATAGGTATAAAGGGAATCGCGTGCAAGAAGTGACAGAGATCTCACGCGGGCTAAAAATTTTAGCAAGAGAGCTAGAAATTCCAGTAGTAGCCTTAGCCCAATTATCTCGTAATGTCACAGGGCGCGATGATCCACGACCAGTATTGTCTGATTTACGCGAGTCTGGTTCTATCGAGCAAGATGCCGACCTCGTAATGTTCTTACATCGGCCAGATTATTATAAACAAAATGACGACAATTACGAAGAAACTCATATTACTGAACTTTTAGTAGCAAAGCATCGCCATGGCGCAGTAGGTAAAATCGAGCTCTACTTCCATCCGGAACTTTTACGTTTCATGTCGCTGGATAAAACTCGCGAAGAATAAGTTTGTTGGTTTATAAACTATAGTATGTTATAATACTTATGTGAAGAAAATTGTTGTTTCTAAACTTTTTTTGTATCGTTACCGATTCGTAATAGGATACATTCTTTTAGGCCTGGCTTTTTTGGGTTTACTTTTTGGCTTGCCGCTAGTAGCACAAACTGGGTTATCAGAGGCCGAAATGGAATCCGCTACCGGGTCCTACTATCTTGGCAAAAATGGTATATTAAATGGTGATTTGGTAGATTTACCATACAGGGTTTTGCAAAAATTCTCCATCATGTTTTTAGGACTGTCCGCATACACGGTTAAATTACCCAGTATTATTATCGGCTTGTTTTTAGGGTTATTTTTAATTTTGCTACTAAATAGGTGGTTCAAAAACAATGTCTCACTCCTCGCGTCTTGTTTAATTGTCTTATCTACTCCATTTTTGTTTTTGGCAGGCTCCGGTACTCCACTGATTATGTTAGTTTTTTGGCCGACTCTGCTTTTATGGCTCGCCTCAAAAATCCAAGGAGAGAAAAAACCAAAACCGTTCTATAGTTTCGTTTTCGCTATTGCGATGCTTTTATCGATTTTTACACCATATATGATATATTTTGCGATTTTTTGCGTAATTTTTGTATTAGCACAGCCACATCTTAGGTTCATCTTGAAACATTTGCCAAAAATGCCACTTATCTTAGTAATTTTAATAATTTTGGGCGGATTCACAGTGCTGGGCATTGATATATATAATCACCCAGGCACAGCAATGGAGCTTTTGTTTGCGCCAGATTTCCAAATTGGCAATTTCTTCAATAATGTTTTAACTGGTCTAACTTCACTATTTTCATGGCATGGTAATAGCGAAAGTACATTCTTGTCACCATTAATTAGTCTGCCTATTTTGGCTCTAGCATTGATCGGGCTATTTTCCACTACAGAAGGATTTTTTGCTTCACGTAACTCCATTGCATCAATCTTGTTGGTATTTTGTTTAGTAATCACCGGTTTTAATCCCGAAACGGTAATTTTCTGTATTTTACCATTTATAATTCTGGTTGCACATGGTATCAAATATCTACTTGAAAAATGGTATGGATTATTTCCAGAGAATCCTTATGCGCGTGTTTCGGCGATTTTTCCGCTTACTATTTTGTTTGGTTTTATGATTATCCCAGCACTCTTACAATATATCTATAGTTATCATTACAATCCAAATATTGCTGGAGAATTTAATTATAGCTTAAGCGCAATCAGAGAAAACCTAACTGATGAAAAACTTTTAGTAACCGAGCACCATGATTTTTACAAAATCCTGGAGGAATCAACTGATATTACTGTGATAGATACAATTCAAAAAGACGAAAAATTAGCAATTTTAGGCCTTCCTGAAAAAACTCCAAAAAATTATCAACTTTCACGCATAATTACCTCGCCAATGCGTGATAATTCTGATATAATATATCTATATACATATTCTGAAAAAGTGGAAGGAGAGTAAAATGGGTCAGACAATGGACCAAATGAAAATGATCAACCAATTGCGTAAGGCGCAAAAGGAACTAAAAAACGAAATAGTAGAAGTTGAAGCTGGTGACGGCGCTGTAGTGGTACAAATTAGTGCAGAACTTAAAGTCAAAAAAGTCAAAATTGATCCAGAAAAAGTTGATTTAGATGATATCCGCGAGCTGGAACGTTGGATCGAAAATTGTATGCGTGATGGTTTTGCTAAAGCGCAAGAAATTGCGACTGATAAGATGAAGCCGCTGATGGGCGGTCTTGGCAATCTTGGTCTCGGCGGAATGTAAAAATGCTACCACAAGCACTCACTAATGCAATCGATGCTTTAGGGCGTTTACCTGGAGTTGGCCCGCGTACGGCAGAACGGTACGCATATTATTTATTCAAATCTAACCCGAAAATATCGGAAAATATCGCCGAAACTTTAGAAAAGCTTCATAAGGGAGTCAAAAGTTGCCCTGTGACTTTCGCGCTAATCGACGCAGACGAGAAAGTCTCGCCTTTCTATAGCGATGAGGCGCGTGATAAAAAGGTGATTTTAGTGGTCGAAGAGCCTCTTGATATTTATGCAATTGAGTCCACAAAAACCTATCGTGGGACTTATCACGTATTGGGCGGTGCGATTTCGCCAATTGACGGGATTACGCCAGAACAACTGCATATCGGTGAATTAATTAAGCGCGTAAACGACGACAATGTAGAGGAAGTAATTATTGCGACCAACCCTTCGGTCGAGGGTGAGTCTACGGCACTTTTACTCGAAAAAATGCTGCACGAGCAAAATCCAAATCTGAAGCTTACACGCTTGGCGCGCGGTTTACCACTAGGTGTAGATTTATCCTATGCAGACCAAATCACATTGTCTGCCGCTTTGGAAAACAGAACTAATTTATAAACTTCTTAATTTTGTGCTCGAAAAAGGTTATTCCATCGACTCTAATACTTTAAAATCAATTTTGGCTAGTTTGGTTTGCGGCAATTCTGGTAAAAAGCGAATCTCGCGCGGAATTTCGTATTTGGCAAGATGTTTTTTGTAGATGTTATTTAATTCTTTTTTGATAATACGTTCCTGAATATCTTTTTTAGCGACTATAAATACTACGACTTTCTGACCACGCAAATCATCTGGCTGACCAACCACGGCGCAGTTTTCTATTAACTCGCATTTTTTAGTAATATCTTCAATATTGGTAGGGTATACATTATAGCCATTAGTGATAATCATACGTTTAAGCCGTGTTTTAAAATGGAAAATTCGTTTTTTATCTACATAACCAATATCGCCAGTGCGTAAATATTTTTTTGTGCCGACTTTTATAAAAGCATCCTCGGTAGCTTCGGGATTATCTAAGTACCTTTTCATAACCGCTACGCCGCGTACTACTATTTCTCCTTCTTCGCCGGTCGGAACTTCTTCGTGAGTTCTAGGATCGATGATAATCGCTTCGTTACCAGCAAGCGTAAAACCAATAGCGTCTGGGTCGTCAGTCAAGGATGGGGTAGACAGGATAAAACCGCCGGAAGCTTCAGTTAAGCCATACCCATTTTGAACAACTGCGCGAGAACCATGCGCTGCCACAAACTCATTTATCGTGTTTTTAGTGGCGCCACTCATCATATCACCACCGCACACCATAACTTTCATTCCGCTTAAATCTTTTTTGCCAAATTTAATTTTAGTTAAATATTCAAAAACCGTCGGTACGCCAACTAATATATTAATTTTATATTTTTTAAGATATGTTTTAAATTTTTTAGCATTAAATTGAGGGATTAGAACGGTGCGACTACCAAAATAAAGTGGCAGGTGTATGCAAACGCCTAATCCAAAAGCATGAAAGTTCGGTAAAAATGCCATGTAGGAATTTTCGGTACGAACCATCTCTGGTAATAAATATTTAGCGCCAAGAGCCTGAGCATTAAAATTTAAATTCGAAAGAACAATTCCTTTTGGTTTGCCAGTAGTACCACCAGAATACATAATCACCGCATCATCATCAGGATCAACACGGGTGTGTGGATTGCCGATAAACTTATTAGCGCGCATGATGAATTTATCCCATGTAAAAATCTGCTGAGTATTTTTGATATGATTTTTACGGCCTTTCGTTATTCTATAAAGAGCCCGCACAACTAAATCCATTGAACGCGAAGGAGATACTACAATAGCTTGCTCAATTTCGGTATTTTTTAAAATTGCTTCGACTTTAGGATAAGCAATATCAATACAAAGCATAATCTTAGAATGCGATTTATTTAGGTAATCCTCGATTTCTAGTTCAGACGAAAGCGGGTGAATCATGTTTGCGACAGCACCGACTTCATTTATGGCGTAAAACATATAGACCGCTTCTGGGGTATTTGGCATACAAATCGTAATACGATCGCCCTTTTTGACATCAAATGTTTTGAGCGCGCTCGCAACTTTATTGATTTTTTTGATCATTTCTTTATAAGTAATTTCAGTGTCAAAATAACTTATCGCGACATTATGTGGCCACTTGCAAGAAGCTTCGTAAACTGCATCATAAAGTCCACCATCGAAATATTCGATATTTTTAGGCAATTTATCAATACGCACATATTTAGCGTGTTCGAGTTTCATGTCGAGTCTGCGCAAAACTCTCTTAATTTTATTATGGATAAAGCCCGTGGACATGCTTTATATTATATCACGCTAATTAAAGTTGTGATATAATTAGCTCATGGATAAGAATTTTAAAGTCAGAGCGTCTGTGAGTATATTACTTTGCGCAATCGCTATACCCTCACTTTATGTTTTTAACGGTACACTTTTTAAAATATTTTTCAGCTTATTTACTTTTATATCTACAATCGAATTATTTAGCTTCTTTAAACGCGAAAAATCATTCGAACATTTTATTTTAGCATTAATCGAATTAGGTTTTTTGCTTTATGGAACTTTATTCGTACTGCAAGTCGACGTGTTCCATTTTTGGTATGTTATATTAGGTGTGCCTGGATACGATACTTTTGCCTATTTAATTGGCAGGAAATGGGGAGGGAAGTTTACCAAAAAGTCACGTCCTTTTCCAAAAATATCCAAAAACAAAACTTGGGAGGGCACAATTGGAGGAGTTTTAGTTTCGTTCACGTTAGTTTTTATCCTAATGCTAACATGTGGTGATTTTAGTAAGGATTGGATTTATCTTTTGTGCGGGCTACTAGCCGTAGTAGGCGACTTGCTCGAAAGTTACATCAAACGCCAATTCCGCGTAAAAGATTCAAATGAGATAGTTATCAAAAACAAATTTTTTGCCAAACTAGAGCTTTTAGTGGGGGGTTCAGAGGGACACGGCGGATATTTAGATAGATTAGATTCAGTAGCTTTTACTTCAGCAATTATTTTAATCCTAACTGTTTTTATTTGATAATTTTTTATACCCTTTAGATAAATAATCTATGCCGGAAATAATTGTTAAGGCCAGCGCTATATATAGCATAATATTACCCAGTAAAGCGAGTGGTACGGATTTTACAATTAAATTCAAGATAAGAATGGTAAGTGCTATCATTTGAAAAGTAGTCTTAAGCTTGCCAAAAGACGATGCTGCAATGGTAATATTTTTTTTGGCAAAAATCATGCGTAAGCCATCAACGGCAAAATCACGCACTAGAATTACAGCAAAAACCCAAAGCGGAACAATATCTAAGTAAACTAATGCCAAAAATGCTAAATTGACCAACATTTTATCGGCCAGCGGATCTAAAAATGCACCAAGATCGGTGGTAAGATTTTTTTTACGTGCCCAAGCTCCGTCGATTTTGTCAGTAAAAGCAGCAGTCATAAAAATAATCAAAGCCAAAAACTGGGCCCAGGGTTCAGTGATTAGCACAAAAACCAAAAATATGATAGCAAGAAATATACGTAAAATAGTTAGATATGTTGGACCATTAATTAATTTTTTAGATTTTTTCATACTATGTCCCTACGGTGCTCTACTTTCCAAGCACGAATTTTAGCAAATTTAGCAGCGAGTACATCGGTAGACCATTTGTCTCCTAGCATAACTGTATTTTTAGCGGAAGTTTTATGTTCTTCCATAGCGTCAATCAATTTTGAGCGCATTGGTTTTCTTGCCCACCAAACACAAGGAACCTTTAAGGGTTCGCAAAATTTCTGCATCATCTTTTTGCGGCCATTATTAGAGATAATTACAATTTTAACTCCAGCTTTGCGACACTCCTTGATCCATTTAGCAAGTTCCTCAGCTGGCTCTTTCTCGGAATGTAGCCTTAATGTATTGTCTAAATCGCACAACAATAACTCGACGTTTTCTTTTTTTAATAACTCTGGCGTAACGTCTTCAAACCTTTCGAATTTTTTGTCTGCATAAAAAATACTCATATAATGATAATAACATAATTATCTTAATACGACTATACAAATATGCTATAATTAAGTTATGTACGAGAAATTTAGTGAGTTTTTGAAGGATAAAAAGCGAATTTGCGTGATTCAGGCAGAAAATCCTGATGGAGACTCGTTAGGTTCGGCAATCGCACTAGATTATCTCTTAAAAGACAAAGAGGTAAGCTTATATTGTCCAGTAAACATTCCAAAATATCTACGCTATTTCAGTGATTGGTCACGCGTAGAGATTGACTTTGATTTTAAAGCTGATGGTTATATTATTGTCGATACGGCAGCCACGGTCCTACTTTCGAAGCTTTTGGAAGATTCGGCAATTTCTAACCGATTATATTCGGCGCCGGTTTTAGTAATTGATCACCATGAAACTGAAGATGATTTAGATTTTCCGCACGAAAGTATTATAGAGGTGTACCCAGCTTGCACAGAACTGATTTATCATATTGCTAAAGATCAAAATATAAAAATCGAAAAGCTTGCCGCGGAAGCAATTTTACAGGGTATTTTATCAGATACTTTAGGTTTAACAAGCGCGTCGGTAAATTCCGAAACTTTCGAAATTGCCGCTGATTTGACTAGGCTTGGTGCAGTAATTTCTGAACTCGAAGACAATCGTCGCGAATTTATGAAAAAATCGCCTAGAATTCTGAACTATAAGGCTGATTTAATCAAGCGTATCGAATATTCTTTAGCTGGGGAACTAGCAACAGTACATATTCCATGGGATGATATTCGCGAGTATTCTGACGAGTACAATCCAAATGTGCTGATTTTGGAAGAAATGAGGTTGGTGGAGGGCGTAAAGGTAGCCGTAGCGGTCAAGACTTATCCAGATGGTAAAGTAACTGGCAAAATTCGTACGTCTATTGATTCTCCAATAGCTGAAAAAATCGCAGGGTATTTCGGTGGAGGCGGACATCCACAAGCGGCTGGTTTCCGCACTTACGACACTACTTATGAGGAAGTTTTGCAGGATTTGGTGAAAATCGTACCAGAATTTTTAGAGGAGGTAAAAAATGCTTAAAATTTATAATACCTCTACGCGAAAAATAGAAAATTTTAAGCCTATCAGCGAAGAAGTTAAAATATACACTTGTGGACCTACGGTTTATAGTTTTGCGCATATTGGCAATTTTGCCTCTTATGTTTACTGGGATTTGTTGGTGCGCACACTAAAATTAAATGGTTATAAAGTTAGGCGTGTACTAAATTTTACCGATGTCGGGCATTTAACTTCTGATGGCGACATTGGTGAAGACAAATTGGAAAAAGGTGCCGCAAGTGAAGGCAAAAGCGTGTATGAAATCGCTGAGTTTTACGAACAAGCTTTTATGGATGATTTTCAAGCATTAAATTTGTGTGAGCCGGAAATTCTAGCGCGCGCCACGGATTATATCACGGAAGATATACAAGCGGTTGATGAAATGACTAAAAATGGTTTTACCTACGAAACCACCGATGGCGTTTATTTTGATACTAGCAAATTTGCCGATTACGCCAATTTCGCGCGATTAGATTTAGAGGGGTTAAAGGCCGGCGCGCGAGTAGATTTCAATAGCGAGAAGAGAAATCCATCCGATTTTGCGGTATGGAAATTTATCCAACCAGGCGAAAAACACGCAATGCGTTGGGATTATTTAAATAAACCTGGCTATCCAGGCTGGCATCTAGAATGTTCGACAATTATTCATAAAGAGCTTGGCGAGCCAATCGATATCCACGCTGGTGGCGTCGATCATATTCCAGTGCATCATACTAATGAAATCGCCCAAACTTTTGCAATGACTGGTAAAAATTTATCGAAATACTGGCTGCATTGTGCTTTCATTACGATTGAAGGCGAAAAAATTTCTAAATCACTTGGTAATATTTACACTTTGGCAGATTTGAAAGATCGCGGATTTTCGCCACTCGACTTTAAGATGTGGGTTTTGTCTGGACATTTCCAAGGTACGCGAAATTTCACTTTTGAAGCGCTCGAGGGTGCAAAAACCAGACGCTTAAATTGGCGCAACAGAATCGCGCTTTGTTATCAAGGGTTTGAGCCGGCGAAAAATCTAGAAAACTTCGCGAAAATTTTAGAAGCGGTTAATAATAATTTAAATTCGTCTGAGGCTTTTGCACTAATTGATAGTTTAGAGTTGAGTTTTATGGATTGGCGAAAAATAGATGAATTGTTTGGGCTTGGTCTAGTCGAAGAATCACCAAATCTAAACGATGAGCTAAGAGAAAAAATCCACGAACGAGAAAAAGCTAGAGCTAACCAAGATTTTGTTAAGTCCGACGCGATTCGAGACGAACTTTTAGTACGAAATGTCGCATTAAACGATACTAAAAACGGCACAATTTGGGAGTATAATAAATAGCATAATGAAAAAGGATGGGCAAAGTAATTTGATGATTCGTGGTGAAGAATTTAAATATCTAATTTATCGCCAACCAGAAGCTCAAAAAGCGGGGATTAGGGCGCTGATGAAAGACGAATCAATTTGGCTGTCGCGCAAAAGTTTAGCAGAACTTTTTGACTGTTCGGTGGACAATATAGCATTCCATTTAAAAAATATCTTCCAAATCGGGGAACTTCAAGAGAATTCAGTTACCGAGAAAATCTCGGCAACTGCCTCAGACGGTAAAAAATATCAAACTTATTTTTACAATTTAGACGCAATTATTTCTGTAGGGTATCGCATAAATTCTAAACGTGCTACGGAATTTAGAATTTGGGCAACAAAAGTTTTACGCGAATATTTGATAAACGGCATTGTAATAGATAAAAAACGTATGCAACGCGACGTAGAATACATACGTTTAATTGAACAAGCCGAGAAATTGCGCGTAACCGAGCAAGAATTGAAACAGCAAATCGCCAAAATCGCACACGAATATAAAGCGATACGCGAAAATGTTAGTCAGATTTCACAGGAAGTTAGGGAACCCTTCAAAAATGGTGTTAATTATGCCGCATTATTAAAAAATTCCATGGATGAAACTTGGTGGGATAAGCTTGGCACAGCAGTAACGGAATTCTTTGAACACCTAGACAATCTGACTGAGGATGGCAACGAATTGTACGAATATATCGAAAATATTGTGAACGAAACGCCATTTAGACCACTGATTAGTGATTTTATAAATGACGCTGGCAAGGTAGCAAAAGTTTCTAGCGCGCAAATCAAAAAATTACGTGATAAAAATTCAAAAAAATCCGCATAATTGCTTGCGCTTTTCAACAAAAAATAATATAATGGAACTAGTATTGGCGTTTGATATTAAGGTCAAGAGAAAATGGTAAAATATAGGTGTGTTTTAGGAGGACTATTAATAGCTGGATGCGTAGGTGCAGCAGTTATAGTTGGTGCTACTAGTAATACCCGTGCAGAAGATGCGACTGGTGATACGATAACTGGTATAGTTGATGTATCTTGTACAATAGAAGGAACCGGTGCAAGCTCTTACAATGTCACGGCGTCTAGTGGTATAGTTAGTAGCGAAGTTGGCGCTACGAATTTTAATGTCACGTGCAATGACGCTGATGGATTTGCATTATATGCCATAGGATACAGTAAAAACACCGACGGAAACACTAATCTAATCAATAATAATGATGAATCGTACAGTATTAGAACCGGAACTAACACTACCGGAGAGTCCAGTTGGGCGATGAAAGTAACTCCTGAATCGGGAACTACTTCTGTAAATAACTTTGACAATTACCATGCTGCGCCTGGAAATTACACTAGAGTAATAGAAAGGGTTTCTGGCACTACTCCTGGCGTGATAGCTGCAGCTAAGTCAACTTATCAGGTTTATGTTTCTGGTGCGCAGGCGGCTGGAACTTATACTGGGCAAATTAAATATACCTTGGTTCATCCAAGTATGCAACAGTGCCCGGAAGGATATAAATTTGACGGCGGAATCTGCAAAAAAGACCCTTGCTACGATATAGAATATATGCAAAATATTACCTATGAAGATATAAAAAACATGCCTACAGGTACTCAGTGCCAGCTCAAAGATAATCGTGATGATAAACCTTATTGGATAGCTAAACTAGAGGATGGTAATGTTTGGATGACACAAAATCTAGACCTAGATCTTTCTACTTCTGAAATTCTTACACCTAGTAATACAGATATAGCTACCAATTACACTCCAGCGGTAAGTACTTCTGGTAGCACATTTGATAGTTCTGATGCTACCGGAGAGAATTCTTATGACGGGGGCGACTACTATTGGAAAGGGGATTGGATCTCAAACACTTCTAGCACGGCTGGGTATAGTGCTTTTAGCAACGCATTTTCAACCGACATAAATGATGCAGGCGATGCAGCCGAACACTACCATGTGGGTAATTTATATCAATGGAGTGCTGCTACAGCTAGAACAGGTAACGGACTTAGTGGTGGAGCTGAAGCTACTGGTTCTATTTGTCCGAAAGGTTGGCGATTACCAGACGCTTCTGCTGACTCATCAACTGATTATAGTTATCAGAAATTATTCACTGCCTACGGCGTTACTAGTTCTGCCGCTAGTACTGCAAGCCCACTATTCTTTATGCCAGCAGGTTATATTTCTTCGGGCAAGCTTGGTGGGGCAGGCTACCATGGTTATTCTACTTCAGTTCGTTCATATTCGGACACAAGCACTAACAAGACTAATAATTATTATTTCAGCAGCAGTAGTTTTTACCCGTTTGGCAGTGCTATGAGGTATGTTGGAGTCTCGGTCCGTTGTGTTGCCCGCAACCAACACTCTTATATTCTTGAATACGATCTTAATGGCGGTTCTTCAACGACTCCGATTTTGCCACAAATCATATCATCTGAATATAGCAATAAATTCACTACAACTTTATCTAGCACCGAACCAACCCCACCAACTGGCCATGAATTTACCGGTTGGTGTTCAAAGACTCCTACAGCGTCTGGTTGTGATGGCGATTTTTATCAACCAGGAGATAATGTCACTATTAGTGGACTTTCCTCTAATAAAGTAACACTATATGCAACATACTCATCGAATACTTATACCATCTCCTTAGATAACCAATCTGCCACTACTGCTGGCACTGGTACTATCTATGAAACTTATGGCACTAAATATTCTCTCACTTCTGATGGTGATGCGATGACTACATCCGCTAACCCAATCACTAAGCCAACACGTTCTTATACTTATACAGTATCTTATGATGCCAACTCCCAAGGTGCTTCATATACTGGTTCACCAACATCTGCTACTCGTACAGATACTTTCAAGGGTTACTATACCGCTACATCTGGTGGTACACAGTATATTGATGATAATGGTTATCTCATGTCTAGCGCTTCTAATACCAACTTCTCTGCCAATGGTACACTATATGCTCAATGGACTGATGGCGATGCTACATTTACCCTTCCAGCTATTACCAAGACTGGACATACTTGTAAATGGGCTGAAGGGTCTGCTTCTGGAACCCAATATGCTGGTGGCGAATCTCGCACTATTTCTGCCAATACCACTTATTATGCGGTGTGTACCACCAATAAACATACCGTAACAATCTCTGTTAACCAATCTGATTATGGTAGCACGAGTGAATCTAGCGTAAGTGATGTACCTTATAGTTCTACAATTTCCGTGGATGACAACAAGATCACCATTAATGGGACTGAGATTACTGCTAGTCCAAGCGCCGCTACTTCTGATTGGATCTATTCGTTTGTTAATTGGACTAACGATTGTGGATCTACTATGCCAGATAGTGATTGTACAATTACGGCGAATTTCAAGAGGGAATCAGCTTGTACTGGCGTAACAGTTTCTGGTGTTTGTTATGACAAGATGCAGGACTTCTCCGATGATACCTATGACATCATCACTGGTGCAATGACAATGGGGGGTCAATATCGGTTTAAAGACATCCGCGACAATAAGCTCTATTCAGTTTCTAAACTCAAAGATGGCAATGTTTGGATGACACAAAACCTTGCACTTGGCGATTCTAGTGGTATTACGCTCCATAATACAGATTCTGATATAACTGCAGACACCTATATCATTTCTAGCGCTTATGATGCCGCGGGTGCGTCCTGGAATAATAGCAATCTAACCCCAGTTTTCGCCTACTATACTTCTTCTTCTGACAAAAATGAATACGGTAATTATTATAACTGGACAGCTGCTACGGCGGCTGGGGGAGTATCAGGTTCTGGTGACTCTCCAACCTCTATTTGTCCAAAAGGCTGGAAACTGCCATCTTATTCCCCCGAAAATGACATATCGACTCTCTATACAGCCTATGGTTCAAATTATGCTAATTTCGCTACTGCTTTTAATATAGGTTATGCTGGATTTATGTACACTAGTGGCGTTACAGTAAAGGGGACTCATTTCTATATATGGTCTGACAGATCGGCTGACAGCTCTAATGCATATAAAATGTATGCCGCCAATGGAGTAATGTCTTCTGATGGTGGTACGGCTAGTAAGGGTATGGGTATGTCTATCCGTTGTGTTGTCAGAAAACCAAAAGGTCTCAAAGGTATCAGCACTATGCAAGAAATGACCCCAGAAGTTATTGCCGACACCGCCGAAGGTGACACCAAACAGCTCGAAGACACTCGCGATGACAAACTCTACTGGGTCACCAAGCTCAAAGATGGCAATATCTGGATGACCCAGAACCTAGACTATGACCTCTCCGTAACAGCCAATAAATCTCTTAAGTCTGCTACCAGCGATGTTTCTTCCGATACTACCCTTGCAATTACTTCTTCGTGGGGTACGTCCACTACTGCCTTATACTACAAAGCCGGTGCCGAACAATATCTACCAAATGGTTCTGACACTGCTACTAATATCACTTGTACAGCTGCAAATAATGGTGGAGAAAACTGTCACTATCATCTTGGTGATTATTACTCCTGGAATGCTGCTACTGCCAATACCCATTCTGATACCACTCAGTATTCTAATGCTTCAGGCTCTATCTGCCCGAAAGGTTGGAAACTGCCTATGGGCTATAATGGCACCAATGGAGATTTCAAATCACTTAATACTGCCTACGGCGTTACGAATTCTTCTGCTGGCGAAACTATTCTCCGCGCAGCTCCGCTCCACTTTGCTCGGTCTGGGGGTATTACCAGCAGCGGGCTGATTAACGTCGGATCGGGCGGCTACTACTGGTCTAGTACCGTATCCTCTAGTAACGCCGCCCACGGCTCGTCCCTCAACGTCTCGGGCACCGTCAACCCCACGGTTAGCACCAATCGCTACCACGGCTACGCAGTCCGTTGTGTTGCCAGAAATACATTCTATATGCAAGATATAGCAACTTGGAAAGACACCAAACTAGCAAATGTCGGTGATTCGGTCACAGCAGTAGACAAGCGTGATGGCAAAGAGTATCTTGTGTCTAAACTCGGAGACGGCAAAATTTGGATGCTAGATAACCTCCGACTCGGTGGTAATAGCGCTATTACCCTGACAAATGCCGACACCAATATCACGGCCTCCTCTTGGACCCTTCCAGCTTCCAGTACGAGCTACTTTAGTAGCAGTACTGGCTATACTAATCCTGGTATTTATGCAGCTAACAGCGAAACAATTGCCACTACTAGATACGGTGCTGGTAGCGGCAAGATGGGTGTCTATTATAACTATTGTGCTGCCACAGGTGGAACCTACTGTGCTTCTTCTAAGACTAGTAATGCTACTGAAGATATCTGTCCAAAAGGTTGGCGCATGCCAACTGGCAATAATGGCGCCACTGGAGAATATTACTATCTCTACAACACTGTTTATTCGGGCAATGCCACAAACTTTAAAACGGGACTTTCTACACCGGTTGGTGGCTATATAAATGGCACTTCAGTTACTGGCTCAAAGAGCTACTTCTGGACATCTACCTACTACAATAGCAATACTAATATGTCTGCATTGTATATTACCCCTTCAGCAGCAACGCCAGCAACCGATATGATTCGTTATCGTGGTGTCTCTATGCGCTGCGTAGCTAAGTAACGATTTCGTTAATGGCTACTAAAACGCTGTTAGTTCTCAAGCTAGCAGCGTTTTAAGTATCGAAATCCCGCTACCACCACACCTCTTAGCGACAGCCTAGTAGCGGTATCAGTATCAGTTTTGTTGGTAAAGAATTGTCGCTTAAAAAGTTGCGGTCTTCTTCGCTATTTCGGACGGCACTACGCCAGCCACTAGCACGCTTTGTGAATTTACTAATTTAGCATAGAGCGCAGCGGATAATCATACCGTATCTCTTGCCACTACGAGGCGAATCGGCGCTGGAGCTATTGAGATTTGAATGGCTATTTAGCAAGACACCTAACTGAGTAGCCGTTGCGACGATAGTCAGCAACTGGGAGATAAACAGTCGAGCTGTTGTGGCCCATGGCGTAGGCGTAGCTACTAGCATTCACAGTACTAGACCAGAAGTTGCCTTTTGACCCGACATCGTACGTTGTGCCACTAACGGTGCTCCCGGACCGAACGAAATAGAGCGGAGCAGCTAATAAGTGGGAATCTGAGCTAGTAGAGCCACCGTAAGCAGTATTAAGTTTCTTAAAATCTCCATCTGCAGTGCTACTACCGCCATAGCCTGTAGGGAGACGCCAGCCTTTCGGGCAAATAGAGCCTGAGGCATTGGAGTAATTAGTGGTAGAAGAATGGGTATTAGCAGTAGCAGTATTCCAGGAGTAGTAATCACCAAGATGATAGTGACAGTTTGCTCCACCATTATTTGTAGCTGTACAAGTGATATTAGTAGCAGTGCCAGAGCCATTTGGTAGATATTGCTCGGCACCAGCTTTATGATATAGTGCAGTCGAGGACGTACCCCAAGAAGCAATTGTAAGAGTAGTGTCTGAAGCAACATCGCTAGTAGCAGACTTAAGAGATTTATTGGCTGTTACGGAGAGGTCATAGTCTAGGTTCTGAGTCATCCAGATATTGCCGTCTTTTAGCTTAGAGATCCAGTAAAGTTTATCATCACGTTTATCTTTGAGTTGATACTGAGAGTCTTCAGCCATAGAGCTGAAAACGCTTGCCTTGTCTTCTCCAGAGAGATCGGCAAAATCTTGCATATAGCCGAGGATGTTAATGGTTTTTTCTGATTTATTAGCGATACAACGGATCGTCTGGCCACGGCGGCGAAGGGTAGTGTATGAAGGATAGACACCCGAGCTATAGTAATAAAGTTCATAGGAGTTATTAGCATTGTTTGCCGTATTGGACCAGTAATCGCCGCTTCCTCCAATGGACGATACCCCGCTGTCATCAATATACCCAGATCGAACGAAATAGAGTGGGGCAGCACGAAGAGTGTTGTCATTGCTGGTGTTATTGCCGTAAGCGGTGTTGAGCGTTCTGAAGTCCCCTTTGCTACCATCATATCCTATAGGGAGCTTCCAGCCGGTAGGACAAATCGAATTTGGCGCTTGAGAATAATTGGCAGTATAGCCAGACGAATCAGTACTGTTTACGGCGGCAGTCCAGTTGTAATGATTACCTATATGGTAGTGACAGTTTTCCCCGCCGTTATTTGAGGAAGTACAGTTGATAGCCGTCAAGTTAGTCCGTGTACTACTGCCATTAGCAGAATAGTAGCTACCGCCATCGTATGAATATGGCGCAGTGTAACTATTTACCCAGCCACTAGCGGAAGTAGATGATTTAGCGTCACCGTGGATAGTGCCAGCGAGATCATAATCTAAGTTCTGAGTCATCCACATATTGCCGTCTTTGAGCTTGGTGACCCAGTAGAGCTTGTTGTCGCGAGTGTCTTTGAGTTGTTTGGTGTCACCTTCGGCGGTGTTGGCAATAACTCCTGGGGTCATTTCTTGCATGGTGCTGATACCCTTGAGACCTTTTGGCTTGACTACGCAACGAACCGAGAAGGCATTGTATTTGTCCCAAGATTGGGCATAAGCCGAAGACGAAGTTGTGTTCACAGCATAAGCCTGCCGGCTAATTGATGATACTGTAGATGTCCAATATTCACCATTATAGCCGCTAGTCCTGAGGTAGCTA
>JAZLJU010000008.1:0-9034 GCA_045618065.1 Candidatus Nanosyncoccus sp.
CTGGTCCTGAATATTGTCTTCCTTAACCAACTCTACCTTCTTAGCCGAGCCTAAGAATTCGGTTATTGCCTCATTATTAGAGTCAAAAACCTCCTTATTTTCGGCTAAGATACGCGTAGCCGCATCTGCTCTCTCCAAAACGGAGAGTTTCTGACTATATCCGGCGTAAAGGATCTCGCCGATATAATCTGTATGCGCCACGCTATCCAGCGCAAGTGCCGTAGCACTGAGAAGCGCTGGGTCGACCATGCGTCGAGTTTCAAACTCCTCAACGTAATAGTCGACATCTTCTCCTTTAGCAAATGGGTCAGGGCCAAAGTTATAATCATTGTCCTGATCATCATCGGCTCTAACATCATCGTTGAAGAAATGCATCCCATCCCAAAAGGCGGACGCATTGGCAGAAGTGTCTGTTGTTGCATAAGCAGGTTCATCAGAACCAATGCCTATTGCATTGACAATTAGCCCACCTGACAACAACAACGCTAGCGCAGCTACTGCTATAGTAGGACAACGATAACTCTTACCGCTTTGCTCTTGCCTAAACAAGAACAAATTGATAATAAAGAACGCTACCGTTATCACAGCCATGACAGTTGGTATCGCCTCGATCACTCTGGCAATTGAATCGCTCATGATTAGCGCCCCCATTGCGCAGAATGCCGACTTAGCCACTAACCAGAATATCCAGGTCAGTGCCAAAAAAGGAAGCATTTCCTTAAGGTTAGATCCTTCCTGACGCCAAGCATAAACTAATAGTCCAAATAAACCAACCATAGCTAATGCTAGAATAGGAGTGATCCAGAGCATTCCTTCAGCCGTCGCCGCAAAATAATTCACAGCTCCAGCCACCAACCCAACTCCTATAGTCAGATTACTTCCAATGAAATATTGGAACTTGTTATTCCGGTCATATTTTTTACCGGATAACATATTCTGTGTAATCGCAGCCAGCGCCGCAACTACAACAAATACTATTATTGATGATAATAACATATTTGTTACCTCCTTAAATATAAAATTTTCGGAGGCATATACCTCCGAATTAAAAAACGAAGATATATGTAAACTTGCAGGATATAGGCCCTCCTGCAAGAGAAAAAATTAAGAATTTAATATGAATTCAGGTCTTTTGAACCTGAGATGATTCGGTTGTTAATGGGCCTCCCGTTTTGAGTTAAAACCAAACCCAAGACTACTTTAATTGTATCACACTTTAGCTTTTTTGTCAATATCTATATCACATTTTCTGCTTATGGTAAATGAAAAACGCCGAGCACTAAAACTCGACGTCTTCCAACAGATTAGAGAACTAGACCTTACGATCCTGAATCGTCTCAGGGTCATACACCCCGATAACTTTCCAGTAAACCTCTCGGTCTTTCCCCGGCTTTAGTGGCTTTTCGAACTTTGCCACCTCTAAGGACACCTTTTTATGGTGTCCTCCCGACTTAATCTGGAGAGTGTCAAACACCCAAATAGGGTGCTCGTCTCCAGAAAAAACTCGGAGTGGGTAGATCTCTGCCGGGAAGATCTCCCCATTTTCTAACAGAACATCCACCCTTTCAGGCTTCAATTCTGTCTTAGGCGTTGGCTTCTCTGCCTCAGGACTTGAATCAGGCTTCTTTGCCTTCTTCTTATCCTTTTTCTTCTTAGACTTCGCCGGCTTTTTTATCTCTGGGAAGTCTAATTCCATTGGGGTCGCCCAAGCTTCAAAGTACAACTCTTCTAAAGAGTCGTACTTTCCCCCATATAGAGCCTCCGTAGTTGTTGAAGGCTCTACTCCTTTAGAAAGGACAGCGGATTTTTCTTCCGCTATCTCTTTCTTCAAGCTTTCTGTAATCATAGAGAGTTTGACTTTATCAAACTCAGTATGTTCCTTTTCGAACATACTCGACAAACTCTCTACGGCAGCTAGCACCCTGCCGTAATAAGATTCTATCTTAGCGATGAACTTATCATCGGCAGCAGCCTGCTGCTGCTTTTCTACTACTTCTTGCTTCTGAGCTGCTTCCATGGCAGCCTTTTTCTTTCTCTCTTTACTCTTTGACATATCATGCGCCCTCCTCCGACGCCATCTATATTTTATATAACTAAAAATTATTACCATCTATATAAAAACAGCCTAGAGGGGACGAACATGTCCTCTAATCTGTTGTTAAGTTTCAAACTTCGAGCATCAAAACTCAAAGCTTCTTTAATTGTATCACAAAAACCCAAAAAAGTCAAGTGTAATAAAATAAACGCCTCAATGGCGCCATTTTTGGTGCGGGTATGGAGAATCGAACTCCAATCTCAAGTTTGGAAAACTTGCATACTAACCGCTGTACTATACCCGCGCAGTAAATCTGGGGTGGGATAACGGGATCGAACCGTCGACCTTCTGGACCACAATCAGACGCTCTAACCATCTGAGCTAATCCCACCATAAAAATGTAAAGTGCCCCTTAATTATACCATATTTTCCGCAAATTTTACAAATTTAATTAGGTAATAGCAAAAACGCCGCCACACCCGCCGCTGCTCCCACAATAATCGTCAAAATTATCGCAAGAACTGTTTTCCAGCTTGATTTTTTCTCTGTTTTAGAAACAATTACTACTGGCTTTTCCGCTTTTTCATGCTTTTTTACATCTTTTTTGTCATTATTTTTCGGCTCTTCTTTTTTATAAACATTCTTAGAAAGTGGCCTTTTTTCTACCTTTTCCTGATTAATAAACTGAGCTTTTGGTGCCTTATAAGTTCCTTTTTTAGATTCAGGTTTTAAAGACATTTCCTCTGTCTTTACCGGAGTTTTTTCAGCTTCTTTCAAAGCTTTTAAGCTCTTTCTGGCTTTAATGTTCTTCGCTTTCAAGGCCGTTAAAGCTCCATCCTCTGCCTTGGGTTTCTGATTTAACGGACGTTTTGGCACATCTTTTTTTACAAACCTAGCGCTTAAATCATCTGGCACGTCTAATTTGGGGGTAGATTTTGGAATTTCTTCCCTCATTAAATCAAAATCTCTCGTTTCGATAGTCTCTATAGTTATAATTTTAGTGTTTTGTACCTTATTAGGTCTAACCGGTACAAAATCCATGTATTTTTTGTTCATGATTTTACTCTTTTAGCTACTTCTATTATATCAGTAAATTCACTTAAAATCAAACTCGACCCGCCTATCAAAAGTCCATTTACACCAGGTACTGTTAAATATGCACCAGCGTTAGATGGTTTTACACTTCCACCAAACAAAATCGGCACTTTTTCGGCTTTTTCTTTACCGTAAGTCTTTTCTAAAGTTTTGCGCATTAAGTTCACTACCTCTGCAATTTCATCTGGAGAAGCCATTTTAGAGGACTTGGTCGAAGAGATCGCCCAAACTGGCTCATATGCCAAAATAACTTTGTCGAGCATGTCATCTGCCACCTCTGATAATCCGCCAAGCACCTGATCACGAATCACGTCTGCCGTCTCGCCAAATGCCCTTTCTGATTCAATCTCACCCACACATAAAATCGGAGTGATTTTATTATGAATTGCTGCTGCCACTTTTTTTGCTATCATTTTATCATCTTCGCCAAGAATATAACGCCTCTCAGAATGACCGATTATCGCATAGTCTACAATTCCATGCAATTGCGAAAATGAGACTTCGCCAGTAAATGCGCCGTAATCACGATAAAACGCATTTTGCGCCGCCAATTTAATTTTATGACGATCAATTTGTAAAGACAAAGGTTGAAGCGCAATTGTAGATGGCGCTACAACTACGTCAATATCCCTATAAACTGGAATGTTTTTTAAAAGTTTATGAAGATAGATAGAAGCCTCACCAACCGTAAAGTTCAGCTTCCAATTGCCCACGATATAAGTTTTCATGTTTTTATTATAACATATGATATAATAAACATGAGAATAATTAATTGAAAAGGATTAAAAATGAATAAAAAATCCATGAAGCGCACTAAAAAAAATAAGACTCTTTTAATCACAATAATAGTAGCTATATCCGCACTGATAATTTGTGCCATCATCTATGGTTTTACTCAAATCAATCAACAATCGGATTCGTCACCCGATGATATAGATGAAGAATTTGTTTCAGAAGAAGATTTAAGTGCTCCATCATCTCCGGATTCCATTGACTTTATTGAAATTAGCTATAATAATTACAGCGATTCTATTGCTATTAGTGGTGAAGACTACGTAGAATATTACATATCGGAAAATCTTGAAGATGAAGAAGATACCGAAGAAGACGATGAAGAACCCGACACAAAATTCGTAGACACCAGCGAAATTATGCAGTACATATTTGATAATGTAATTTCTCACTTAAATAATACCGCACCTGAAGATGAAACTTGGTCAATCACTATTTATTCCACGGATGGCATAAGCTACACCGGCGGTGAAGGCGAAGAACCAGAATGGCTTACTAAATTAATCGACAAAGTCAAAACTATCGCGGAATTCTAATACGTCTATGGAAAATCCAGTTACGTCTAACTCTAGCAATGTTATAGATAATGACAATTTAAATCTTATCGCGGAAAGTCTAGTCTCGCCCAGAAAAGGTATTTTGGCTGCCGACGAATCAGGCGGCTCCATCAAAAAGAAATTCGCGCAACTGAATATACCAGATACCACTGAAAATCGTCGTGATTATCGCAATATTTTTCTTTCTACGCCTAGCTTAAACAAATATGTAAATGGTGTAATTTTATTCGAAGAGACCGCGTATCAATTTGCCGACAATGGTCAAAATTTTGTCGATTTTTTGATTTCTCGTCAAATTATTCCGGGGATTAAAGTTGATCAAGGTTTAGCGCCGCTCAGCGAAATCGACCCAAATTATCAAAATTCCACCGAAACCTACACTAAAGGATTAGATGGCTTAGAAGACAGATTAAAAAAGTATCACGATACAGGTTTACGCTTTGCTAAATGGCGCGCTGCTTTCAATATAGAATTAAATAGCGAAGGCAGAATCGTCACGCCTTCCGAATTCGCAATTTCTGAAAATTGTCGCATTTTAGCCGAATATGCTAAGACTTGTCAATCTAATAATATCGTACCAATTGTCGAGCCAGAAGTAGTCTATGATGGCAATTACGGTATAGAAAATTCTGCTGCCGTCACTAGCCAAATTTTAGATTGTCTATTTGAAAAACTCGCAGAACACCAAGTTAAACTCCCAGCCTGTATCTTAAAAGTTAATATGGTTCTAGCTGGCAAACAATTCGAGACCCAATCCACTTCTTCAGAAATTGGCGAAAAAACCGCTGAGGTTCTTAAAAATCACGTACCTAATGATTTAGCTGGAGTAGTATTTTTGTCTGGCGGTCAAACTCCAGAACAAGCCACCGAAAATCTCGCCGCTGTTACAAAAAACGGTCCATTCCCTTGGCCAGTAACCTTTTCTTTTGCTCGTGCCCTGCAAGATCCAGCACTTTTCGCTTGGCGAGGCGACAATAATAACACAGAAACCGCTCGCCAAGCCTTTGAAGACCGCCTAATCAAAAACACTGAAGTGTTGCCATAAAAAACTCCTTAGCTCGCCGTAAATAGGCTGAAAATTTGGAAAAATAGTGATGGAAAGCCGGTACTGAAATACCGGAAGGTTTCCATCAGATTATTTTTTCAAATTTTCACCAAAGACGAGTTAAGGAGTTTTTTTGTATAATATATACTACTCTTCAGACTTTTCTTCAGCTTCTGCAGACTCTGCCTTTTCTTCAGTATTTTCTTCCGAAGATTCTTCGACTTCTTCTGCTGTCTCTTCAGCTGCTTCTTCCGCCGCACGTTTTTCTGCTTCTGCCGCTGGATCATACAAAGATACCACAACTTGTTCTAAATCCAACTCTTTATCAGCAAAGTCCACACCTTCTGGTAATTTAAGATCAGATAATTTCAACTTATCTTCTAATGTTACCATCTTAGATGCATCAATTGTAAGTTCATTTGGCAAATCTGCTGGCTTAGCCTTTACGTCAATTTCACTAATTGCTTGGGTAATTGCAAAGTGAGTATTTTTTGCCGCATCCGACTCCTCGAAGTTCACAACCGTAATTGGGGTAGTCGCCACGACCTCTGATTTAGCCGAGATCGCCTTAAATTCCACGTTCAAGATTCGACGCGTTACTGGGTCAATATCTACATTTTTTACAATTGCCATTTGTTTTTTACCGTCTATATCTAAATCAATTGGTGAATGATATCCAGCTTTTGCCAAAACTTTACTTGTCGCCACATACTCAGATACTAATAATAATTGTTCTTTTCCTCCATAAACTACAGATGTAACTAGCCCAGATTTTCTCAAACTTTTCGTTTTTTTACCAGTTATTTCACGTTTTTCTAATTTTAATTTATATTCAGCCATATTTCTCCTTTATACTTATTTTATCATATTTTACTAAAATTTTCAAGATACACGCTTTACTTTTACCATCGCTGGGCGCAAAACTTCTTTTTCGAAATAATATCCTGGGCGCAAAGTCTCCGCAATTACTTCTTTGTCTCCTTCACCATCAACCATCACCGCATCATGTAAATCTGGATTAAATTCTGTATTTTCATTTGAGTCAATTTTTACTAAACCTAACTCTATCAAAGTTTTTTCTAAAGATTTTTTTAATGGTTCCAACTCTTTATAGCTGCTAACGGCACGATCTAAATCATCAAGCAACGGCAATAACTTCATTACCGTAGCTAATTTCGCCGTTTTTTTTACATTCTCCTTCTGAATTTCTGTCTGTTTACGAAAATTTTCGAAATCCGCCCTAGTCCTTTGCAAATCTTCTGTCAATTCTGTAATTTTAGCCCCAAAATCTACTTCTTCATTTTTTTGCTCTTTTTTCATAATATTTCCTCCAACATATTACCTGTATATTTTACGAGTGACATCACTTTTGAATAATTTTGTCGCGTTGGACCCAAAACTCCGATATAACTTCTACTAGAAAAAGGCGATTCGAATTTAGAAATAATTAACGAAACTTCAGAATTTTTACCAATCGGGTTCTCATGACCAATAAAAATATTCAAAGCCTCACCAGGCGCCGCTTCCCTTAACCATGGTTCTAAATTGTCTAATAATTTCGCCACTGCTTGTACTCTATTTACATCTGTGAACTCCGGCTGCCTAAATAGATTTGAAATCCCAGCCAAATACAACTGCCCACCAATCGTTGCTAACCCTAAATTACCAGTAAGCTCAACCAAAATATCTACCGCTCCACGAATTGCTGCGTCTGCTTGCGACTGCGAAGAAACCCTACGAATTAGAGCATGCATACTACGTTCTAAGCCAGCATTATCTACCTTATTTTTTGGATTTTCTTCTACTTTAACACCTTCTAAATTATTTACATAAAATCTATAGCCTGCGTCAGTCGGAACTCTCCCCGCCGAAGTGTGTGGTTGAGCAATTAAACCTAAAAGTTCCAATTTAGCCATTTCAGACCTTATCGTAGCTGGTGAAACACCAAAAAGCTTTGCCATCGTCACGCTTCCTACCGGCGCAGCAGTTTCGGCATATTCCTCTATAATTTGGCACAAAATTTCTTTCTGTCTAGGTGTTATTTCCATGAACTTATTATACCTAATTAGCACTAAAAACGCAAGAGTGCCAATTATTATAAAAATCACAACTTATGATATAATCATCTTATGGAAGAAAAAATTTCGACTATCAAAAAATGGCTAGGTACAGGTAGTATCAATATTTTTGGGTTGCCTATGTCTGGCAAAGACACCCAAGGTATAAAACTTGCCGAAGCCCTAGATGCTAAATTCCTATCTTCTGGTATGATTATCCGTGCTATGGAAAAATCCACCCAAAAAAATTATACCAAAAATGGCGACCTTGCCCCTACTAACCTCTTTTATGAATGGGTTTTGCCATATTTTGAACGACCAGATTTATTTGAATATCCCCTAGTGCTTTCGTCGATTGGCCGCTGGCACGGCGAAGAAGACCAAGTTTTGTCAGTAGCAGAAGGTGCCGGTCACGAAATCAAAGCTGTTATTATCTTAAACATTTCTGAAGCCGACGTCGAAAAACGCTTCGAAGAGGCTAAAATCTTAGATGATCGTGGTGACCGTCTAGATGATAGAAACTTAGAAATTTTTCACAATCGCCTAAAAGAATTCCGCGAAAAAACTCTTCCAGTCTTGCAACATTATCAAACTTTAGGACTTCTCGTTGAAGTTAACGGTGACCAAAACCGCAACGCTGTTTTTAACGAAATCGTCGAAAAACTTTACCAAAAAGCTTTGAAATCTCATGCCTAAATTCATATATTAAATATAATCCACCTACACTCAAAACTCCCAAAACCGCATAAAGTGCAATAAAAGATGATTTTTCATCATAATCTTCCGGCTCTAAATTATAATTCGCCCCATTATTTTCTTTAATCTTACGACATCTATTGGTTTCTGGATTTAAATAATACCCTTCCTTACAAGTTTTTATAGTTTTAGTTTCCTGTTTTTTGCAACGCCCAGTCAAAGGATTTAGATAATAACCAGCTTTACAAGTTTTAGTAGTTTTAGTTTCTTGCTTTTTACACCTCCCAGTCAATGGATTTAAATAATAACCAATTTTACAAGTTTTTGCCGCTGCCATAGTCGTAGCTTTTACACAATTTCCTGTTTCTAGATTTATCACTTTTCCTATCTCGCAAGTTTTGAACTCTTGATAATTATTTGCTGCTCCAGGCGTAGAAGCATAAGTTACCCGCCAAACCTCCTGCCCCTTTTCATCAAAATTTATCATCGCATACGAAGTTCCTTTTCTTTGTCCATTCGGATATACTAAGGTGTCCAAAATTTTACCATCCGTATCGACTAATTCTAACGTATTCGAAGAAGTTGGATTTTTTGTTAAACTAAACTCATTCGGAAAATACGCAAAGTATTCTTCTGGACCTATCGCACCACTTAAAGTATAATTTTTATTTTTATACCTAACCTTACAACCATCCAACTTAATCTGCCACGAATTACGATTATAAAACTCAATAAACTGTTCCGTTTTTAAAACTTC
>JAZLJU010000009.1:0-4428 GCA_045618065.1 Candidatus Nanosyncoccus sp.
GGCATTGATTTGTCTGTAATTTATGATTACCATGGTGCCAAAGATCCAGACGAACTTATTCAAAAAGATCCTAAACTTTGGCAAGATGCCGTAAACAATCATATTCCGGCTGTCGACTGGCTTCTTCAAAAATATGAAGAAAACTTGAATTTACGTTCCTCACCAGACAAACGTAAATATTCCGACATCGCACTCAAACTCATCAGCTACGTCAAAGACGAAGTCGAACGCGCCAGCTACGAAGTTAAAATTGCCAAAAAATTAGATATCGACGTAGAAATTTTGCGCGAAAAGGGGAAAAGATTAGACGAAAAATTAGATCAAACAAGCTCCAAAAAATTTTATAAAAAGCCCAAAACTACTGCCGAAAATAGCGCACTAACTAAAGTCGAAAATTCACTTCTTGCTCTTAAAATTTTCGGTGGCATTAAAAAAACAATTATCCCTATCGAAATTCCAGACGACGAAACTAAACTTGGTGAACTCGAACTAATTTTTAATTCCGAACACGATTCACTAGAAGACCCAGATTTTGAAAAAGAAGCCAGGGAATTATTATCTCACTACAATAAAATTATTACTCAACAAAAAATTGCAGAGCTCAGGGAAAAACTCGATAATTTAGAAGAAGATTCAGAAGAATACGAGAAAATTTTTCAAGAGATTGCGGACTTGCAAAAAACTCATAATTAGATTATACTACTAATAATGAACTCTAAAAATGATGATATTTTGAATGCAAAAGATATAACTTTAGAAATTGACGATCCGGGCAATGATGACCTCGAGAACGAAGAAGAATTTTCCGAAGAAGACCTTGCTATTACCGATGAAAACGTCGATGCTTTTGCTGATGATTCGGTTCGTTTATACTTGCGCGAAATTGGCAAAATCCCACTTTTAACTTCAGAAGAAGAAGCCAAGCTCGCTCAGCGTATCGTCAAAGGCGACAAAAAAGCCAAAGATAAAATGGTCGAATCCAACATGCGCTTGGTAGTTTCGGTTGCCAAACGTTATGGTGGCCGCGGTCTTGACTTTCTTGATTTAATCCAAGAGGGAAATACTGGTCTTTTACGTGCTGTTGAAAAATTCGACCCAGACAAAGGTTTCAAATTTTCTACTTACGCCACTTGGTGGGTACGCCAAGCTATTACGCGTGCTATTGCCGACCAAGCTCGTACTATCCGTATTCCAGTTCACATGGTTGAAACTATCAATAAAGTTTTACGCACTACTCGTAGATTGACCTCTGAATTAAATCGTGAGCCAACCAACGAAGAAATCGCTAAAGCTCTAGATATGGACGTCGAGAAAGTCGACTATGTCATGCGTATTAAACAGGACATTGCTTCACTCGATGCTTCCATTGGTCACGAGGGCGACGATGAAGATTCCGTCCTCGGTGATTTTGTTGAAGACGAAGAACGTATCTCTCCAGAAGATTCTGCTGCTAATCAAATTCTAAAAGAGCAACTTTCTGAAATTATTGCCACTCTCTCAGATAGGGAACAAAAAATTATTCGTTTGAGGTTTGGCATTGGCGGTGGTCGTCCGCATACATTAGAAGAGGTCGGTGCCGAGTTTGATGTTACACGTGAGCGTATTCGCCAAATCGAAGCCAAAGCTCTTTCCAAACTTCGCAAGAATAAAGATACGAAAAAACTTCACGAATATTTGAGGTAATTTATGAAGAAAATTATTATAGCTACATTTACGATTTTCATCAGCCTATTTTTGGCGGTATCACCAGTTTTTGCTAAAAACGACGATCCATGTAAAAAATTAGCCGAGAGCAAAGGTGAAGGTTATTCTTGCGTCGCTACATCTGAATTATTAGGTGAAGAAACTACACAAGACTCCAAAGGCAACACCGTTCATTGTTCTTGTGACAACGGTAAAGGTTCCGATATCATGGATATTCTTAAACTCATTGTCGATATTTTAACTATCGGCATCGGTATTTTGGGTGTTATCGGCATCGTATGGGCTGGTACTCAATATCTCACTGCTGCTGGTGATCCGAGCAAAGTCCAAAAAGCCAAAACCCGCCTTCTTGAAATTGTCATCGGCCTCGCTATTTATGTCACGATTTATGCTATATTAAGGTGGCTCTTGCCTAGCTTCACCGGAATTTAGATTTCCATGAAACAACTTTTTATCGTTTACAACCCACGTTCCTCGCGCTTTTCTGATGTTAAGCGTGAGGTTCTAGACCAAATTCACGGCATCAAAGGCCATCTCATCGGCAAATACGAAGTAAAAAACACTTCCATCGAAGAAAACATCGCAGATTTCTCTAAATTATTAAAAGACGGCGATTTGGTTATTTCCGCTGGTGGCGACGCTACCGGAATTATTTCCGCCGGCAGTATTTTAAATTCTCAAAAAGATGTCACTCTCGCAGTTTTACCATTCGGTAATTTTAATGACTTATCTCGCACTCTAAAAACTAAAACTCTATCAGATGCCCTAAACTCCAAAAATGTTCAAAAATTTTATCCACTCGAAATTATCGTAAACGGCAAATTTTTCCGCTATGCTACTTGCTACGTCACTATCGGCATGACTGCCGAAGCCGTCAAAATTTATAACTCGCCATCCGTCCGTAAAACTCTAAAAAGCCACATTGGTCGTTCTATCGGCTCTTATACTACACTCATCAGTTGGTATTTTAAAAATCGCCACAAAAAAACTTTCTTACCAGAATTCAAATTAAATGGTAAATTAAAACCTGTTAAAACTTCTGATTACGCCGCAATTAACGGTCGCTATATGGCGCGCGTCATGAAAGGCGGGGAAGATTACTTAAAGCCTAAAACTTTCCGCAGCGAAACCGAAAAAACTACCAACTTCTACTATCTTTTCAAACTTATGGCAAAAAGCATTCTTCATCGCGTGCCAGGCGCTGACACCACCGGTGATATTTTAGAATTCATAAGCCCGGCAAACATTACAATTCAAGCCGAAGGCGAATCTGAAAATTTCAAAAACGTCAAAACCATCGAAATCAGAAAGGGAACCAAATGCCTGAAAGTCATCACGATTTAAAAAAAGTCATCGAATACATGAAATCTCACTGGCCAAGCCAGGTTAAACCAGAATGGCAAGTGGATTTGTTAGACTATCAAAAAATTTTGCCAAAAGTAATTGCTGATTTTACCGCTGGTGCCACCAAAAATCGCCAACTTTTCCGCATCGCCGGACTTTCTGGTTCTGGCAAAACTACTCAAATCCTGCCCGCCACAGAGGCTTATTGCGATAAAAACAACATAGAACCGATTCTAGTTGCTGCTCGCCGTTTTGTCGATTATCATCCTCATAAGTCCGAAATCGCCGATTTTTACGGCGAAGAAAATCTTCGCAAAATGACCGACGAATTTTCTACTATCATGATGTTTCTCGCTCTTTCTGAGCTTATCAAACACGGCTATGACATTATTCTCGATGTTACACTTCTAGACCCACAGATGGAAGCTATTTTGCTCCAGTTTATGAGCGAGGCTAATTATCAAATGATGATTTTAATGATTGCCACTTCTCCAGCTGTTACTGAGCATTTTCTCAAAAATCGTGCTTGGCGCCATTCTAAAAATACCGAAAGGGAATTTATCCGCGCTACCAAAAAAGCTCTCGAATTTTATGCGAGTACCGCACCAAAAACCCGCATTATTCTCTGGAGTGTTTATGATCTAGATCCAATTTATGATGGAAAAATCCAAGATTCTCTCGATGTATTTCAAGAGTATTCCACGTGTAATAATTTGCCAAAGCCAGACGACGAAGCTCGCAAAAAGGCTAAAATCACTTATCTTACAACTGATTTAAATTAATCTCTGGAAATTTCGCCCGAATATGCCCAGCATATCCCGCATCGATGTTTTTCCATGCTTTTTGCATGCGCTTGATTTCGTCAATATTATCAAAATGGCTCAAAAACTCTTTTTTAAATTCCTCTGGCGCCGGTCTAGAGATCATTCTCGCCACATCCATATTTGGGTTGCCAGTCCCCGCAAAACAAAAATCAATCACGCCAACCATTTTGTCGTTTTCATCTAGCAAAATATTCCCTAGGTTCAAATCTCCGTGCACCAAGTTATCTAGCTCGGTTTTTTTAATAAACTTGTGGTCTTTGTCGATATGTTTATCATAATGTTGATAATCCAGCTCATGCAAGAATTTAGATAACGGATATTTCACCTTTTCCGGTGCATTCCTTAGATCAATACCCGACAGTTCTTTAATGAATTTCGCCGCATCATAAGCCACGCCGGTCAAAGCCGTATGTGAAAGGTTATAAATTCTATCACCCAGAGTATATCCTTCGATTTTCTCATGTACCGAAAACGGCCGATTCTTTTCGTCGTAATGAAGTTTCATTTGCGGCGTGTAATAGCTGGTTTTACCCTCCACAAAATTACATACTGCCGC
>JAZLJU010000010.1:0-3116 GCA_045618065.1 Candidatus Nanosyncoccus sp.
TTAAAGATTTTTGCGAGATTTTACGCTAAATTTTATTTACATATGAAGGTTAAGAATCGCGAAGTCTTGAAAAAAGCTAAGGGGAAAGGTTATGTAATCTACGCTAATCATACTAATCCATTTCATGATGCATTTTCGCCAGCAATTATTGCAGACCGCCATATTTATACGATTGCGATTCCGGCAAATCTTTTTATTCCTGGAATTGGCAAGCTCCTACCTTACGCGGGAATTGTGCCACTTGGTTCTACGCCAGAGCAAAAAGCCAAATTTCACGAGACTATCGATTATAGGTTAAAGACCAAGAACTGTTTAGTGGTTTATCCAGAAGCGCATGTATGGCCGTATGCCACCAAAATCCGTAAATTCCCGCAAGGCGATAGGTCATTTATTTATCCAGCGCGTAATAATTTGCCGATTTTTACTATGACTACTACTTACCACAAATCTAAAGTTAAAGGGCAAAAACGCCCAGACATGATAGTTTATCTAGATGGACCATTTTACCCAGATAAAGATAAAACCGAAACCGAGAATATGGCGAAATTGGCTAAAGAAGCTTATGAAAGTATGGTAAAATGGAGTAAGAAAAATAGTTATGAGTATTTTCAATACAGGCGTAAATCCACTAAAAAACACTAAAGTTATTCCGATTTTTTTGACGATTACTAATGATTATGCAAAATATGCTGCGGTAGCGATTTATTCGTTGATGAAAAATACGAACCCGAACGAGTATTATAGAGCAATTATCCTGTATGATAAGTTGTCGCTAAAAAATCGCTGGCGTCTTCGTGATATGGTGACTAAAAACTGCGCAATTGAATTCAAACAGATGAAGCATAATATCTATCTGCAAATCATTATGAAATATTGTTCTACTAAGACCAAAAGTGGTGATTTCTATGCAGCGGCAGTGTATTATTACCGAGCGTTCATTGCACGATTATTCCCTCAATATGATAAAGCAATTTATATTGATAGCGATGTAGTGGTTCTAGGAGATGTGGCAGAACTTTATAAAATTGATTTGGGCGAGAATATAATTGCTGCTAGACCAGACCCTAAAGTTGCTAACATTAAAGTTTTTTCGGATTATGTAGAAAATGCTTTAGGAATACCGGCGGAAGAATATGTGAACTCTGGTGTTTTACTGATGGATTTGAAAAAACTACGCAAAATGCGTTATATCGCCAGAATGACAGATTTAATTAAAGAATATAATGCAGATTTAGTAGCACCAGACCAAGACTATTTAAATACGCTTCTTAGAGGTAAGATTATGCCGCTCGACGACGAATGGAATATGCAGGCAGAAAATGATCTAGAAAAAGAAACTAAACTAATCCATTACAATTTAACTAAGAAGCCTTGGTTTAATGACGATGCTGAACAGAGTGGCCTATTTTGGAATATGGCAAGGCGCACAAGATTTTATAATGAACTTCTGCGCGGTAGGGAACAATATGATTTAACAGACATGGAAAATGATGAGAAGAAAATTACTGCGCTAATGAAGAAAGCTGAGACATTAGGAAAACTGGAAAAACCAATTTTTCCACAATAAATACCCGTCAAATAACTTTAGTTTTATATTTCTTTCGCTATTTTTCTTTTGTGATGACGAATAATACGTGAGATAATAAATGTACTGATGGCAGCGATACAAGTAAAAACTAGTGCCATAAACCAAATTGGGCAAATAATAACATTTTGGACGTTGGTAGAGGTTTGCCCTTCATAATTAACTGTCTGTGAGATTCGCACTATCCCGAGCGCTGGCAAATTACTAATTTCGCGTGTAGCATAACGAGTTGTTTCCGGCATAACTATTTCAGTGAAACTGCCTAGCGTGCCTTCACTTGGAAAAATTACACGACCAGTAAAGGCATCTGTAACCTCGATATCAATCATAGCTGCAGAGTGAATATTGCCTTTGTTTTCTAACATAGTACCAATAGTGATAGGTGTAGAAAAGACAAAATTCGGTACATTGTTTTGCAAAATACTACCGTCATGTACAGTTTCTCCGGCTACGTCAGCATAAACAATACTGGCGATTTGTAAAATATTTTGGATTTGAGCGCCACTA
This sequence comes from Candidatus Nanosyncoccus sp., assembly GCA_045618065.1. Classification (GTDB taxonomy): domain Bacteria; phylum Patescibacteriota; class Saccharimonadia; order Saccharimonadales; family Saccharimonadaceae; genus Nanosyncoccus. Next base: position 2,093 of record JAZLJU010000010.1, read on the forward strand.
CCCTCTATGGCGTCTGGATTTTGATTAACAGTGATAGCGAAATACTGCCCACCAGCAGGAACATCTTCTGGAACTTCAATAGTAAAGTTGATATCCGTTGCGGTGTTAGGCCTAAGCGTACCATTAGGGGATTCTATTTTGACCCATTTAACAATTTCTGAATAGGCAGATATATCTGTGAGATTCGCAGCGTAATCTTCGCCAGATACACCGTATGGAGCAACAGAAACAGTATAAGAAAAATCATTTTTTGCGTCTGCAGGATTTGCTACTTTGATGCTGCCAGAATAAGTTTCGCCAGGAAAGAGAGAAATACCCTGGCTCATTGGCGATACTGTAAAAAATTTTTCTTCCATATATTTATTATAACACATTTCATGGTACAATATTAATAACTTATGGATAGTGAATTATTAGAAAAAGACAATCTTAGTAATGATCCATTGGGGTGGTCAGAGCAAATGAAAGATATGCCATCATTTGCAGAAAAAATTCAGCAAGACAAAACCGAAACAATTCAAAAACCTGAGAAATCTTTGGGCGTTAGGCTCGAAAAACTTTCCAAAAATGACAATCTTGAACAGGTAGCCGAAGCACTCTATTTGGTAGATCAATATATTTTTCCCGATTTATTTGGTAGTGAAGAAAAGGCCAAAACTTTTATTAAAGAGCTTTTTTCGGATGATCCTAATGCATTGTTTTCGTATGATAAAACTATCGTTGCAAAAGATGACGAGGACAATATTGTCGGTGCGATGGTTTACCGAGACCATAATTGCACGCCATGGGATACTGAAACCATGATTAAAAAATTCCAATCAACAGGAGAAGAGCTGCCAGAGAACTTTATGCGCGCTAACGAAAAATACATGAAAAAAATTACCGACACAGAATTGCCAGAAGGTGCAGCTGAAATTGAGTTTGCTGGAGTAAGTGAAGCGTATCGTTCTAACGGAATTGGTGGTCGACTTATACATGAAATTCTTGATAATCCCAAATACACTGAGGTGCATCTAGATGTTCT
>JAZLJU010000011.1:0-20046 GCA_045618065.1 Candidatus Nanosyncoccus sp.
AATTTTACTTGGGTAATTGAAGATGAAAAGCTCAAAATCAAGACTGACTGGCTATACGAAATGGATAACGAGTACGAATATTCTCTAGATAAAGGTGCTGGGGTCTTAACCCTGAAAGATGGTGATAAAGAAATTAAGTTTATAGCGAACTAACCCCTAGCGGTTTCTTATAAAATATGTTATAATTTAAAAATGATTTATTTGGATCATGCGGCGGGGACGCCAGTATCAAAGAAGGTTTTTGAAGCAATGGAGCCGTATTTTTTGACGGATTTTTTCAATCCTTCAGCGGCATATTTGCCAGCTAAGAAAGTGGCGGCTGATTACGAAACGGCAAAAGGTGAAATTGCGCACGCGATAGGGGCGAAAGCGGCAGATTTGGTGATTACCGCTGGCGCGACAGAAGCGAATAACCTGGCTTTTACGGCTATATCTGATGACGGCGAAATTTTATATTTGGAAACTGAGCACGATTCAGTGCGAAATGTAGTAAAAAATCTGGGCGGAAAACCGATAAAAGTGTTAAAAAACGGTTTAATCGATTTAGAAGATTTAAAAGCTAAAATTAGTACAAAAACAGAGATGATTTCGGTAGCGGCGGTAAATAATGAACTAGGAACGATTCAGCCACTAAGTGAAATTTCACAGATTATCAAGGCGGAAAAGTTAAATCGCATGAAAAAAGGCGAAAAAAGACAACTTTTGTTACATTCGGACGCTTCACAGGCGCTAAATTTGCTAGATTTAAACGTGGCGCGAACAGGGGTGGATTTATTAACGATAAATGCTGCGAAAGTCTATGGTCCAAAAGGGGTAGGGGCGCTTTATGTATCGCACGATGTAAAATTACAGCCGATTAACAGGGGTGGAGGACAAGAAAATGGCTTACGTTCGGGCACTGAAAATGTACCTCTAGTAGTTGGTTTTGCTAAGGCTATAACAGAGGCAAAAAAGCACTTAAATGGCAATCGTAAAAAGTATACTGAATGGAAAAAAGCGTTTTTAGATGAAATAACTCCGAAAAATCACGAATTCGAGATGATTTTAGTTAATAAAAAACACGCACTAGATAGTTTTATTGTGATTTCTTTCCCCCAAATTGACGCAGAGAGGCTGATTTATTTACTGGAAGCCGAAGGAGTCTACTTGGCTACTGGAGCAGCCTGCGCGGCTTCTAAGGGTCAAAAATCGCATGTACTTGAGGCAATCGGGTTAAAAAATGAGGAAATCAGCGGTTCTTTGAGGATTACTTTAGGGGAAACAAATAATCTAGAACAGATCAAAAAAGCCGCAAAAGTCATAAAAAATACTGTTTTAAAAGAGCTAAAAAGGACAAAAAATGGCTAAAACGGTGTTTGTAGGGATGAGCGGGGGTGTAGATTCGAGCGTATCGGCTTTGCTTCTCAAAAAACAGGGGTACAAAGTGGTGGGGGTTTATATGAAAAACTGGTCTCAAGATTTACCTGGTATGAAATGCCCTTGGGCGGAGGATTTAGCCGATGCTAAGCGCGTAGCGGTAAAATTAGGAATAGATTTTTTGGTTTTTGACTTTGAAAAAGAGTATAAAGAGCGCGTGGTAGATTATATGTTAAGCGAATTCAAGAAGGGAAATACGCCAAACCCCGATGTAATGTGCAACCAAGAGATAAAATTCAAGCTTTTTTACGAAAAAGCGATGGAGGCGGGGGCAGATTTTATCGCGACTGGACATTATGCAAGAACGACGTCTGATGACGGGCGGGTGACGGACTTGGAGGGGGACCCCCAAAATGTTTGCTTGCAAAATTTTGGGGGAGGAAAGTCCGGCAGGACCCGTCCGTCATTATTACGCGCCATTGACGAAAATAAAGATCAGACGTATTTTCTTTATCGTATCTCTGAAGAAGCCTTGGCTCACACATTATTTCCAATTGGCGAGATGAAAAAGCCAGAGGTAAAAAAGTTGGCAGAGAAAAATGGCTTACATAATGCCTATAAAAAAGAATCAATGGGTGTGTGTTTTGTAGGCGAGGTGGGGATGAAGGACTTCTTAAAAGAATATATCGATACTAAACCTGGCGAAATTCGGGAAATTGAGTCCGAAAAGGTGCTCGGTTACCACGAAGGCGCGATTTTTTATACGATTGGCCAACGCCATGGATTATATTTAACTGGCATAAAAGGCGAGGTCAATGATGGGATGCCGTATTATGTTGTTAAAAAAGATACCGAAAAGAATATCGTCTATGTGTCAAAAAATTTGAATGATGAACATATTTGGACGGATAAATTGGAATTGAAAGATGTATTATTGAGGCAACCCGAGGACAAGCTTAATAAAAAACAGCTATTGGCTCGTTTACGCCATCGTGCACCGCTGATTCCAGCTAAATTTGACGGAAAAAATTTGATTTTTGGCGAAAAAATTAAACGCCCAGCGAGTGGACAATCGGCGGTTTTATATGATGGTGAGATTTGCCTAGGCGGCGGAATCATCGCATAAAAAAATAACCCCCTTAAAGGGGTTATTTTAGACCGACATCATAAACAAATCTGCGAAAAGCAAAGCAGCAGCTAGCATACTCATAGTAATTAAGAAAAATGAATTAGACTGTTGCCTAGACTGTTTTTTGTTGCAAGAAGTTTTCTTTCGGCAAGATTTACTCGAATTTGATACGGTTTTTTTGCTAGTTTTAGTTGCGGTTTTCTTTTTTGCTTGAGCCATTTAAAATCCTTACTTTAATTGTTATGCTTATAATATCACAGTTATACGTAAAATGCAAGCGATGTATGGTATAATATAGATGGCTACGTAGAGTTTTTTAACAATTTGGAGGTGGGTATATGTGTTGCAGAAGAAGAGGAGAGGCAAAAATATTGTTTGTTTCGATGTCGTATTTAATAGCTAGTTTTGCTTTCAGTTTTTTGCTTGTAAAAAATGCGTATAGGCCATTGTTTTTATTTGTTAGTATTTGCCCTGCGATAGGGTTTTGCGCACAACAATTAGAATACAATATAGAATCTGGTCTATGTGAGCTATTAAACCGAGCAGCGAGCCTAATGTTTTGCGCTGGAGCGACAGTGTTTATGTGGCGACTTAGTACAATGGCTGGTATTTTTAATCTATTACTTATTGTAGCTATTGTTGTTCTGACCGTTATCACTAAGAATGATATATTCTATAGGAATTTTGTTACCATAATTATTGGCGAAATTATTGCAACTTATGTAATAGCAGGGTGTTTTGGGTACCTCGATGGGATAGAGTGGTTTGTATCTATCGAAACTGGGTTGATTGCACTTGTTGTTTTCATATTAATTTGTAATGATGATTTAGAATGATGACATCGTAGCCGACTGAAGGTCGCTTTTGGCGGCCTTTTTTATGATGCGGTAATTTGATGTTTTTATTAAGATATGATATAATCATAAATGGCTACGGTGGTGTTTTTTAAAAAAATGTATGGAAAGAGGTGGTAATATGAACAAGAATTCGGATTATAAGGCCTATTGTGTGCTTGCAGTAATATATGCGATGACAAATTTTTTCTTCAGTGTATTATATATTATGGGTCGACATACGGGGTTACTTTTTATATTCACCTTTGTGGTGCTTGGTTTTGGCTTAGGCACAAGGCAGTCTGGTAAAGAGGTATTTAATAGTGATGCAAAAGGCTGTTTTACTTTAATACGAATATCTGAGATTATAATGCTTATTGGTATTATATATTATATTTGGAAATTTAATATAATCATGGGGATCATTGATATTGTGTTAAGCTTGTTCTTATTTTTATTGGCACAGTTATCAAAGGATAAATTTTTAATAGGATCAAGTGAATTCATAATGTTATCTTGTGGTGTAATATGGGCGGATATGATATTTGTGGCTTCAAGTGCTACTCTTGAAATTGTTGGCACTTTTAGCGGCGTTATGCTTGGTAGTACGGTTTGGGCAGGTATACGCATGGTAGATAGTGCAGGTGGAAAATCGTAGCTAGATAAAGGTCGCTTTGGCGGCCTTTTTTATGCATTTTTCCCATTTAGGGGTTTTACAAAATTATGGTATAATATCTTCATGGACGCAAATACTATCAGAAAAAAATTTTTAGATTTTCAAATTGCTAGAGGTCATAAAGTAATTAAACCGGCGCCACTAGTTTTAGAAAATGACCCAACTACGTTATTTACTGGTTCTGGGATGCAACCGCTTTTGCCATATTTGTTAGGTAAAGAGCATCCTGATGGTACTCGTTTATCAGATTCGCAGCCTTCCATGCGTTTGCAAGACATCGAAGATGTAGGCGATCCGCGCCATACCACAGTTTTTGAAATGCTAGGGAACTGGTCGCTTGGGGATTATTTCAAAGAAGAGCAAATCCGAGGATTTTTTGAATTCTTGACCAAAGTTGTAGGGCTTGATCCAGAAAAGATTTATGTCACTTGCTTTATCGGGAACGAAAAATATGGCATTCCTAAAGATACCGAGGCAGCAGAAATTTGGCAAAAAGTCTTTAAAGAAGTCGGCATTGAAGCAAAAATTGCTGAAATTGGTACAGCTGAAAAGGGTGATAAAAGAGGAATAAAGCCTGGAGAACGCATTTTCTTCTATGATGATCACGAAAACTGGTGGAGCCGTGGAGGCGGTTGTGATTCTACGCCAATTGGTGACCCATGCGGACCAGATTCAGAAGTATTTTATGACTTTGGCGAAGACAAACAAGACGTCGAAAAATATGGTAAGTCTCATCCGGCTTCTGATGGTGCGAGATTTATGGAGATTGGCAACTCAGTGTTTATGCAATATCGCCGCACAGAAGATGGAGATTTTAAAGAGTTAGATAAGAAAAACGTAGATTTTGGTGGGGGATTAGAAAGAATTGCCGCAGCTGCGATTGGGAGTTTTGACGTATTTAAGATCTCGCTTCTTCGCCCAATTATTGATAAATTAGAGCAGATTTCAGGCAAAAAATATGAAACTAACACCGACGAAATGCGAGTAATCGCTGACCACGTAAGAGGAGCATATTTGTTAGCTGCGCAAGGATTAGCGCCGGCCAATAAAGGTCAAGGTTATGCTATGCGACGCTTGGTGCGTAGAGCGATTTTGCGCGCTCTAGATTTGGGAATTTCGGAAAACTTTTTGGCGGAAATTATCCCAGCAATTGCTGAAAACTACCAAGATTTACCAGATGAAATTTTGACACATCGTGAAGCAGCTTTAAATGTATTATTAAAAGAGGAGTCAGCATTTAGAAAAACTCTCCAAAGAGGACTGAGGGAGCTGAACAAGTTGGCCAAAGAGCCAACGCTATCTGGCTATGATTTGTTTAAACTGCAAGATACTTACGGATTTCCTTTCGAATTGTCGGTTGAGGAATGCTTCCGTAGAGAAATTAAGTTATCAGATAGTTATCAAAAAGAATTCGAAAAGGCGTTAGAAGAACAAAGGGAGCGTTCAAAAACGGCTTCGAAGGGCATGTTTAAGGGTGGCTTGGAAGACCATGGTGAGCAAACAGTAAAATATCATACCGCCTGTCACTTACTACTTGCCGCGCTGCAAAAGTTGGTTTCTTCGGATATTTGTCAAAAAGGTTCAAATATTACTGCGGATAGGGTACGCTTTGATTTTAATTTAGACCATAAAATGACTCCGGAGGAAATTTCGGCAGTAGAGAATCAAGTAAATGAATGGATTGAAGCAGATCTTCCGGTAGTCTTTGACGAATATGACAAAGATTACGCACGCAATACTTTGAAGGCACATGGACAATTTTGGGATAAATATCCTGAAAAATTAAAAGTTTACACAATTGGCGATATTAAAAAATCAGTTTCTTGTGAAGTCTGTGGCGGTCCACATGTTACAAATACTGGCAAACTTGGTCATTTTAAAATCAAAAAAGAAGAATCTTCATCGGCTGGCGTGCGTAGAATCAAGGCAATTCTTGAATAAAATTTTGCAATGTATTAAAATCGGAGTACAACTAAACATAACTATAATAAGGAGTTAATAACATGGCAATGCCAATATTTATTTACATAGTGGTCTGTGTGTTAGAATTGATGGCTAGGTGGTCAATTTTTATTAAGGCTGATGAAAAAGGCTGGAAATCGATAATCCCATTTTACGGTAGCTATACTACTTTTAAGATTTTTTGGCAAACCATATTCTTTTGGGTCGGCGTGGTAACTTCTTTAGTCCTTGGCATCTCTATTATCATATCTATTGATTATTATCCAGAGAGTACAGTCTTTTTGTCTATTTTATTGACAATGATATTGTCTCTGTTAAGCATAGTATTAAAATATCGCATGGCAAAATCATTCAAACATGGTGCTGGCTATACGCTTGGGTTAATTTTCTTCCCAGCTATTTTCACAATGATTCTAGGATTTAGCAAAGATAAGTATAAAAAATTGAAAAAATAATTAAACGGCCATAAGGCCGTTTAATTTTGTAAAAGCTTGGTAATTTTGGCCTTTAGTTTATTCTCTTCTGGTGCGCCGGCAAGGGTATCCATACCAACTCTCAAAAGCCCTAAAGCCGTAGCATAAGAATGATCTAACTCGTGATCGTTCAGAATTAAGTTTGGCAAAACTTCAACATCCATCAAGTTGATAACTGGACGGCGCGAAAACGGAAGATTAATATACCAATCCGAGATTGCCAAAGTTTCTTGGATTAGGGATAAGCTAGCGCCACCGCCGCAAAGTAGGATATTTTTTGGTAAACTACTTAATTGGTCAAATTCTTCTAAGGCGACTTCCACCCCTGTAAGCCAGGCTGAAATGTTGCGCGAAATAGCAGTCTCAACTTTGACCTTAAGGTCGTCGTCTAGCTCGCCGGTATCGAATTTTAATTTGTATTCTTCTGCAGTCTCGGTATCCACGCCTAGAGAATTGGCAATTTGATGAGTAAAACTACGGCCGCCGATAGAGAACATCTTAGTACCTTCAACACCGCCATCTTCAACTACGGCAATATCAGTAGTGCCACCGCCAATGTCCATAACAATACTAGAAAAATTAGATTCTGTTTCATCGCCTAAACAGGCACGGCAAACCGCAAATGGCTCTACCGCCACAGTAAGTAAATCTAGATTTAACTCAGCGCAGACTTTTTCAATGGCCGCCACATGAATAAGAGGCGCAAAAGCAGTATAAAATTGAATTGTTAAATCAGAGCCCTTGAAACCAATTGGATTAGAAATTTTATAGCCATCGATATCTAACGAAACAATCGCAGAGTTAATTAAACGAACTTCCGTATTATCATTGCCGGTCTCTAGGGCAACGGTTTTTTTGGCGACTTCACCAGATTTTTGTTGAACTTTTTTAATAATATTGTTCATTTCTGATTCAGAGATTGGGCGATTAGCGTCCTTACGACGGTAATTCACTGTAGTAGTATTACCTTTAACTAATTCGCCGGCGATACCAACTACTGTTAAATTCGCACGTTCACCAGCTTGTTTTTCGGCCTCTACTAAAGCCTCCTCGCAAACATTAACCACTGCTGGAATATCGGCCACAGCACCAGCATGCATGTTACCATCAGATTGCCTGGCTTTGCCTGAACCAAGGATTTCAATATCGCCTTTTTTATTTGGGCGTGCTAGAACTGCTTTAACAAATTCTGTACCAATGTCTAAACCGAGAATTGTGTTCATGCTTTAATTATACCATATTTTCCGGATTCTAAACCGCCAAGTTGATATTTACCAAATTGAGTACGATGAAGTTTAGTAACAGTATAGCCTAGAGCGGCAAAGGTGCGACGAATTTGACGATTGCGCCCTTCGGAAAGAATGACAGTGTATTTGTTTTCTTCTCTAACTACTGTAAATTTCGACGGGCCGTCGTTAAGCATTACTCCGTAATCAGAAATCATCTGTTGATGCAATGGTTGGAGTGGCTTGTCGAGTGAAACTTGATAGATTTTTTCTTTTTGGAATTTGGGGTGAGTCATTTGATAAGCAAAATCGCCATCATTGGTAAGTAAAATTATGCCGGAACTGTCTTTATCTAAACGGCCAACGGTTTTGAGAGCTTGATATTTTTTTGGCAAAAGCTCGTATAGTGTGGGGGCGTTACCCTGCGCGCGACGCGAACAAACATAGCCTACTGGTTTATTAAAAGCCAGATATAAAAAATCGACCTCAAAGGGTACTATCTTTTTATTATAGCACACTTTACTATTTTTGTCAATCTTTACCCCTGTTGTAGCGGAGTTCCCATCCACTAAAATTTTGCCATCAGAAATCAGAATATCGGCCTCGCGACGCGAAATTCCTAAACGTTCAGCTAAAAATTTATTGAGCCGGATTTGGGTTTTGTCCATCGTCTGTTTGTATTAAGTTAGCTGATTCTGAAACGACCGGAGCCGAAGCCGGAGCAGCAGATTCCGGAGTGGTCGGTTCTGGAGCGGCAGGTTCTGGAGCTAGTGATGCAGAAAATTCTGGCGATGGAGTAACAGTAACCTCGCTTGGCGAAGTCTGCATAGAATCTGCGGTGGCGTCTGCTACTGGTGTAGTGTCCGTGGGAGTTTTCTCTGCTGGTTTATCGCCCAAAACTTCGTGGATGGTAGCAATAACATCCTCGATGCCGACTTGAGATTTGACTAGATAACGATCAGCGCCTAAACGCTCCCCGCGCTGCCTTTGATCATCGGCAGACAGAGCGGTCATCATTACAACTTTAATTTTAGAAGTTTCTGGTGTGGAACGTAAAATATCCAGCATATCAAAACCGGAGATTTTTGGCATCATAACATCGGCCAAAATTAAATCAGGTTTTTCACGAACCGCCATAGCTAAACCCTCCTCACCGTCACCAGCAGAAACTACATCATAACCTTCTGCGGTGATACGGATGCTATAAATTTCGCGAAGACTAGCGTCATCTTCTACTACCATTATTTTACTCATTTTATTTCTCCGTTTAAGTTGTTATTAATTTGTGGTTTATCGGGTTGTGTAATGTTTACCTGGGTAGGCGTATTAACCTGTGGGGGAGATTCTATTGGGGGATTAGAAGGTGGATTCAAAACGACTTGGGGCTTTGGCTGAGGTTGATTTATATGAGTTGAAGCTGGTGCCGGAGTTGGAGCCGGGTTTGGAGCTACGGTTGGTTGTGGTGCTGGAGTCATAGTTAGCGTTGGTTGTGATACCGGAGTTGTAACTGCAACTGGCGCTGGATTCGGTTGTGTAATTGGAGCTACGGTTGGTTGGGGTGCTGGATTTGGTTGCATATTTTGATTTTGCACAGCAATCATGCGCTTATTATATTCATCCTCCGTAATGCGAGGTAAAGAAACGTAAAAAGTAGAGCCTTCACCAAAAGCTGATTCAGCCCAAATCTTGCCACCCATCGCTTCCACACGTTGTTTGACTAAATAGAGGCCTAAGCCAGTGCCGCCAATCTCGCGCGTATCAGAATTATCAGCGCGATAAAATTTTTGGAAAATATGCCCTAAATCGTCGGCAGAAATACCCATGCCAGTATCAGTAACATTAATTAAGACCTTATCGCCATCACCACGCACATTAATATAAATCGAGCCGCCAGACGGAGTATATTTTAAGGCATTTTCGATTAAATTATCCATAATTTCGCGCATAAAATTAACATCAACAAAGCCATACACTACTTGCGAAAGTTGATGGTGATTCTCGCCAAATTTTTGGTCGCTAGAACCAAAATCATAGTTGAGCTTGGCTTCTTTTGCGCGAATAGCATAACCATCGGAAATACTTTTAACTAATTCTGTCATCTCGGCCGGAACAAATTTTGGACGAATTTTACCATCGTCAAGCTTAGTGGCGTCGAGTAGATCTTGAAAAAGCTTGCCTAAATGTTTAGAAGCGCTTTGCGCGGCAGCAAGATAACCACGCGCACGCTCATCAATAGTGGCAGTTTGAGGATTTAAACAAAGAGAAAGATAACCATCAATGGTAGCAACTGGGGTGCGCATTTCATGTGAGGCAGTAGAAATAAACTCAGTTTGCTCACCCTCTTCGGCTAATTCCTTAGTAATATCACGGAAAGTAATGATGTGATTTTGCGCTATGCCGTCAACTGAGTGCATGGAAATAGCAATTGGAATACGCTTGCCGGACTGGAGAGAAATCAATGCTACTTGGCTAGATTCAAGTGGTTGGTTAGTCTTCATGGCTTGAATGAGAGGATTTTCGCTTTCAGAGAGTTCACGCCCTTCTTTAGACTCTAACTTAATCACTAACGCATAATCTAAACCTATGGCTTTATTTTCTGAACCACACTCAGTCATTTTGACAGCGGCTGGATTAGCAAAATTAATGGTGCCAGATTTATCGGTCATAATTACACCATCGTGAATAGATTTCAAAGCCACGTCAGCCAAAGACGACTTGACGCTTTCTTCCTTTTCCACAGGCTTTTTGAATTTAAATAATTCCATTTATGTTTATTTTAACACAAATATTAAAAAATGTGTTAAAATAAACTCATGAATAAAGACGTTATTTATGTTGAATCGGAAGATGATATCACTGATATCATCTTGAAGATTGAAAAATCTAAAGAAAAGATTGTGGCGTTGGTACCGCCAAAAAAAGCTGGGGTATTCCGCAGTATCGTAAATATTAAACTAATGGTAAAAGCGGCAGCTGGAGCAGAAAAAACCGTTGTTTTGGTGACGGTCGATCCTTCGATTATAAAATTAGCTGCAGCTACTAAAATTCCAGTAGCTAAAAATCTACAAACCGCACCAGCAGTTCCGACTTTAGGTGACGAAGAAAATCTGCAAAATGAGTCTGTAGAAGAATTGGCGGATGATGAAGAAGAGTCCGATGATACTAGTGACTCTAGTGATGAGAAAAAGTCCGCAAAAGCTTCTAGTAAAAAAGAAGATGAAGAAGATAAAAACGAAGAAAAAGATGAAGAAGACGAGGAAGAAAAAGAGGACAAAAAAGCCAAGAAAGACAAGAAGCCAAAAAGTAAGAATAAATTCATAAATTGGATTAAAGAACATAAGAAATTGTCGATTTTTGGTGCAATTTTCTTGGTGATTTTGATTGGCGTTTTAGTTTGGATGTTTGTAATCGCCCCTGCGGTAACGATGAAAATTGAAATTCAAACTACTTCCAACAATTTGTCTGAAAATGTGAAATTCACTACCGTAGCAAGCGAAGAAAATATCGAAGAAGGTATTTTCTATATTGAAGAGAAAACTGAAAAATCTGAAGAAACCGTAAAATTCAACGCTACCGGTAAAAGAAACAATGGAGCAAAGGCTAGTGGTGAAGTAGTCGTTTATAAATATTTCCCAGTCGCTGGAACAGTAGTGATTAGTAACGGATTGACATTTTCAATAAATGGACTCTCCTTTACTTCAAACGGAAGCGAATCGTTGTCTTGGAGCGGAGATATAACTAAAGCCGAAAATGAATGTCGCAATTATGGAAAAGCTAGCTGGGACAAATCTGGCTGTGAAGTCTCTGTAAGAGTGAAAGTCGTGGCCAATGAACCTGGTACTAAATATAATATTTCGGCATCTGAGTCTGGCTGGTCCACTGTAGCAAATGTAAGCGGGGTGTATTCTGATTCTTCAATGACTGGCGGAACCGATGATGAAAAAACAATAGTCCAGCAGTCTGATGTAAATAATGCAAAATCTGAACTCGCAACTGATAAAGAAGAAGAATACAAACAGAAATTATACGAAGGTGTCGGCGATGATAAAATCGTGATCGACTCAAGCTTTAAACAAACGACATCTGACGCAGTAGCTACGCCAAATATAGGTGAAGAAGTAGGCAACGGCGTGCAGCCAAATCTAAAAATTACTACTGTTTCCACAGTTTACGTAATCGATAAATCTAAAGTCGAAGAATACATTAGCAAGAAGGCTAACTTAGATGAAGGTCAAAAGATTTACGAAATGGAAAACCCAAACGTGGATGGATTTGTACAAACAGACAAAACTGCTACAGGCAGGTTAAAAATCACTTATTACTCTGGTCCAGAAGTAGCAGAAGAAGATGTGATTGAAAAAACTAAGGGCAAAGGTTTAGGCGAAGCTCAACAAGAATTAAAGAATATTAACGGTATAGTTTCGGTAACGATTGATAAGTCTTATCCATGGGTAACTAGTATCCCTGGTGATGCAAACAAAATCACTATCGAATTTGATGTTAAAAGCCATAGCGAAAATTCTGACAATGAAAAAATTGACGAGAATAAAGCCGATAATAAGTCCGACGAAGATAAAGAATAAATAAAACAGGAGTAGAGTGTGCGAATAATTGGCTTAGACGTAGGCGAAAAGCGTATTGGTGTGGCGAAAGCCGACACCGATACCCGTATTGCTATACCTGTAGGTTTTATAAATGTAGATGGTACCGAATGGGAGCAAATTACTCGTTTATTAAGAGTAAACAACACGGACTTAATAATTTTAGGACTGCCTAGAAGTAATGATGGTAACGAGACGGCGCAATCCGCATACGTACGAAATTTTGCCCAAATCCTAGTGCAGAAATTGCCTAAAATAAAAATTAAGTTTCAAGATGAGTCTCTCACTTCCGTCCTAGCAGAGGAACGATTGAAAAAGAGACGTAAAAACTATGAAAAGGGCGATATTGATGCTGAGGCTGCTTCAATAATCTTGCAAGATTTTATTGAAAATTTTGACCCTAAAAGTCTGGAAACAGAGAACAGCGACATAAAATTAACTAAAGAGGAAGTGAAAAAAATGAAAAAAAATAGCAAAAAAGCTAAAAAAAAGCGTAAAATCTTGACAATTCTGGGGGTTTTAGTGATTTTGGCCGCAGTGACGGTAGGTGGGTTACTCTGGTATAGAGAATATCGTGCGCAAGAATATGCTAAATACATAGCCGAACAAGAAGCATTAATGGAAGAAGATGTTTTTGATTTTATGATAAAACCAGGGGAAACAATTTTTGACATAAAAGCTAATTTAATTGCTTTAGGCTATTCGGAAACAGAGATAGAAGAAGCTTTCAACGCCGAATATGATTTTGATTTTCTAAAAAATCGTCCAGAGGGAGCCACGCTTGAGGGGTATTTATACGGAGAAACACATAATTTCTATGGAGATACCCCGGTAAAAGAAATTCTTGAGACTTTCCTCTCTGGTATGGGTGATATAATTTCGGAAAATAACCTCGTCAATAAATACACAAGTCGCGGTTTGACCTTGCACGAAGGTATAACTTTAGCTTCCATGTTGCAAAAAGAAGCTAAAACAGAGGAGCAACCAACGGTAGCACAGGTATTTTATTCACGTCTACAATACGGAATAGTGCTTGGGAGCGACGTAACGGCCTCTTACGCAGCCGATATAGTCGATCCTGATAGACAGACGTATACGGATAATACTAGCATCCTAGCTATCGATTCTTGCTATAATACGCGTTTACATGCGGGGTTACCTTGTGGTCCTATCTCTAATCCTGGACTTTCAGCGCTACTTGCGGCAGCAAATCCATCAGATACTGCTTATCTATACTTCTTGACAGGAGACGATGGTTTGATGTATTATAGTTATACAGAGAATGAGCATCTCCAGAATGTTTACAACCATTGCCAAAATCTCTGTAATTCATCATTATGAGAACACGTAAAAAAGGACAATTTTTAGAGAATTTTAAGCGAGTTGCGCCTTATATTTTAGTTGGCGGATTAATTTTAGCCTTAGTTTTTGTAGGCTCTCTGGATAAAAAAGACCAAACTTCTAATCTAAATATAGAGAGTTTCTCAACGAATGAGTCGGAAGTCTCGGTAGATCAAATGTCTGAGCTTTATGTAGTAGCAGACCTTTCTGACACTTTGAGATTGGCTAGCGCCTCTGATGTGGCCTCGAACTATGTGTCCGCAAACGCAATGTATGATGCTGGACAAACTTCAACTACGGGGAAACTAGAAAAACCAAATCTGACGGATATCTCAGCATCAAGAGGCGTAATCGAATATACTGTAGCTGATGGAGAGACCCTAGACACAATTGCAGCAGCCCATGGCATTTCCGTCGATCAAATTAGGTGGTCTAATGGATTAAGATCAAGCGACGTTGCGCCTGGCACAGTGCTATATCTACCTAGCACCCCTGGAATTGTTTATCTTGTGAAGCCTGGTGACTCAATAGACTCTATTGCTACTAAATACGGCTCAAGTGCCACCGAAATTATCGCTTTAAACGATTTAGAGATGACTGGTATAGTAGAAGGAACAAGAATCATTATAAAAGACGGTTCTTTACCGTTATCGGAGCGCCCAGAATACGTAGCCCCATCTTATAATAGACGTCCTCAGGGCGGGAACTCCTATTTTTACACATACCTAGGGAGCACTTCGGACCGCCAAAATATCGAAGTAGTAGGATATTTTTATAACTTAGGTGGGCCTTACGCTGGTGGTTGGTGTACGCAATGGGCATGGTACAAACGCCAAGATTTGCCTTCGCATCTAGGTAACGCGAATTCTTGGGCAAGAAATGCTGCAGCCGCTGGATATTCGGTAAATCGTATCCCGTCACCAGGATCAATTTTCCAGACTACTTCGGGTTATTACGGACACGTAGGTTATGTAGAATCCGTAAATGGAGATGGCTCAATTACCGTAACAGAGATGAATTATGGCGGCGGCAGATACCGTGTAATTCGCTCAAATATCCCAGCTAGCTCAGTAGGCAATTTCTTCTATATTCACTAAAAATTAATAGTCTTCAACTAAAGTAAATTCTTTGCCGGCAATAGAGATAATTGAGTCTGGTTTGGCGCCTTGAGAAGTGAGCTCAGCTCTAATGCCTAGTTTTTTCATAATATCGCGCAAGCGATTAACGCTAGCATAGTTATTTAAATCTGTACGGCGAGCAAATTTTTCGATTTTTTCACCAGTAACTATAAATTTATCGTCCTCAGTTTTTTCAACTTTCCAAGTATTTTTGAGAGCAGAATCGCCTAGAGAGATAATAGGCAAAGAATCATCTAGAGATACATTTTCGGAAAATTCTATAGTTTTTACATTAGCTTTGTTGTTTATTTCATCTTTTAACTCTCTTAATAATGGCTCTAAACCTTGGTGGGCTTGAGCAGAAATAGTAAAAACTCTGGCATTCGGATTCTTCGCCAAAATTGAGCTAATCTGAAGTTCAACGATATCTTTATCTAATCCTTCGCATTTAGTTAAAGCAACTACCTCTGGACGATTTTTCAAATCGGAATATTTTTCAAGCTCATGACGGATAGTAGAATAAGCCTCGCCAGCATCATCGTTATAGATATCGATTAAGTGCAAAAGCACCGCGGTACGGTCAACATGACGCAAAAAATCGTGGCCCAAACCTTTACCATCGGAAGCGCCTTCAATTAACCCTGGGATATCAGCAATAAGTAAATCCTGCTCATCGATAGTAGCAACGCCAAGATTAGGGGTAATTGTAGTGAATGGATAGTCAGCGATTTCAGGTTTGGCGTTAGAAACAACAGAAAGAAAAGTGGATTTTCCAGCATTCGGCAAGCCTACCAAGCCTACATCCGCCATAGATTTAAGTTCGAGTTCAGCCTCAAACTCCTCGCCTGGTTCGCCGACTTCGGCAACCATAGGAGTTTGACGGGTAGAGCTTTTAAAATGAGCGTTACCAAAACCGCCGTCGCCGCCCTTAGCAATAACCGCCTCTTGTCCATCTTTAACTAAATCAGCGATAATTTCACCGTCTTTTTTGACAACTGTGCCTATTGGTACCTCTAGAACTAAATTTTTGCCGCTTCTGCCAGCCGAACGTTGACCAGAGCCGTTTTTACCATCTTCAGCAGTCAAAATAGGGGTAAAGCGAAAGTCTATCAAAGTATTTATACCTTCGTCTGCACGAAAAATAATACTACCGCCTTTACCGCCATCACCACCATCTGGTCCACCTTTAGGAATGTAAATTTCATGGCGAAAAGAAACGGCACCATTACCGCCTTTACCGGCTTTTAAGCTGACTTTCGCTGTATCTGTAAACATACCTATATTATAACATATTTTCTAAAAATAAAAAAGGGCTTGACAACTTTTAGCTTATGCTTTATGATAAAAGTAAGCTGAAACGCTTCACAGGGGTTCCACTGAGTAGTTAGTGGAGTGTGGAGCCTTACATTAAAAACAAACAGCGGATTAAAACAAACCAATGTGCCCCAGGGTGGGCGCGCTTCAGCGCAAATAGCTGCCAATCTGGCAGCTATTTTTGTGGTATAATATAGGTATGATT
Organism: Candidatus Nanosyncoccus sp.; assembly: GCA_045618065.1. Classification (GTDB taxonomy): domain Bacteria; phylum Patescibacteriota; class Saccharimonadia; order Saccharimonadales; family Saccharimonadaceae; genus Nanosyncoccus. The sequence continues at coordinate 16,235 of JAZLJU010000011.1, forward strand.
AAGTTTACAATCATTACGTTATTTCGGGAGGCAATCGAACCATATCTAAAAACTTCAATGATGTGGAAAGCCGTAGAAAAGGGATTGGCCGAGTTTGATTTTGTTGATCTGAGAGGATTTGGTTTAGGACCGCATAAGTCTGTAGATGATACGCCCTACGGGGGCGGAGACGGAATGCTCCTAAGGTGCGAGCCAGTTTTTAACGCGATTGAATCAGTTAAAGAAAAAGATCCAGACGCTAAAGTTATCTTGCCTACCCCTGTAGGGGAAATTTGGGATCAAAAAATAGCACAAAGGCTACAAAAAGATCAGCATTATATTATTTTATGTCCACATTACGAGGGGTATGATGAAAGAATTCTATCGATTGTAGATTATAAAGTGTCTCTCGGCAAATATATTTTGACCGGTGGTGAATTGCCGGCGTTAATCATAATTGATTCTATCGTGCGGCTAGTTCCAGGGGTTTTAGGAGGGGAAAATTCTGCTAAAATCGAGAGTTTTTCAGATGGGGACAACCTGGAATATCCACAATATACTAAACCTTATAACTTCCGCGGGATGACCGTGCCGGATATACTGCTTTCTGGAAACCACGGCGAAATTGCTAAATGGCGTGAGGAACACTCTGGTAAGGCATGAATTTAGGTGACTCAGTAGAAAATTTAAAGGGGATCGGGCCAAAAACGGCGGAAATTTTAACGCGCGCCGGTATCAGTACCTTGCGCGATTTTTTCTATAATTTACCTAGAGATTATGAAAACTATATTGCACCCACCTCTATTTCTGAAGTTAGACCCGGGAAAGTTGTAATACGGGGTAAAATTGATAGTATTTCAACTCGTCACGCGCGAAGGCGTAATATGACCGTCACTGAGGGTATAATTAAAGATAAAACAGGGGCAATCAGAGTAGTTTGGTTTAATCAAAAATATCGTGCCAAACAGTTTTCTCCTAATAAGGAATATTATTTTACAGGGAACTTCGAGTTCAAAAACGGCAGGTATAGCTTAATTACGCCATCGGTGGCAGAGGTGAAAGATATACAAAATACCGGGGGGCTCACCCCGGTTTATGTAGCACATGGCGGGCTAAAATCTAGCGATTTTAGACGCTTATTTGACAAATCTCGTGAAATATTCGCTGAAATACCAGATTTATTACCTAACGTCAAGGGTGGAACAAGAAAAAACGCATTATATGATGCGCATTTCCCGGGCTCTCTAGGAGTAGTTAGCCCGGCACGCGACTACCTAGCGTATGAGGAGCTCTTTGAGCTTATATTGGCTTCTAGACTGAATAAACGCGAAAACGAGAAATTAAAAGCCCTAAAAATCCCGTTTTCAGCCGAAAAAACGCGCGATTTCGTGGGTAATTTACCGTTTAAGCTGACTAACGCGCAGCGGCTAGCGGCGTGGGAAATTTTTAAAGATATGGAGAAAGAGACTCCGATGAACCGGCTTTTGCAAGGAGATGTGGGCTCTGGTAAGACTATGGTGGCGGCGATGGCGGCGAAGGGTGCAACTTTTTCTGGGGTGCAAGTGGCATTTTTGGCACCAACGGCGATTTTGGCCACACAGCATTATGAGAATTTGCGCAAATATTTCAAAAATATCGTACTTTTGACTAGCGCCACAAAGAATAAACCAGAGCTAAAAAAACGCATTAAAAACGGTGAAATAGAGGTGGTAATCGGGACACACGCACTACTTACAGATGACACAGAATTTAAAAACCTCGGGTTAGCGATTATCGATGAACAGCACCGCTTTGGGGTAGAACAGAGGCGGAAATTACTCTTGAAATCGCCAAAAGATTTGGCGCCGCATCTTCTTACGATGACGGCGACACCAATTCCACGCTCTTTACAGCTTACCGTGTTTGGCGATCTAGATGTATCGATTTTAAATGAAATGCCAAAAGGTAGGCAACCGATTACCACGAAAATTCTACCAGAGGTAGCTCAAAGAGAAGTGCTTTTCCCAGAAATTATAAAAACTGTGAAAAATGGTCAGCAGGTTTATTGGATTTGCAGAGCAATTGAAGATAAAATTTCAGATGTAATCTCTGTCAAAAAACGAGCTAAAACTCTAGAGAAGCTGTTCCCAAATTTCAAAATTGGAGTTTTGCACGGCAAAATGAAGCCAGTCGAAAAAGATGGAATCATGGCTAAATTCGCTGGCGGCGAAGTTCAGATTTTAGTCTCCACTACGGTGGTAGAAGTAGGAGTAGACGTGCCAAATGCGACTTTGATGGTGGTTGAAAATGCCGAAAATTACGGTTTGGCACAATTACATCAATTGCGCGGGCGCGTGGGTCGCGGAGAAAAATCATCTAAGTGCTATCTACTCACCTCTGGCGACATGCAGCCGTCGCGCCGTTTAAGGGAGCTCGAAAAATCTACTGATGGATTTTACCTAGCGGAAGTAGATTTAAAGTTGCGCGGTCCAGGCGAAATTTATGGCTCACTCCAGCACGGCGCCCTAGATTTAAGAATCGCCACTCTAACAGATACAAAATTAATCCATCGTGCACAAAAAGATGTGAGTCTTTTCTTGCAAAATCCAGAAAATATGGTAAAATATAAAGAATTGATGGAAGGGATCAAAAGATACCAGAAATTAACCACGTTGAATTAAAATGAGAATTATAGCAGGAAAATATAAGGGAAAACCCATAAAAACGCCAGATGTGGCGGGAACTCATCCAATGGGAGAGCGCGAAAAATTGGCGCTTTTTAACATGGTGGGGAACAATCTTGATGGTTTGATGGTTCTAGATGCTTATGCCGGAAGTGGCGCGCTAGGGATAGAGGCGCTCTCTAGAGGCGCAGAAAAGGTAGTTTTTGTAGAAAAATCGCCGAAGGTAGCGCGTGTAATAATTGCGAATTTACAGGGGATAGGTGAAATATCAGCGGATGGCTACCAAGTAATATGCAAAGATGTTAAAAATCTAAACCTAACAGAGAAATTTGATTTAATCATCGCCGACCCGCCATACGATAATTTCGATACACAAAGTGTGGCTAATCTAATAGGCTTTTTAAAAAATGATGGGATTTTAGTGTTGTCTCATCCTAACGAAGCACTAGAAATTGAAGGTCTTGAGCTTACAAAAACTAGAAAATACGCGCGTGCGCATATCTCGATTTACAAGAGGTAGGGTTGCAATTTTTGGAAATGTGTGGTATAATTATAGAAAGGAGTTGAGATGTATTATCAAGAGGAAGCTAATAAGAAGGAAAAACGCAAGATTATTGCGGTAATAACGCTGGCTACAGCGGTAATTTTGATGCTCATTGCTGCGATTATCGTGACGTCTACAAACAGGGCGTCAAATTCGCAAGAGATAACTACTAGCGAAAATGGCGAGGAAGTGGCCGAGAGCAATAAAGAGAAAACTGAAAACAGTAAAGAAAATAGCGAAAATAGCGAGGAAGAAAGTAAAAAAGCTGAAGAGGATACCAAAAAAGAGTCAAAAGAGGAAAAAAATAAGGAAAAAAGCCAGAAGAATGATACCGTAGTGGGGAATCTAAGTACCGAAAAAAACACCACAAAAGATACTGCCGCCGAAAAAGCTGAAGATATGCCAACTACTGGCGCAGAAGATTTATTGCCAATTGCATTAATCGCAGGTGTATTGGTAGCTTATATCGTTTCCTGTAAAATCACAAAAGAAGATTAAATTTTCAGCCAAGTGTGGTATAATACTCCTAGGCCCGGATGGTGGAACTGGTAGACACGTATGCCTTAGGAGCATATGCCACACGGCGTGCAGGTTCAAGTCCTGTTCCGGGCACCAAGGAGACGAGT
>JAZLJU010000012.1:0-47015 GCA_045618065.1 Candidatus Nanosyncoccus sp.
ACGAGGATTGCAGGATCGATTGAGCAGGCGTTAGAGATGGGGCAGGGCGTGATTCAGATTTTGAAATTAAATGATAATGCAACTGCGGTGGGGAGTGCGAATATTAGCGTTGAAAAAACAGAAACAATAACTTATTCACAAAGATATGCTTGCATGGAACACCCAGATGAGTTAATTCCAGAGCTTTCGCCGAGGTTGTTTTCGTTTAATGCGCCAGAGGGTGCATGCCCAGATTGTATGGGACTGGGGATTAAGATGGAAATTGACCCAGACTTGGTTTTTAATAATAATTTGACGATTGCGGAGGGTGGAATTAGACCGTTTAATCGAATTGGGCAGGATTCTTGGTGGTTGAAACGACTGATGGCGGTGGGAGTGAAGCATAATTTTAATGTTTATACGCCGATTGGGGAGTTATCTGAAGAAGTGAAACATATGATTCTTTATGGGACAGGTGAAGAAAAGTACGAAATGAAAATTAGTGGTTCGGGAAGATTCGCGGAGGGGACGGTATATGAGACGACTTATGAGGGGGTGATCCCGATGCTTGAGAGAAGATATCGTGATCCGAAGATTTCGGATTTTACGAAACATGATATCGAGAGGTTTATGCGAGAAAAGAAATGCCAGACTTGCCATGGGGCGAGGTTGAAGCCGGTGGTGCTTGCGGTGACAGTACATGATTTGAATATTGTAGATATGTGTAATATGGATGTGGACACAACGCTTGAAGTTTTGGATGGTGAATTGAAATTTACTGAAACGGAGATGTTGATTGCGGGACCGATTTTGAAGGAAATTCGTGAACGAGTGAAATTTATGCAAGATGTGGGACTGGGTTATTTGGAGCTTGGACGTGCGGCGAATACTTTGTCTGGTGGGGAAGCGCAGAGGATTAGATTGGCAACACAAATTGGTTCGGGTTTGCAAGGAGTTTTGTATGTACTAGATGAGCCGTCGATTGGTTTGCATCAGAGAGACAATGATAAACTGATTGCAACTCTAAAACATTTGCGAGATTTAAAAAATACAGTTTTGGTAGTGGAGCATGATGAAGATACGATGCGGGCGGCAGATTATATTATAGATATTGGTTTGGGTGCAGGCGTAAATGGTGGGCGACTAATTGCGGCAGGAACGCCGGAAGAAATTGCGAAAAATAAGGAGTCTATTACTGGCCAGTATTTGTGTGGTGAGAAAACAATTCCAACGCCTAAAAAGCGTCGTAAGGCTAAGGCGGGAAAAGAATTGGTGGTGTATGGCGCACGTGAAAATAATTTGAAAAATATAGATGTGCATTTTCCGCTTGGTGTGATGACGGTGGTGAGTGGGGTTTCGGGGTCTGGTAAGTCGACTCTAGTTAATAATATTTTAGCAAATGAACTTTTGGCGCGATTAAATCGAGCACAGACGGTTTCTGGTACACATGACAAAATTGAAGGGATTGAGAATTTGGATAAGGTAATTATGATTGATCAGTCGCCGATTGGACGGACTCCGCGTTCGAATCCGGCAACTTATACTGGGGTTTTTACTTATATTCGTGATTTGTTTGCCGCACAGCCAGAGTCGGAAGTACGTGGATATAAGGCGGGAAGATTTTCGTTTAATGTGAAGGGCGGAAGATGTGAGCATTGTCAGGGTGATGGTGTGAATAAAATTGAGATGCATTTACTTCCAGATGTATATGTAACTTGTCCTGAATGCAAGGGTAAGAGATATAATCGTGAAGCTTTGGAAATTAAATATAAGGGGAAAGATATTTCGGATGTTCTAAATATGACGATTGACGAGGCGGTGGAGTTTTTCGGGAATATTCCTTCGATTGCGCCGAAATTGAAAACTTTGCAAGATGTGGGGCTAGGATATATTAAGTTAGGGCAGCCAGCGACGACATTTTCTGGTGGTGAAGCGCAGAGAATTAAATTGGCGACAGAGTTGGCGCGACGTTCAACTGGTAAGACTTTGTATATTTTGGATGAGCCAACGACTGGGCTGCATACAGATGATGTGAAGAGGCTTCTAGAGATTTTGGGGAGACTAGTGGATGGCGGAAATTCGATAATTGTGATCGAACATAATTTACATGTAATTAAAAGTGCGGATTGGGTGATTGACATGGGACCGGAAGGAGGAATTAAAGGTGGGGAAGTTTGCGCGGAGGGTACACCAGAGAATTTAGCGAACAATCCAAAAACTCCGACTGGCGAGTATTTAAAAAAATATTTAGCGTAAGGTTAGTGAGTTTGGTAAAGATTGCCAGTTGATTTTAAATGTGGAAAACTAGTTGACGAAATAATAAAAAATATTGAAATATGTTGACAAAGTTATTGTGTTTATGTAAAATTAAAAGTATCAAAGGTTGTATACCTAACAAAAATAAAAAAATAAATTTCGCTTTTCAGCGAAGGAGAAATAAAAATATGAAAAAATCAGTTTTGGTAGTAGCGGGTGTTGCGGCGTTTGCTGGTTTAGCTATGCCACTTGCAACGTTTGCGGCGACCGATCCGATTAAGGATGATATTCAAGTTACGGTTGACCCATCTTGTTCTTTTGAGCGTACTAGTGCAGGTACTTTTACAGATACTGTTGCACTAAACAACACTACTACGTTTGGTACGAACAGCTCTACTTATAAGGTAATATGTAATGATCCAGATGGTTATCAAGTAACTTCAGCATTTGTTGGTTTAACTGCTGAGGGTACTACAGATACTATTGCTTATGATAGTTCGAGTGAAGTTGCCGCTGGTACTGGTACATGGGTAGCCATTAAGGCTGGTACAACCGCAACTAAACTTGCTCAAGGTGCGAAGTTATTAGAATCAAGCACTGTCACTACAGCAGCTGGTGAAACCGCGACTGTTAGTTACAAAGCAAGCACTAAGGATAATCAGGCAACAGGTGTTTATAAAGGATCTGCTACTTATACATTTGCTCAGAAACCGGTAGTAACTCCGTAATATTGCTTAAATTGCAATTTGAAATTGCCGTTCAGATTGATGGACGGCAATTTTTGTGGACAAAATGAAATTTAATTCATAAAAGTTTGATAAAATAGAAGATAATAATAAATTTAAATTGATAAATATATGAGGCATAGAATGTTGAAAAGAATAATGTTGGGGGTATTCGGTGTTTTATTTTTGAGTGTAACTACGGTTAATGCGGTGTTTGCGGAAGAATCGTGGTATGGGATTAGTATGTCACCGTTGAATCAAAGCGTATCGCTTAAACCTGGGGAAACATATACAGGCACATTTAATATTAATAATTCAAGTTCTCATGATTCTGATTTTCTATATACTGTTGATGTAAATCCATTTTATGTGGATGAAAATGATACGAATATTTATGATCAAAAAGGTTCTTATAATCAAATAACTGATTGGACTACTTTGAATAACTATGATGGAAATTTGGAACCGGGCGAATCGGCTACGATTTCGTATACGATAAATGTACCAGAAAATGCTCCGGCTGGCGGACAATATATGGCTATCACTGTAACATCGAATGAGTCGTTAAATGAAAATACAGAGGAGATGTCTGCTGGTATTACAGCAAAACAAGCTATGGCATTTTTGGTTTATGCTAAAATTGCTGGCAACACAGTGCATTCTGGTGAAATTTTTAATGTTAACGTGCCTGGTTTTTTGCTTTCTGGGAATATAGGCGGTACTTCATCTGTAAGTAATACAGGGAATGTTCACGGTACAGTTGCTTATAGGTTGCAGGTATTTCCGCTATTTTCTGACGAAGAAGTTTATACTAACGAAGAAGATCCGGAAACTAGGGTTGTCTTACCAGATAGAACTTTGATGAACACTCTAGTTTGGGAGAATACGCCATCTATTGGTGTTTTTAATGTGAAATATACCGTGGAGTTTGATGGTGCGGATCCGGTTGAAATAAATAAAATAGTAGTTATATGCCCGCTATGGTTATTATTTATAATTATTCTAGTAATTATAATGATAATTATTTGGATTGTGGCTAAAATTAAATCTTATAAAAAATCTGAAAATAAATAGAGAGAAATTGTGCTCTCTTCTAATAGTTGCGTGATTAGGGAAGATTTAGTATAATCGTGAAAAAGGAGTTATATGACAAAAAATGACAATATTACAAAAATTTTCTTGGTCTTAAATTCTGGTTCATCGAGTGAAAAGTTTTCGCTTTATGAGGGCGAGGATGAAGTTTGCTCACTTTATTTTGAGGGAATAGAGGAAAATGGGAAGAAAAAGTTTATTTGCACGGTTTCAAGAGCGGATGGTAGCGAAGAGAAGCTAAATAAAACCTGGGATTCTTTAGACACTGCTTTTAAAGAGGCAAAAGAAATTTTTGAAAAAGAAGGGTTTATCAATGAGGCGCATCCTCTGGATGGTGTATTGGTGAGAACCCCTGCGGCGGGAACTTATTTTGCAAATCATCATATCGTAGATGATGAAACTTTCGTGGAGCTTGACAAGTCACGTCTTACCTATCCTTTGCATGTCCCTGGCGTGATTAAAGGTTTGAAAAATGCAAAAGAGGCGTTTCCAGATGTGCCAGTTTTGACTATGTCTGATTCGGAAGCTTTAGTACGCGGTACTCGTAAAGATTTAAAGTATGCTTTGCCAGAAGAATATATTAAGGAGTTTGACCTTGGGCGATGGGGCGCTCATGGTTCGTCTTATGGTTATATTCGTGGACGTGTAAAGAAAATGGGTATTGAAGCTGAAAAAATGGTAGTTTGCCATTTGGGTTCGGGCTGTTCGGTGACAGCATTTGAGAATATGGAACCGGTTTATACTTCGATGGGCGAAACCCCACTTGAGGGATTAATGTCTTCAACTAGGACTGGTTCGATTGATCCAACTATCGGTGCACTTTTAGGTGATAAACTTGGCGCTGAAGAAGCAATTAAATTGATGAATAAAACTTCTGGTTTACAAGCGTTGGCAGGGACGAATGATATGCGTGAAATTTTGGCTGGAGTCGAGGAAGGGACGAAAGAAGCAGTAGAAGCCTACAATATGTTTATTGATGGTGTGGCTGGTAAAATTGGTGAGTTTGCGGCAAAAATGGGCGGAATTGATGCGATTGTATTTACGGCGACAATTGGTGAGCGTTCGATCCCGGTGCGTAATTCTTTGATTTCGAAATTGGAATTTATGGGCTTTAAGATTGACCAGGGGATTGCAGTAGATAGGAAAGCTGGAACAAATATTGCAGCAGAGGGTTCGAAACCAATTTATGTAATTGCCACAAATGAAGCGGCGTATATGATTGAGAAGGCCGGAGAGATTATTGATAATCAATAAAAGAGCGGAGCTTTAAGCTCCGTTTTTTATAAGGGCAGGCAAAATATGGGTTGGAAAAATGATCAAGTTCTAGAGGAAGAAACGAAGATTATACTAAGTAAAGCACGTGAGTGCTTGAAATTTGGTGGAGATTTTGTGGAATTCGGTTGCTATAGGGGTGATACCTCTCTTATGTTGGCGGAGGTTTTACGTGAAGAAAAATTAAAAAATGCAGATTTGAATACTAGATTGTGGATTTATGATTCCTTTGAGGGTTTACCAGATAAAAGTGAGGCAGATTTTTCGGAATTAGGGAAAGACTTTAAGGTTGGTGAATTAGCGGTTTCTAAACGTGAAGTAAAAGAACGATTTTTGCGAGCGAATTTGCCAGTGCCGATAATCAAGAAAGCTTGGTTTGAAGACTTAACAGAGGAAGATTTACCCGAAAAAATTAGTTTTGCGTTTTTAGATGGAGATTTATATGAGTCTATTAAAACTAGTTTGGAATTGGTAGAGGATAAGATAGAAAAAGGTGTAATTATAGTTCATGATTATAACAACGAGGCTTTGCCTGGAGTGGCAAAAGCAGTAGATGAGTGGTTGAAAACACATAATTTTAAAATCTACAGAGAATATTCTTTAGCAATCATTGAAATAGAATAGAAAAATGGGGTAGGGGTAAAAAGGTGGGTAAAAAAATCCAAGGTTGTAGATTTAAAAGGACTGAGGAAGCGATTTTTGACGCATTTTTTGCAAATAAAAAAATACCGACGCCTGGATTACTGGCGAAGCGAGCGAGGATTTCGCGTTCGACCTTGTTTAGACATTATCGAACGGTTCATGATATAGTTCCTAGTTATGAGAGACGAATATATTGTAGATATGTGAAAAGAATAGAGAAAATTTTAAAAAAAGAGCAAATAAAAACGAGGGATATTTATTTGAATTTTTTGATTTTTGTTGTAGCGAACAAGAAAGAATTTAAATTAATTCTGGCACATAAGGATAGTGTAATTTTTGAAAAAATGATTTGGCGATTGGAAAATAGAATTTGCGATAGTTATTTTTTGCCACAAAATTCGAAACAAGTTTTTGGGATTTATACGAAGGAAATTGTAGGATTATTAGAGGAGTGGGGAAAACGAGACTTTAATAAAAATGAGATTGAATCGGTGCTTAAAAATATTATGTATTTAACAGAGACTATAAAAGTGCGACTTGTACCGATTTTAAGAAATTAGCACTCGGGGGTTTACAGTGCTAATTTTTGTGCTATAATAGAGGTAGAAAAGGAGAAAAACGATGTTAAAACCATTGAAAGATAGAATTGTGGCGGTGATAGAAAAACCACTTGAAAAAACTAAATCTGGAATTTTGCTAGGTGAGGCGAAAGAAAAACCGGCATATGCGGTAGTAGAATCGGTGGGGCCAGAGGTAAAAGAGATTAAAAAAGGCGACAAAATCGTATATAAGGAGTATTCCACCACAGAAATTAAAATGGACGAAAAAAATTACATTATTGTAAAAGAAGAGGATGTTTTGGCGACGGTTTAGTTTATGCAAAATATGTGAAAAACTTTTAAATTTATATCTGTAAAAAGGAGAAAATATGGCAAAGAAAATTTATTATGAAGCTGAAGCACGCGAAAAAATGCTTTCTGGAGCAAAACAGTTATATGATGCGGTAAAGGTAACGTTTGGGCCGAAAGGTAAAAATGTAGTAATAGAGAAGGAATACGGCGCGCCGGTGATTACTCATGATGGTGTAACAGTGGCAGAAGCAGTGGAACTTCCGAAAAATGAAGATAATTTAGGTGAAGCTGTAGGCGTAAAATTGATAAAAACTGCAGCGCAAAAGTTAAATAAGGTAGCTGGGGATGGAACTACTACTGTAACGGTGCTTACGTATAATATTTTAAATGAAGCGAATAAATTGATTGCGGCTGGGGTGAATCCGATGGAAATTCGTCGTGGGATTGAAAAAGCTGGTGCAAAAATTGTGGCGGAAATTGAGAAATCTGCGGAGAAAATTGAGGGAAATTCTGATAAAGTAGCAGAGGTGGCGACGATTTCAGCTGGCGACAAAGAAATTGGTAAACTGATTGCAGAAGTAATTGCGAAGATCGGCAAAGATGGTGTAGTAACAGTAGAAGCTGGGCAAGGATTAGAGATGGAAGAAGAAATCGTGGAAGGCTTTAGTTATGATAAGGGTTATTCTTCGCCTTTCTTTGTGACGGATGTGAATCGCCAAGAGGCGGTGTTTGAGAAGCCACTAGTTTTGATTACTAATAATAAGATTTCGGCGGCGTCAGATATTCTGCCATTACTTGAAAAGATAGCACAAAGTGGCAAGAAAGATTTAGTTATTATTGCTGAAGAAGTTGAAGGTGAGGCGTTGTCGCTTTTAGTGCTTAATAAACTCAAAGGAGTGTTTAACTCGTTAGTTTTGAAAGCGCCATCATTTGGTGAGCGTCGTAAAGAAATTATGGAAGATATTGCGATTTTGACTGATGCGACGGTGGTGTCGGCGGATAAAGGTTTGAAATTAGAAGAAGTTGGAATGGAAGTTTTGGGTTCGGCGGCGAAAATTTTAGCAACTAAAGATGAAACTACGATTATCAAGGGCGCTGGTGATGCGAAAGCAGTAAAAGAAAGAATCGGTTTGATTCAAGCACAAGCTGGAATGGCGAAATCGGACTATGAAAGAGAGGAATTTGAAAAGCGTGCGGCGGCTTTGTCTGGTAAAGTTGCAGTGATTAAGGTCGGTGGTGCTACCGAAACCGAAATTGAGGAAAAGAAATTCCGTGTGGATGATGCGGTAGCAGCGACTAAAGCAGCTTTAGCCGAGGGGATTGTAACTGGTGGTGGCGTTACATTGGTGAATTTAGCTGATAAATTAAAAGGTGAAGAAACTAGTGAGAAGATTGTGAAAAATGCACTTAAAACGCCGTTTATTCATATTATGGAAAATGCAGGGCTTAATGCGCAGGCACTTCTTTCTGAAGTAGAAAACACTAAACCTGGAATGGGTATAAATGTGATGGAGCCAGAGAAAGGTTTGGTAGATTTAAAAAAAGCAGGTGTAATTGATCCAGCAAAAGTTACTAAGGAAGCTGTAAAGAACGCGGTTTCAATTGCGGCGACAGCAATTACGATGGGGGCTTTAATCGTAGATATTCCTGAGGAAAAACCAGTAATACCAGATGCCGGGATGGGATACTAGAATTACTAAATTTAAAAAAATAACCCCGTATGGGGTTATTTTTTTAGAAAGGAGGTATCTACATTTGATCTATAATTTTTACGAGGTAGAGAAGTGCTTCTGCGCGAGCTGTTTCGTCTGGGATTTCGCGCGCGGCTTGATAAGCTGATTCAATGTTAGTGTAATCTTTAAGTTCTTCGAAAATGTCGTGATAGATTTGGAATTTTTGAAGAGCATCGATATTACCAGCTTTATTAAGAACGGGCAAAAGATCCTGCAGGGCGGCTTTTTTGACTTCGTGAACATCGAGATTTTGCGGAGTTTCCTCGGAATGATTTGAAATCGTTGGTTCTGGCGTCCCTTGAGTTGGCTCTAATGCTGTTGGCATTGGTTCTGGGATTGAGTTTGGGAAAATCGGCATTGTTGGTGTTGGTATATTTTGCTCGGGCGTAAAATTATTGATTTGTGGGGTATTCGTTGGTTCAAGTGGAGTGATTGGCTCTGGGCTAGCTATAATAGGTTTTGGTTCAGGGAACGGACCAACTGGCTCGCCGAGTTCACCATTATCTCCCTCTGGCATAGATGAAGGAGCCGCAATAGGATCCGAAAAAACAGGATCAATGCTGGTTGAATTGGTAATATTGTCGATTGCTTTTTGCAAATCATTATCTACATTTTGATTATCTATAACTTGATTTTGGTCCATTTTGCCCACCTTTTATTATTCTTATGTTTAATATTATCACAGTTTTTTTAAATACGCAAGAAGTTTACGATTTTATCTAGAAAGTCTAATTTAACTTCTTCCATAGGGAGACGATTGCCTAAAGCGTCGACGATTGCTTCGCCGCTACCTTCTGGAAAATAAATTTTAATGCTAAGCGCGAAACGTTTTTTAGGAATTAAAACTGCTGAGAAATGAGAATCTTCTTTTAAAATGCCAAAAGCTTTAAATTCGTTATATTTGTGGGTTTGATTACTTTCTGTTAATCCGTTTTCGTCTAAAGTGTAGTGAATTTTGCGTGGCGGGCGGAGATTGGAAGTGAGAATTGCTATGATGCTTAAAACTACCAAGGCAAGAAAAGTCCACCATTTTTGCCAGACCGAGAGACCGATAAGTACGGCACCTACTGCAAAAAGACTGATATACCACCAGCCATCATGATTACGCACGATGTATTCTTCGGCTTCCCAAGAAATGTCAAGTTTTTCTTTTGCCATAAGTGTATTATAACATGAATTTTAAAGAAAAAATTAAAAAAGTATGATAAAATAGGTTGAACGGAGGGTTACCCAAGTGGCTGAAGGGGACGGTTTGCTAAATCGTTAGTCTGGAGTGATCTGGAGCGGGAGTTCGAATCTCCCACCCTCCGCCATTTTTATTGCATAAAAACATCAAAAAGCGAGATATCGGCAGGCTTCGCCAGGCGAATCTTCCACCCTCCGCTATTTCTTATTGTTAGTTTTTTAGAATATGATATAATTAAGCTATGAAAAAGTTTTTAAAATTTTTATTACCAGTTTTGTTAATAGTTGGCGTAGTGGTTTTTGCACCAGAAGTTTCAGCTTTAACTTTGCGTGAAGGAGCTGAGGCGGCACGTTGTGATCAATGCCCAACTGATTTATTCGGTGATAACGGTGCTTTTAAGCAGATTACGAATACTATACTTTATATAGTAGGTATTATTGCGGTAATTATGTTAGTGATTGGTGGTATAAAATATGTAATTTCTGGTGGTGATTCGAAAAAGGTGACAGATGCGAAGAATACAGTGCTTTATGCGATTATTGGGCTTGTAGTGGCGTTTTTGGCGTTTGCAATTGTGAATTTCGTGATTTCGGCATTACCAAGTTCAGAAGATCAAAATTCTGCAGATTCTAACGAGACTTCATTTATTGTCGAGAGTGCTGAGGGCTAAGACTGCAATAATGATTTTTTCAGCTCCGGATTCACGGAGCTTTTTTATAGCAGAAAGCATAGAGGCGCCAGTGGTCCAAACGTCATCGAAAAGTATGTAAGTAGTTTTTGTGTCGAGTTTAATCTTTTTGTTGACGGTGTAAGTATTTTGAGCTTGTTTGAAACGAGTTTCGCGATCCGCGCCGACTTGTACAGTGCTATTAGAACGTAATAGGAGTTTGTCGACTTTATAATTACGTAATTTGGCAAGTTTTTTTGAAATAAGATAAGTGTGATCTAGGCCACGTTGTCTGATGTGAGAATTGATAGTGGGAAGGGGAACTATGGAAGTCTTGCCGTCTAGTTTTGGCAGGGTTTGATCGAGAACGTCGGCTAAGGGTTTTGCGAGTGTACGTATGGAGTAATATTTGAAATCGTGTGCTAAAATACCAATTAATTCGGAACGTTTGCCAATAATAAAAATAGGTGGTAGATTATGACAATTTTTGCAAATACCGTTAGAATTTTGTTCCATACAAAATGGGCAGAAATTTTGATGTGTGGAAATAATGTTTTTTTTACAACAATCGCAGACGATTTCGCCAATTCGTCCACAACCCCTACAGGTATGGGGAGCGAGGAGATCTAGAATGTTTGGGATTGTTGTATTTTTTACAATATTTGGCATAATTTTCTTGATTTTACTACACAAATGCTTTATAATAAAGCATAACAACATAAGTGGAGGAAATATGGCTCGTACAAACAGTGACGATTTGCTAATGGAAGACGATCTTGCTGCTGCGTTCTTGGGAGGAGACGATGAATTGGTCGCTCCGGTCGAACCTGCGGAACCGATAGTGGAAGATATGCCACAAGAAGAAGTTAGCGAACCAGTTGAAGATGAGTGGGAAACTGCCGACGATTTTCCTGGACAATTAGCAGTAGATGTCTATGAAACCGCCGACAAATTAGTTGTAAAGGCTCGCACTGCTGGCATCTCAAAGTCTGATTTGGACGTCAGCATTTCTGACAATATCTTGACAATTTCAGGAGTTTTGTCTGGTGGCGAGGACGAACAGACTACACGCTGGCATATACAAGAATGTTATTGGGGTGAGTTTTCACGAACGATTGCATTGCCTGTGCAAGTGCGTGAAGATGAAAATAGCGTAAAGGCCGAATTGAAGGATGGAGTTTTAACAATTACGTTTGAAAAAGAAAAGACTGAAGCTCCAAAGAAAATTGCAATTCAGTAAAACTAAAAATTGAATGCAAAAATAAACCAAGCAATTGCTTGGTTTATTTTATTATAATACACAATTGTATTTTATTGTTCGAGTATGCCGGTAATAACGAAATTAACAATAGCAAAAGCCAACACGGCAATGATGAGACCAATTAAACCATAGAGAATAGTATTTTTGGCAGTCTTTACTTTAGTAGCATCGCCAGAAGAAGTCATATATTGTACGCCGCCAATAATCATTACAACTACACAGGCTAGACCAAGTACGCCAATAACAGCAGAAATTATACTAGTAACATCGTTTACCAAGTCAGTGCCACCACCATCTACTTGTGTGACTGAAGTTCCAGTAGCAAACTTTGTGATAAATCCTTTTATATCCATTTTAGATCCTTTTTAAATTTTAATATATTATTTAAGTTTATTCTATAACTATTTTTAGTAAAATGCAAGAGCGATTTATTTTCCGTCCTTTCCATCCTTACCGTCTTTTACGTCTTTGCTGGTTGATGAATCTTGATTTAAGGGTGTTTGGATTACCCAGTTGACAATAGCAAAAGATAGGGCACAAATAATTAAACCAATTACAGCATAAAGAATAGTATTTTTGGCTTGTTTGATTTTACTAGCGTCCCCAGATGAAGACATATATTGTACGCCACCGACAATGATGAATGCTACTGCTACTAAGCCACAAATACCGATGACAGTTTCAACTATGCCGGTGATAACGGATGGTAGTTGATCACTTCCGCCGTTACAGCCAGCGGCTTCTTTAACGGCGGTTGAGGCATTAGAGCTACAAACATCGTCAGCGGCAAATGTTAAGGGCGAATTTAGTATGGCCAAACTAAATATGCTAATAACTACTATGGCAAGCTTAATTAATTTTGTTTTCATAAGTGACCTCCTTTGAGATAATAGTTTCATTAATTAGAGAAGTATCTTGAGAATTTTTAATGGTATTTGTGACAAAGGCAGTAATGATTTCGGCAAGAGCTACGATGGCCAGACCAATCAAGGCATAGATAATCATATTTTTGGCTTGCTTGAGTTTGCTTGGATCACCAGCGGAAGTAGTATAAGAAATACCACCATAAACTACGAAGATTACAGCGACTACGCCGGCTATGCCAATAACCCAGTTAACAAGGCTAGTGATCATATCTCCTTGATTTGCACAACTGTTTGCATCTAAACAATTGCCTATATTACCAGATCCGCCGACTAAGGCGATGCGAATTGACCCCATGATAATACTGGCAGACATAACAATAGCAAGACCGATAAAGGCTTGCGAGAGAGTCTTTTTGCCTTTGGCGACTTTATTAGGATCACCAGAAGAGGTAATATAAACATAACCACCATAAATAACATATCCAAGAACTAAATAAGCGGCAGCGACGGTGAGATCAGTGAGGACATTGGCGGCGATTTGCCAGACGCCAGTTTTTAGAGTGTCGGTACTTTCGATATTGACATTACAACTCCAAGGAGTGAATCCTAGAAAAGAATTACAATTGCTAGTGATACCAAATTTATTACTTGAGCTTCCAGTGGAATCACCGTCCTCTGCAGCTGTCGGATCATCGGCAAAAACAGGATTCGAATAAAAGTTAAAAGTTGATAAAGTAGTGGTTAGAACTATAGCTAATGCAATAAGAATCTTCTTTAACATAACTTTATTTTAACATAAAAATTTAAAAAAGTTAGAATTTTATAAAAGGGGTGGCTTCTCTTGACAAAAAAGCTTATGTGTGCTATAATTAAAGTATATCTATTATCTCTTAAAAAGAGTCTAGATTAAGGGTAGGCGAAAAAATAGTTATGAACAGCAAAAAAACCTTAAAATTTGGAAGGCTTAGAGCATTTGTTGCTAGTTTTTTGGTGCTTATAAGTTTATTCATTGGGGTAGGGAGTCCACTCTTAAACAATTCTGATGTTTATGCTGTACCGGAGAACGAAGAAACATCAAATACGGAAAATGTTGATGATGCAGATAATAATGAGAATGGAGATGAAAAAGACGCAGAGAATAAAGATGATAAAGATGATAATAATACAGAGAAAAAGAGAACTAGAACAGGGGATGATAATGGTTGTAAGAGTAGTTTAGGGGCGTTAGGGTGGTTGGTTTGTCCGATGACTGGGAAAATCGCAGAAGCGGTGGATTTTTTGTATGAAAAAATTGAGGATATTCTAGTAATTCAACCAATATCAACAGAGGACGGATCGCCAGTATATGAAATTTGGAAGTACTGTTTAGGGATAACGAATATTGTATTTATAATTTTCCTTTTAATAGTGATTTATTCGCAGATTACTGGGCTTGGGATTTCGAATTATGGGATTAAAAAATCTTTGCCAAAATTGATTGTAGCGGCAATACTTGTGAATTTAAGTTTTTTGATTTGTCTTTTGGCGGTGGATATTTCGAATATTGTAGGAAATAGTTTGAGGGGAATATTCACAGCGGTTGAGGAGGCAGCTTTGGCGTCTAGCTCGATGGAATCTGGCGCAGTTTCTTATTCTAGCGCATATAGTGCTTTGGCCGGTGGTTCAGCCTTGGCGATTGGTGGTGCCGTGATTGCGTTTGAACTTGGCACTATTTGGATGTTGATACCGGTAGTGTTGGGTGCGATTGTGGCGGTGGCGTCTGGTTTAATTACGATTGCTTTAAGGCAAGCATTAGTGATTTTACTCGTGATGATTTCGCCACTTGCAATGGTTGCGTATATTTTGCCGAATACTGAAAAATGGTTTAGGAAATGGAAAGAACTTCTTATGAGAATGTTGGTGTTTTATCCAGTATTCTCTTTGTTGTTCGGTGCGTCTAGTTTGGCAGGATTTGCAATTATCATGAGCGCAAGCGGCGGATTTGGGATATTGCTTGGCATGGCGGTGCAGATTTTCCCACTATTTTTCTCTTGGAAATTAATGCA
The DNA here is from genome assembly GCA_045618065.1 of Candidatus Nanosyncoccus sp. Taxonomy (GTDB): domain Bacteria; phylum Patescibacteriota; class Saccharimonadia; order Saccharimonadales; family Saccharimonadaceae; genus Nanosyncoccus. The sequence continues at coordinate 14,576 of JAZLJU010000012.1, forward strand.
AATGTCTGGTACTATACTTGGTGACATTAATTCAAAGATGAGAGGAATAGCAGGAAGACCACTGGCTAGCAATCGGGCGTGGGCGGCATCGCGTTCGGCAAGTTTGAGAAATAAGAATTTGGCATCTGGACGACCAACTACACCAAGTTTGAGATTAATGCAGTTCATGGCTAATAAGAGTATTGACAGGGATGAAAGGAATAAAGATTACATAAGTACGATTCAAGCGAGAGGAACAGCATACTCGGCAAATAGAAATTATCGAATTGATAAAAATGGTAAAAAGATAGCATCTAGAATTGGTGAGAGGGCCTATACTGATCAGGCTAGAAGAATGAATTATCAAGCAGTGGTAGATGATCATAAAGTAAACTTCAACGAAGGTCTATCTGATTATTATGCAGGTGATGCAAAACAGAAACTTAGACTGAAGAATTTAGATGCGATGAATATGAACGCCGCTGATAAATTAAGTGTGATAAAAGCTCGAAGTGAAGCAGTGGATTATCGAAATGCAAAAACTCGTCATGATAGGATGGAGGCGGCAATTAATGCTCATATGGATCTAGAAAATGGTTTTGAATTTAAGATAGATGCTGATGGAAATAGAATCAAAGTGCCGAAAGGAAATTATAAGTTCCATTTGAACCCGAACAATATTGAACAAACCGAAGAAATGGCTAGGTATAATGCTGTACATCAAATTATGCATGGTGTTGATGCTGATATACATTTTGCTGCGGCTTCGGCAACTCATGGATATGATACTCAAAAGAAAATCGTGGAGACTAAATTCCAGAAGTATTTTGATTTTACGGCGCCGACTAAAGATTTGGAAAATCGCTTAGCAGAACTTACGAAGAAAGAAGACGCTGCTAATTATATAGATACTATTGTACCTGGGTTGAGAATTTTGAATCAGAGAGGTGATACAGATTTAGTGCGTAAACAGATAGAAAATGTACTTAATGGTAAGGATGGAATTGAATTAGGAACGCACGCATCGCAATCATTGGCGAATTTCTTAATGTTTGAAGTGAAAGACGGCGATGCATTTTTGAGGCGAGCTGGTAAATATATGAATCTTGAAACGGCAAAAATTTATAATAAAAATGAGCGTCAAAATACGAAATTTACTTTAGATGAATATATTACTGGTGAATATGAGGATTGGGATCCGAAAGATCCAATGAAGAAGTTTATAGGTAAATCTAAAAGATCAATTACGGCCTTGATAGAAGGTACTTCACTCGATGGTTTGGAAAGAACGGCTTATGGAAATTTAGATGAGATGTTAATTAATACTTATAGTAAGAATGGACGCTTAGATATCAAAAAATACTTGGAAAAGCGTAGAGAAATTGAAACTGCAATGGCGCCGGCGTTTATTTCGGCAAGTTTGAAATACCCTTCTGGTAGCGAACCGATGAAAAATGCAGTAAGCTTTTTGCTTGGTTATGATGGCGACGTGGCTAGATGGGAAGATCCAGAAAATCCATTATATGGTGATGAAGATGCAGAGAAGTATTTTAGAAAAAATGCAGTTGATTACATTAAAAATCAGACACCTACACAGATTTTAGGTATGCGTTCGGACTATCACAATGCAATGATGGAACATTTAGTGGAACAATACTTCAGAGATAATGCTGATGATGAAGAAGCGATGAAAAAACAAAAAATTATTGAAGACAGAAAAGCTGAGATTGCGGAGAGTAATAAAGGCATTACGAATAATAGAGATAGAGTAAAGAAGAATAAAAGCGATGAGCTTAGCGATGAAACGATAAAGAAAGTAAAGAAGGAAATAGTAGGTAAAGAAATGCGAAAAATTTTGGGTGAGACTGGTAAGTTAGCGCAAATTTATAAAACGAAAAAGTCTGGTTCGGCGAATAATGCAAAAGACTGGTTGCGTGAATGGGTGGGTCTTGATAATGAAGAAATGCTAGGTAAAGAAGTTAAGTATTATGATGCAAAACATAAAAAAGAACAGATAATAAAAAATCGTCGAGAAGCTCCTGATTCAGTAGATGAAGTTGAAGATGAGCATAAAATATATGACGATTTGACTGTGACTGGATTTTCGGCAGAAATAGAAAGTATTTATCTTGATTCGTCTAAAGATGATGTGGAAGAATTTTATGATGAAACTCACGAAAAACTTGTGGAATGGTTCACGGATAGTAGTTATATAGTAAAGATGTATGAAGCGTTTAAAAATAGTACAAGCAACGTAACTTGTGAAAAATTGTTGAATTGGATACTTAGCGAACTGAACAATTTAGAATAATTTTGATTTTTTAATTACACTTATGCTAATACGTAAAATATGTTAAAATGGTAGTATGGCGCAGTACAAAGTACCACAAGACGTCGAGGCGGACGATAAACTTTTAGGGCCGTTTAATTTTCGGCAGTTCGTCTATCTTTTGATTGCTGGTGGGTTGATTGCGCTGATAGTAGGACTTTTTCAATTGTTCCCACTTTTAGCTATAATACCTGTGCCTTTTGTGCTTTTCTTTTTACTATTGGCTTTGCCGCTCAAGAAAGATCAACCGATGGAAACATATTTGGCAGCGCTCGTTTCGTTTTACATGAAGCCAAGAAAACGTATGTGGGCACCAGGCCAGAAAGATACCGTCGTAAAGATTACGGCGCCAAAAATAGTAGATAATGATAAATCTAGGAATATAACTGGCGAGGAAGCTACAAATAGGATAAATTTTTTGGCGAATATTGTAGATACTGAAGGCTATGCGATTAAGAATATTGGTCAAGTAAACAATGAGCTTAAGATGGAGGCTAATACAACGAATGACATGTTTGAAACGTATCATTTTAATAATTTAGAACAAACGATTTCAAATGATGAGGATAAGCGGCATGATGAAGTGATAAAAGAGATGAGGGAAGCGATTGCAAAAAATGAGAATATAACACATGAAATAATTAAAAAAGAAGAGTCTGAAGAAGAATCTAATAAGGGTCCAAATTTTAATTCGCCGACAATAATCATGCCTGGTTCGCCAGTTGGAGAGGAACATGTGGAAAAGTCTAATAGAGTTCATAAAGAATCGAAGAAAAAAGTTAAGGAAATCGTGGCAAAACCTAGTATAATAGAATTAGCAAATAATCCTGATTTTTCTGTTGCTACGATTGCGAAAGAAGCTAACCGTATAAATAGAAAGGAAGATGGCGAAGTATTTATTTCGTTACACTAAAGTAATATGAATCCACAACAAAATTATCAAAATATGCCACAACAAGTGTCGAATGGGCAGAATTTTCAGGCTCAGCAAATGCAACCTCAGCAAATGCAGGCGCAGCAGATGCAAATGCAACAACCTCAGATGATGATGCCAAATGGACAGATGCAACCTAACCAAAATATACCAAATCAAGGGGCCGGAATAGTATCTAATAACAAAACTGAAGCGGTTTCGATGCCGATTAAAGAAAAACCAGATTCTACGCAGGCAACTTTGCTCATTTCTGAAATAAGAGATAACGTCGTAATTATGAAAGATGGTTCGTTTAGGGCGGTAGTAGCTTGTAAATCGATTAACTTTGATCTTATGAGTGAAATGGAGAGAGAAGGCGTAGAGGCATCATACCAGAACTTTTTGAATTCTTTGAAATTCACAACACAAATTTTGGTTCGCTCTCAAAAAGTAGATATTGGGCCCTATTTGGAAAAATTAATAGATATACGTCGAAATACTGATAATATGCTTTTAGGAGTTTTGATGGATGACTACATTAATTTTATTGATGTATTATCACAAGAAGCAAATATTATGGATAAAAATTTCTTTATTGTGATCCCATACTATACTTCAGAGGAAACTGAGAAAAGTTTGCAAGAGACTAAAAATTTCTTTAAGACTTTTTCACGTGGTAAAGCTCCAGAAGTTACTAAAATTGATCGAGCAACTTATGAAAAAGCAATGACTGAAATTGCGAACAGAATAGATTCTGTTACATCTGGTCTTTTCCAAATTGGTATTCATTCTGTGAGACTGAATACGAAAGAACTAGCAGAACTTTATTATAACTTTAATAATCCTGATACAGCAGTAAGAGAACCTTTAGTCGATTTTTCGAAAGTAGCGACGATGTATGTCAAAAAAGGTGCAAAAGATGAAAATGGAGGAGTGAATGGGTAAAAAGAAACAACAATTGACTGCGGCGGAGATTGCAGCGCAAAACGAGGCAATGGAAGCAGCAGAAATTCAGCGGGCTTTTGAACAGGGTACAAATACTCTGCGTGATTTGATTTCGCCATCTGCGATTGAAATTCATTCTGATTATTTTCGCTTAGGTAATAAATATGGTAGAACGATGTATGTTTATGGCTACCCGAGAACGCTCTATACTGGTTGGCTTTCGCCGATTATTAATATCGATGAAGTTTTGGATGTTTCAATGTATATTTACCCAGTAGAGTCTGCGGTAGTAATGAAAAATTTGCGTACAAAAGTAACACAACTTGAAGCTTCATATAATTTGAATGCAGAAAAAGGGAAGGTGAGAGATCCGGAGCTAGAAGCTGCGATTAGCGATGCGGAGGAATTACGAGACCAATTACAGGTAGGCGCAGAGAGATTTTTCCGATTTGGGCTTTATATAACTTTGTGGGCGGATTCTTTGGAAGAATTAAAATTTGTGCAACAAAAGATTGAGACAATTTTGGGGCAGCAGATGGTCTTTTCGAAAGTAGCAAATTCGCAACAAGAGCAGGGTTTGAATTCGATTACACCACAATGTATGGATCAATTGCAAATTAGAAGAAACATGAATACTGGTGCAATTTCTACATCTTTCCCGTTTACTTCAGCAGATTTAACACAGGATAAGGGAATTTTATATGGTGTAAATATGCATAACAATGGTTTAGTGATTTTCGATAGGTTCAGTTTAGAAAACGCCAATATGGTGGTGTTTGCGAAATCTGGTGCCGGTAAGTCATTTACAGTGAAATTGGAAGCTTTGCGTTCGATGATGGTGGGCGCAGAGATTTTAATTATCGATCCAGAAAATGAGTATCAAAGATTATGTGATGCAGTAGGCGGTTCGTATATTCGGTTATCTTTGAACTCTGATGTGAGGATTAACCCATTTGATTTACCAAAAGTGGTGGATGCGGAAGATGCAAATGATGCTTTAAGAGCGAATTTGGTGACTTTGCACGGTTTGTTTAGATTGATGCTTGGCGGTAATCAAGTTTCGTCTTCTGGTCAAGTGGTGCCGGCTTTGACTGCTAATGAAGAGGCGGATTTGGATCAAGCCTTGATCGATACTTATGCTAGGGCGGGGATTACTTCTGATCCTTTAACACATCAATCCACGCCACCGACGATCGCTAATCTATATGATACACTTTTGCATATGGGTGGTTCGGGACCGCAACTTGCGCAACGTTTGCGTAAATATACTACTGGTACGTTTGCAGGTATTTTCTCACAACAATCTAATATTGACATAAATAATCAGATGGTAGTGTTTAATATTCGTGATCTTGAGGACGAGCTTAGACCAGTAGCGATATATATTGTGCTTTCGCATATTTGGAATATTGTGCGTGCTAAACAAAAGAAACGTTTATTAATTGTGGATGAGGCGTGGCAGTTGATGCAACATGAAGATTCAGCGAACTTCTTGTTTTCTTTAGCGAAGCGCGCGCGTAAATATTATTTAGGTTTAACCACTGTTACACAGGATGTAGAAGATTTTATGAGCACGAAGATGGGTCGTGCAATTGTGGGTAACTCATCAATGCAATTATTATTGAAACAATCAGCGTCGGCGGTGGATGTGCTTTCCGATGTATTTAAATTAACTGAGGAAGAAAAACGTAGATTGACGAATTTCCCAGTGGGACAAGGGTTATTCTTTGCTGGGCAGAATCATGTGCATATGCAAATTATTGCTTCAGAGACAGAAGAGAGCTTGATTACAACAAATCCAGTGCAAAGTAATAAGGAATAGGTTTTGGCACTCTTGCGTTTTGAGTGCTAATCATGTATAATGATAATATGGCAAAACGTGATTATTATGAAGTTTTAGGCGTGTCTAAAAATGCGTCTGATGATGAAATTAAGAAAGCTTATCGTAAGTTGGCAATAAAGTATCATCCTGATAAAAATCCTGGCAATAAAGAGGCTGAAGCGAAGTTTAAAGAAGTTTCGGAAGCGCATGAAGTTTTGAGCGATAAACAAAAACGAGCACGCTATGATCAGTTTGGTCATGCGGGTGTAAATGGTGGTGCGGGCGGTAACCCATTTGGTGGCGGGAATCCATTTAGTAATGGGAACCCGTTTGGTGGAAATTTCAATGGCCAAACGTTTAATTTTGATTTTGGTAGTGGTGGGTTTGATGATATTTTGGGTAGTATTTTTGGGTTTGGCGGTGCTAGGAGACCACGTAAAGGTGCAGATTATCAGACGTCAGTAACTGTTACTTTTGAAGAAGCGATTTTTGGAACAAAAAAATCCGTCAATGTGGAGGGTAAAGAATTAAAAATTAAAATTCCAGCAGGAATTGATGATGGGATGTCGATTCGTTTGCAAGGTAAAGGTGGGCCAGCGCCAGAAGGTTCAACTACGCGTGGTGATTTATATGTAAAAGTAAGGGTAAAATCACATAAACATTTAACAAGAGAGGGCGCGATTATTTTATCGGAAGAAAAAATTAGTATGGTGGATGCTGCTTTGGGGTGTGAAATTGATGTGGAAACCGTGGATGGTGAAATTACGATGAAAGTGCCAGCCGGTACGCAGAGTGGGACGCCATTTAAATTATCTGGTCATGGAGTACCATTTAGAGCAGATGGCGATAGAGGACCGCACATTGTAACGATAATTGTGGAAACACCAAAAAACTTAAGTAAAAAGCAGAAAGAACTTTTGGAAGAATTTAAGGGGGCAAAAAAGCGTGGTTTTTGGGGTTAACCCTAGTTTATGGTATAATTAGGTAAATGCCTGGTTGGAATATACATCTTGAAGCTGGTGAGAGGCTAGCGGATAAACTTGAGTTTTCTGGACGTGAACGGAAAGAGTTTTTATTGGGTTGTATTTTGCCTGACATAAATAATGGTTATGCAAATAAAGTAAAGATTATAAAACAACATGAAGATACACATTATACTTATGAGAAAAAAAGTTCATTAAATTTTTATGCGGAAAATAAACAAAAAATTCGTGAGAAGAGTCCGATTTTTTTGGGCTATCTTTTTCACCTTTATACGGATGGCTATTTTAATTATGATTTTTACCGTACGATTAAAAATCATAAAATAGGTGAGGGCCTTTCGCGTGAGGAAAAACGTAAAATTAAACATCATGATTTTTGGATTTATGATGCAAAATTTCATCATTATTTAGATATCAAACCTGATGAGTTGGATTATTTTGTGGAACGGGCAAATAAAATTAATATTACTGAGATTGAGTCAGAAGATATTTTGGATGTGGAGAGAATTCTAAAAGAGAATAGTTTTGCAAAGGCGGTGAAGGGTAAAAAATATCAATTTTATACTAAAGAACGTTTAGATAAACTTTTGGATGATATGTTAAAAAGTTTTTCAAAAGATTATTTGGAGTACAAAAATGCCTGAACTGCCGGAAGTGGAAACTATTCGTCGTGGGCTGGATAAATTTATTGTAAAAAAGAAATTGAAAAACATCGAGGTTTTGTGTGAAAAATCTTTTATTGGTGAAAAAGTGACTGGCAAAGTGGTAGGGATTCGAAGATTTGGTAAAGCATTGGTTTTGGATTTTGAAGATGATAAATCTTTGATGGTACATTTAAGGATGACGGGACAGCTGATTTTTGAGCCAAAAAATGGTGAGCGTTATGCTGCTGGACATCCGAGTGAAAATTTTATAGTGGATTTACCAAATACACAAACGCGAGTGATTTTGGAATTTGAAAATGGGATACTTTATTTTAATGATCAAAGAAAGTTTGGGTTTATAAAGTTTCTGGAAACTCATAAAGTTCTTGAAGACAATTTTATTAAAAAATTAGCAAAAGAACCGTGGGATATGACAAGTAAGGAATTATTTGAAAAATTTCAAAAACATAAAAATTCTTTAATTAAAGCAGTGATTTTGGATCAGACTGTGATTTGTGGATTGGGAAATATTTATGCGGACGAGACTTTATTTTTGGCTGGGATTCATCCAAAACGTAAGGCGGGGACTTTAACTAAAAAGGAAACTGAGAAGTTGCTTTTGGCAGCGTGTGAAGTAATGGACAAATCGATTGAATCTGGTGGTTCGACGATGGCAACTTATGTGCGGGCAGATGGTACGAGGGGCGATTATTTAGAAAAATTTGCGCAGGTTTTTCGTAGGGAAAACCAGTCATGTTTGCAATGTGGTGATAAAATTATAAAAATAAAAGTGGCAGGGCGAGGTACACATATTTGTCCGAGTTGCCAGAAAGTAGATATATATGATTAAAATTTTTACCGGTGATGACCGTGTACGAGCACAAAAGGAAATTATTGATTTTTTGGGTGATGATTATGAAGTTTTTGAAGGCGTTGAACTTGAGCTTGCTGATCTTTCGAGTATTTTTAATGGTGGATCGTTATTTGCTGAAACTCGGAAGATTTTGATTCACGATCTTAGTACTAATAAATTGGTTTTTGAAAAGTTGGAAGATTATGTGGGAACTTTGAATAAAGTCGTAATTTGGGAAATAAAACTTGATAAACGTTCAACGGCCTATAAAAATTTAAAAACTAAAGTAGAGATTCGTGATTTTAATTTAGTGAAGAATCCGAATTTTGGGATAGTTTTTGACATTTATGAAACTGCAAAACGTGATGGGAAAAAAGCAGTTATGATGCTTAAGAAGATTGAAAAAGATGAAGATCCGATTCAATTTTGTGGACTTTTAATTTCGCAGGCTTTGAAAGAATATAAAATTCATCCAAGCGCAAAAGAAAAGAGAGTCCTTACGGAGCTCTCTAAACTCGATTTAAATTTAAAATCTACTTCGACTGAGCCTTGGCTGCTTTTGCAGGCTTTTTTGCTGCAGGTTTCTTCGTTGTAGTTTTCTTTGCTGCAGGTTTTTTTGCGACAGTTTTAGTACTTAATTTGACATTGGAATTTTTAGCAAATTGATATAATTTAGCTTTACGACGTGCAGCAGTGTTTTTCTTCATCAAATCTTTTTTAACGGCTTTGTCGTATTCGGACTGAGCTTTTCTAAGATTTTCTGAGGTTGGATTGTTTTTGAAAGCCTTCAACGCGGCTTTGATGTCTTTCTTGATTTGTTTATTGTGCGCGGTTCGCTTTTCAGCTTGCCTGGCAGCCTTTTTGGCAGATTTGATAATCGGCATTTTATTCCTATTTAATTAAAATTTAATGATTTATATTATTATAGCGTATTTTATGGAAAAAGTAAAGGGGTTAGAATAATAAATAACTTGCAGTTTTGAAGTGCTTATGATAATATAGTGGCAGAAAGGTAATAATGTCAGAAGATAGTACACTCATTGATCCAGTTATGCCGCCGGTAGATAGCGGTGTTGATACGCAAGATTCTTCTATGGATTCACCTAGTGCGGAATCTGTAGAAGAGGTTATAAGCAATCCTGCTACACGGGCTGCTCCTGTGGTATCTTCGCCTTCTGATGCAGATGATGTAGTTAGCCCAATTGTGGAACCCGATGTGAATCCTTCCGGCATTACGGATAATAGGGCAGAAAACAATCTGATAGATAATAAGGACGTCTATACAGAAGTAGCTAGCAAGATTCGTGCTGCAAAAAATATTTTAGTCGCTTTGTCTAGTAATCCTTCTGTAGATGAGATGTCAGCGGCAATTGGTCTTTCACTTTATCTTGATAAATTAGGAAAGCGTGCTACGGCGATTTATTCTGGTGCTACCCCAAATGCTTTGGAATTTTTAAAACCTGAAGAAACTTTTGAATCGACGGCTGATACATTGCAAGATTTCGTGATTGCTTTGAACAAAGAAAAAGCTGATCATTTACGTTATAAGTTAGATGGTGAATTTGTAAAAATTTATATTACACCATACAAGACACGTATTTCTGATAATGATTTGGAATTTTCTTATGGCGACTATAATGTGGATTTGGTTTTGGCACTTGATGTGGCAAATGGGATTGATTTAGATTCAGCTTTGCGTGAGCATGGTCGTATTATGCATGATGCAGTGATTGTGAATGTTTCTACAAGTAAACCTGGTAAATTTGGCGAGATAGAATGGAGTGATAAGAAAGCCAGTTCAGTTTCTGAGATGATTGCGAATTTATTATATACTGCGAACGATGATGTAAAAATTGGAAAAGAGGAAGCAACGGCATTTTTGACTGGTATTGTGGCAGCAACGAATCGTTTTGCTAATGCTAAAACTACCCCAGAGACAATGAAAGTGGCTTCTAAGTTGATGAAATCTGGAGCAAATCAACAATTAGTTTCTAAAAATATTACTCCTGATGTAGAAAATGAAATAATGACATTATATTCTGGTAAGGATAGTGGAAATAGTAGTAAAGATGATTCGACCAAACTTGATATTGCTCATGATGGCGACAGAAATATAGACGATGACGAGAAAGAAGTCGATGCTGATATCGCTGATAAAGAGAGTACTTTACTAGATGATTTAAAAGCTGCTGAAGAAAGTCTTTCTCAGGCTGGGGCTGAAGCAGTGGATGAGCCAACCAATGAGCCAATGAAGATCGATACTGACGATGAGAATAATGGTTCTACAGAATCGTTGTCACAAGCTGCTAATGATATAGTCAATGAACCTGCAGTTTTGTCGGCGGAAAAGACAGAACCCACTGTAGAAGAAGTAAATTCTTCTGAGGATAATAATCTAGTAGAAGATAATATAGATAAAACAGAACTTAATTCTGACGTACAACCTGTAGATGAAAAAGAGAACAGTAGTCTAGAAGAACATGACGGAGAAAAAGTTGTACAACCAGAAGCTGGTTTTGAGACTGATGTAAAATCTGAGGCGGAAGATGGGTTCGAAAATGAGGATAAATACGGGCATTTATTAGAAGAAGCTTTGGGCGATAATGGGAATAATCCAGCAGCGGCAGGGGCACCTAGTGTACCAAGTGCGCCAGAAATTAATGGCGTGCCAGAAATGAACTATGCTGTACCATCGGATGAAAATATTTTACCCCCTCCACCTGCTCCACCAGTAGATATGATGAATAATATGCCGCCGATGCAGGAAAATTTGCAAAATGTAGGTAGTCAGGAAACTGCTTTGCCAGAAGTTAAGCCAATAGAGTCTGCAGCACCGTCTGCTGAACCGACTTTGACTTCGCTTGGTTCACAACCAGCCATGCAGGATCAGGTCTATAATGCGCAAGCCACTGATCCGGGTGCTTTTAAGATCCCTGGTATGTAATAACTCTTGATTTTTCGGATTAGATGGGGTATAATGAGCTAAGTGGATTCGTAGCTCAGTTGGTTAGAGCGCTGCCCTGTCACGGCAGAGGTCGCGAGTTCGAGTCTCGTCGGATCCGCCAAAATCGCCTAACTAGGCGTTTTTTTTGTGAAAAATAACTTAATAATCAAATCAGGGTTGTAATATCTGTTTAACTGTGGTATAATGTAAATAATATGGCTACTAAAGTTACTAGAAAAGATCAAGGTGAGGCGAACGAAAATATTATTCGTCGTTTTAACCGTAAAGTCCTACAGAGTGGAATTTTACCTTTAAAGAAGTCACAGATGCGTTTTAGTAAACCGATTTCTAAGCGTGAGCGTCGTATGAAGGCAATAATTCGCGAAGCTCGTAAGGCTGAAAAGACCGAACGAATCAAATTAGGACTAAAATAAAAGAATACCCCCGCAAGGGGGATTTTTTATGTTATAATAAAGATGAAAAAGGAGAAAAATGATTGTATTATTTGGTCCTGCCGGCTCAGGTAAGGGCACACAGGGGAAAATTTTATCTGAAGTTTTTGGTTGGAAATGGCTTTCCGTGGGAGAAGTTATTCGTCAAACTGGTAAATATGCAGAAGTTATAAATTCTGGACATCTAATTCCAGATAACGATGTAATAAATTTAATGAACAAGCAAATCGAAAAATGCGAAGAAGATGGTTTTGATGTGATTTTAGATGGGTATCCAAGAGATGAAGCACAGGCAAAATATATTGTTGAAACTATGTCGGGTAAAATTGATGGAGCGATTGTCTTAGAGGTGCCAAAAGAAGAATTGCTGAAGCGATTGGCTTTGCGTGGTAGAGATGACGATAAAGAGGGAAGCAGTATAGAACAGCGTTTTGAAATTTTTGAGAATAATATTAAGAGTATTTTGCCGTTGTTTGAAAATAAGAATATTCCGGTCGAGCATATAGATGGGACAGGGACTATTGAGGAAATCGCAGATCGTTTAGCTAGTGTGGTAGAAAAGATGAATCCTAGTGCTATAAGACAAAAAGATGATGTAAATGGTAGGGAAATTGGGTATAGCTATGATAAATAAAAATACTGCTGATGCAAAAACTTTGCAAGAAAAAATTATTGCAATGCGTGAGGGCGGGAAGATTTTGGGCAATTTATTAAGTGATTTGAAAGAATATGTAAAACCTGGTATGACAGGTAAAGAAATTGATAAGTGGGTGCGTGAGGAAATTGTAAAGCGTGGCGCTGGGGTAGCTTATGATATGTTGGAGGAGGAATTTCCTGGCGCGATTTGCATTTCTGTTAATGATGAGATAGTGCATGGTGTACCGACTGACGAGGTTTTGGAAGAAGGTGATAAAGTTTCTTTTGATTTAGATATTTATTATAAAGGATATTTTACAGATTCGGGATTTACTATGATGGTGGGCGATAATGGTTCGCCGGCAGTGAAAAAAATGATTTCGGTGACGGAATCGGCGATGTGGGAAGGTATTTCGCAGGTAAAACCTGGTGCTTATATTGGCGATATTGGGTATGCGGTGGAAAAAGTTTTAAAAAAGGGGCATCTTGGTGTAATTGAAAATTACATTGGACATGGAATTGGTAAAACTATGCATGAGGCACCAGAGGTGCCAAATTATGGCAAGCGTGGGCATGGCTATAAGTTGGTGGAAGGTGATACAATTTGTATTGAGCCTATGTCATGTCTAGGAAAGCCGGCGAACTATGTAGATGAAGATGATGGTTGGACAGTAAAGATGAAAGATGGTTCGATCGGCTGCTACTGTGAACATACTATATTAGTTACAAGTGATGGGTATGAAGTTTTGACTTTGGCAGATTAGAAAAGTATGGTATAATAGAAGTGGAATATTATAATTTGATGTTATTTGTTACCCCGTTGATATAGAGAAAAATATCAACAAAAACAATTAGAAAGGGAATTATGGAAATTGTTATCCCAGTTATTGCCGCCGTAGTGGGTGTGGCTGCTGGCGCGGGAGGAATTTTTGCATACAATAAGAAAAATGAAAGTGGTGGGAAAGAGAAGGCTGATGATTTAGTGCGCAAAGCTAAAAGAGAAGCATCAGATATTGTGCTTAATGCTAAAAAAGAGGCTTCAAAAATCACTGAAAAAAATCAAGCCGAAGAAAATGAACGTAGGAAAGAATGGAAACGTACCGAAAATCGTTTGGTGGAGCGTGAAAATACACTTGATTCTAAGTTGGATCAATTGGAGAAGAAATCTGATAAATTAAAGCGTGAAGAAAAAGAACTAGACGATTTGAAAAGCGAAGTGCGTGGTATTAGGGAAAAGCAACACGAAAAATTAGAAAAAATTGCTGGACTTTCTAAGCAAGAAGCGCGTGAAAAATTAATAAAAATGACAGAAAACGATGTAAAGCAGGATTTAGTTGGTTTAATTACAAAAGAACAAAAAGAGATTAAACATGAAGTAGATGAAACTGCGCAAGCTATGCTTCTTACGGCGATGGAAAGGATGTCATCTGAAGTAACAGCGGATAGAACTGTAACGGCATTGAAGTTGTCGGATGATGATATGAAAGGTAGAATTATCGGTAAAGAAGGCCGCAATATTCAAGCTTTGCAACGTGCTACTGGTGTAGATATTTTAGTAGATGATACACCTGGGATGGTGGTGCTTTCTTCGTTTGATCCGATTAGGAGACAGGTGGCGCGTTATGCGATGGAAAGATTGATGAAAGACGGAAGAATCAATCCAGCTTCGATTGAAGAGTCGGTAGCGAAGGCAGAGCGTGAAATTGAAAAAGAAGTAGTGCGGGCTGGTGAAGATGCAGCGCGTGAAGTTGGAGTAGTGGGAATCCCGCGAGAGATTTTACACTTGCTCGGCGAGCTTAAGTTCAGGACTTCTTATGGCCAGAATGTGCTTTTACACTCAATTGAAATGGCACATATTGCTGGAATGATTGCAGAAGAAATTGGTGCAGATAAGAGAATCACTAAAACTGCAACGCTTCTTCATGATATCGGTAAGGCAGTGACACATAAAATCGAAGGTAAGCACGCTGAAATTGGTGCAGAACTTGCGAAGAAATATGGTATGAGTGATGAAATTGTACACGCGATGGCAGCACATCATAATGACATTGAGCCAACTACGCCGGAAGCGATAATTGTAAAAATCGTAGATGCAATTTCGGCGGCAAGGCCGGGAGCGCGTAATATTTCGGCGGAGAATTTCGCAGAAAGAATGCGCGATCTTGAAAATATTGCTACTTCATTTACTGGGATTGATAAGGCTTATGCGATTTCAGCAGGACGTGAAATTCGTGTAGTTGTAGAGCCAAAACAAATCGATGATTTGTCTGCGCTAAAATTGGCGCGTGATATTGCAAACAAGATTGAAGCAACTATGAGTTACCCTGGCGTAATTAAAGTCAATGTAATTCGCGAGACTCGAACAGTAGAATACGCAAAATAATTTGATAAAAAAATCAGACTTGAAAGGGGCAGATTTTTTTATGTATGATTATTAAAATTTTGCAACAACAACTTGATTGCCATGTTCTTTAATGATATTGATTAAATCATCTACTTTTAGCCATAAAGTTGCTGTGTTATCGTTTGGGTGGACACCGATGATTTTGGAATTGTTTAGAAATTCTTTATCTAAATAAAAATGAACTTTTAAATCTTTGTCGTTTAAAAGCCCAAGTGGGCTGACGGCGCCGGGATATAAGTCGATAACATCCAATAAATCTTGCTCAGAAGCAAAAGTGAGTGGTCGAGTATTATGTTCTCTGCGAAATTCTTTAAGATTGATTTTTTTGTCGGATTTTATAGAGATAAGATAAAAATTATTTCGTTTATCATCTCGCACAAATAAGTTTTTGGCATCACAATCTTTGTAGGGGAGTTTTACGTTTTCTAATTCGGCCATGTTATAAACTGCTTCGTGCTCAGTAATTTCGTGCCAAATTTTGCGGTTTTTTAGTAATTCATAGATATCATCTTTATTCATAATTAGACTATTATATCATAATGGTTTGGGAATTAAAAAAAGAGAAATGGAATTCTCTTTTATTTACGTTTTTGGTGATCCGGGTGGGGCTCGAACCCACGACACCAAGCTTAAGAGGCTCGTGCTCTAACCAACTGAGCTACCGGACCGAGTGAGGATAAAAACTAAAATTTATTTTAGTTTTTAATCCGAACGAAGGACGGAAAGCCGAAGGCTTACCGGACCGAAGTTCTGTATGTAATTATAACTGATTTTAGTGAAAAAATCAATAGACATATTGACTTTTTTGAGTTTTTGTGATATAATTATAGTGGTAGGTTTTTGGTGGTCTTTTTTAGTTTACCCTTATCTAGGGGATTTTTTATGTGATATAATAGAACAAAGAATAGGAGATTATTATGTGCGGGATTGTGGGATATGTAGGTAAACAAAATGCACAAAATTTTTTGGTGTCGAGTTTAAAGAGACTAGAATATCGTGGGTACGATTCGGCGGGAATTGTAACATTATCAGATGGTGTGACTTTACTTAAGGCTAAAGGCAAGATTGTAAATTTAGAAGAGAAGTTAGTAAAAAATAAACGTAACGATAAAATTGGAATTGGTCACACGCGATGGGCGACTCATGGTGAACCAAGTGAGGATAACGCGCATCCACATCAAGCTGGAGATATTTATTTAGTACATAATGGAATTATTGAGAATTATAAGGATTTAAAGAAAAATCTAACTGAGCATGAGTTTAAGTCCGAGACGGATTCGGAAGTTTTAGCGGCGTTAGTTAACTCGTTCTATCGTGATGGTAAGTATGAATTAGTAGATGCAGTAGTGCAAGCTTTGAAGTTGGTTCAGGGTACTTATGGGATAGCGGTAATTTCGGCAAAAAATCCAGAAGAAATTGTGGTCGCAAGAAGTGGTTCGCCATTAGTAATCGGCGTAGGCAATGATGAAACTTTGATTGCTTCGGATGCTTCTGCGCTAGT
Source organism: Candidatus Nanosyncoccus sp. (assembly GCA_045618065.1). Lineage (GTDB taxonomy): Bacteria > Patescibacteriota > Saccharimonadia > Saccharimonadales > Saccharimonadaceae > Nanosyncoccus. The sequence continues at coordinate 30,981 of JAZLJU010000012.1, forward strand.
TGGACATACTAAAAAAGCAATTTATTTGAATGATGGGGAAGTAGCAGTAGTTACTAAAAATAGTATTGAGATTAAAACTTTGAATGCGGAACCAGTTTCGGCAAAGGTGGAAGAGATTGAAACAAATTTGGCGGCGATTCAAAAAGGTGGGTATGATCATTTTCTTTTGAAAGAAATTATGGAGCAGCCGAGGTCTTTGGCGGAAACTTTGCGTGGGAGGATTGATGCAGAGAGTAAGTTGGTACATTTAGGTGGGCCGGGTTTAAGTAAAAAAGAACTTAGAAATATTGAACATCTAATTATAGTAGGTTGCGGAACTGCTTATCATGCCGGGCTTCTTTCTGGCTATTATATTGAAAAATTTACGCCAGAAATTACAGTCGAAACGGTGATTGCGAGTGAGTATCGTTATAGACAAGCATATATTCCAAAAAATACGGTGGCTTTGGTTGTATCGCAATCTGGGGAAACGGCTGATACTTTGGCGTGTCTGCGTGAAATTAAAAAACAAGGTGTGAAAACGATTGGAATTGTAAATGCGATTGGATCAACTATTGCGCGTGAAGTAGATGGCGGAACTTATGTGCACGTGGGACCAGAGATTTCTGTAGCATCCACTAAGGCGTTTACTTCACAAGTGATTGCAATGGTGATGTTTGGTTTGACAATTGCGCAAGCGAAAAATGTAAAATCTGAGATTTTAGAACCTTATGCGGAAGAAATTATAAAGTTACCAAAAGAAATTGAAAAAGTTTTGAGTGAGACGAGCGAAATAGTGCCGAAGATTGCAAAAAAATATGCAAAATATGATCATGCGATTTATCTAGGTAGGGATACGGCATATCCGACAGCGATGGAGGGTGCGCTTAAGCTAAAGGAAGTTTCTTATGTAGATGCTAATGCTTATGCGTTTGGGGAGTTAAAACATGGTCCGCTGGCGTTAGTAGATGATAGATTTTTTGAGGTGGTTTTGCTTGTTCGTGGAGCGCTTTATGATAAGGCGATTTCTAATGTACAGGAAGTTTTAGCTAGGGGCGGACATGTAATTGCGATAACTAACGAAGATAAGTTTGATTTGCCAGTGGAAAGTGTTGTAAAAATTACAACATCTTTAGAGAAATTTGTGCCGCTTTTAATAAATTTAGTGATGCAATTATTTGCATATTATATAACAGTAGAAAAGGGATACAATGTGGACCAGCCGAGAAACTTGGCAAAGTCCGTGACTGTGGAATAATAATCCCTATTATGGTATAATATATATATGCGGAAAAAATCCGATTTTATTTTAAGATTGTGTTTAATTGTGGGGGATGCGTTGGCGCTAGTATTATCATTTGCGGCAGCGTATTTGATTCGAATTTATATTGATCCGAGACCGTTTGTTTTTGAGGCACAGACTAGAGAATTTATAATGACAATAATGCTTTTGGTGCCGGTAATGTTGATTATTTTGGCGACGCTGGGGCTTTATAAAAAATCGGTGTTTTTGGGTAAAACTCGAGCGCCAGAACGATGGAGAATTATACTTGCGGCGATTTTGTCAGTGGCGGCGTTAATTGTTTACGATTTCTTTAAGGGAGAAAATCTATTTCCGGTGCGCGTGATGGCGCTTTATGCGATGATTGCGTCGTTTATATTTTTATTGATTGAGCGAATTTTGATTCGTTTTGTAATTCGAAGGATTTTTAAGAATGATTATATTGCAAAGAGAGCGATTGTAATTGGAAATTCTAAGAATACAGAGTATTTGTCTGGTCATATTGCAGCGACACCGGAATCTGGTTATAGGTTAGCTGGAATAGTAGCGAATCAAAAATATATTCCAAAAGATTTAAGAGCGAAGCAATATTCATCCCTTAAAGATGCTTTAAAGAAGGCAAAAGCGGATGTGGTTTTTCAGACGGATGAGCGTTCGACGGAATACGTTTACAAACAAACGGTAAATCGGCATCTTGAGTATTATTTTGTGCCGAATGAAACAACGCTTTCTTCGCATTTTGGTGATTTAGAATTGGTTGGCAATACGCCGGCGGTGATGGTAAAAGCTACACCTCTTACTGGTGGGTACGCAGTGTTTAAACGGGTGTTTGATATTTTATTTAGTTTTTTGGCGGTGATTATTTTACTGATCCCGATGGGTATAATTTGGCTAATCTTGAAGTTTTCGGATTTCAAGAGCTCGCCGATTTATGTGGATGAGAGATTAACTAGGTACAACCAAAGATTTAAATGCTATAAATTTAGGACAATGCGGGCGGAATATAGTGGGATGACGGCGGAAAAGGCGTTTATTAAAATGGGAAAGCCGGAACTGATTAAGGGATACCGTAAAAATGGGGATTATATGAAGAATGATCCGCGAATTACGAAGTTTGGACAGTTTCTTAGAAAAACATCTTTGGATGAATTGCCACAGTTTTTCAATATTTTAAAAGGTGATATTTCGCTAATTGGACCGCGCGCACTTCTTCCGGGTGAATTGAAAGATTATGGTGATAGATCGCTGATTTTGATGGTAAAATCTGGTCTTACTGGTTTTGCGCAAGTATCTGGAAGAAAAAATATATCGTTTGAAGAGCGCAGGGCACTAGATATTTATTATGTGAAGAATTGGTCTTTAGGATTAGATATTTCGATTTTCTTTAAAACTATTGCGGTGGTATTTAAAGGCGAAGGGGCGAAATAATGGATAAAAAAGTTAGTAGTAAGCCGAAAGTGGCGTTGGTTTGCGATTGGCTAACAAATGTGGGCGGAGCGGAAAAGGTGTTACTTAAAATTCACCAAATATATCCGGAGGCGCCAATTTATACTTCGAAATATGATAAAAAGGGGATTGATTGGTTTTTAGATGCAGATGTGCGAACGGGTTGGCTGCAGAAATTCCCAACGAAATTACGCAGAATTTTGGGACCTTTTCGTCAATGGTATTTTTCACATCTTGATCTTAGTGAGTATGATTTGGTAATTTCGGTGACGGGTGCAGAAGCAAAGGCGGTGAAAGTACCAAATGGGATTCATATTTCGTATTGTCATGTGCCGACGCAATATTATTGGCAAATGTATAAAGAATATATTAAAAATCCGGGGTTTGGAATTTTAAATCCTTTAGTGCGATTGTTCTTTAGGATTTTAGTTTTGCCGCTTAGACATGCGGATTATAAGGCAGCGAAAAGGCCGGATTATTATATTACAATTTCGAATTATGCGAAAGAAATGATTGAAAAATATTATAAAAGGGAAGCGGTGGTGATTCACCCACCGGTAGAAGTTGATGATTTTAAAATGAAATGTAAGAAAAGTCAAAAAGAATTAGAAAATGAAAAAGGGAAAAGTCAAGATGGTAAAAATGCACAGCTTGTGGAAAACTCTGAGTTAAGTAGAACATATATTACTACGTCTCGTCAAGTAAATTGGAAAAAGTTGGATTTGGCAGTAAGAGCAGCGGAGATGTCGCAAAGGCGGCTACTTGTGATAGGTGAGGGCCCAGAACATAAAAAATTGGTTAAATTGGCAAGGGGTGCAAATTTAGTGAAGTTTTTACCTTTACAGAAAAAAGAAAAATTGGCGGAATATTTGAGCGGGGCGAAAGGTTATTTATTCCCTAGTTTGGAACCATTCGGAATTGCGCCGGTGGAGGCTTTGGCAGCTGGTTGTCCGGTGATTGCTTATGGTGAAGGTGGTGCGCGTGACTATGTAGAAGATGGTAAAAATGGTGTGTTATTTAATGAACAGAAAGCTACGAGTTTAGCGGAAGCGATCTTGAAATTTGAAAAAATAAAATTTAATCGTGAAAAAGTGTCGAAAACGGCGGATAATTTTAGTGAAGAACGATTCGTGAGCGAGCTAAAAAACTTTATAAAAAGTTGCGAGAAAAAGCATGCAAAAAAGTAAAAAGTCGCAGAAAAAGAGTTTAATTGAACAAATTTTTTATGGGCTTATTTATGCTTTGCCGGCGGTGTTGATTTTTTCATATCATCCAGTAATTTTCTTGGGCGCGAATGAGACGATGAATTTTGAGTTTTCTTTGCCGCTTTTGTGGCTTGTATTTTTTGATGTACTTGTTACGATTTTATTTTTTAAAAATAAACTTTGGAGAAATGTTTTTAAAAAATGGCAGTGGCTAATGTTCCCTATTTTTGCGAGTTTGTCTGTAATTTGGAGTTTGAATGTTTTTCGCGGAATTTTGACAATGGGAATTTTGTGGCTTTTGTATTTGGCGGTGTTTGGGTTTTTTGAACTAAAAAGTATTTATGTGAATGAGGGATTTTTTGGAAAGTGGCAGAAGGTTTTTTATGGTTCGGCACTTTTTGTGTGTGGGTTTTGTGTTTTGCAGTGTATTTTGGATTTGGTAGGTGTCTCGCAAGATGCGACTTTGATGTGCGACGGCTGTACTTATAAAATGTTTGGGTTTCCGCATCCGAATGGGTTTGCGATAGAGCCGCAGTTTATGGGAAATTTGTTGCTTGCGCCGGCGATAATGGCGGCATGGTCATTATTGCACAGGCAGCAAAGTAAAAATTTAGAACGAGAGTCTTCACGCGGTAGTATTTTTCACAACGGGTCAGGCGGACCTGCGCCGAAATTGCAGTTCCGTGCTCGGTCCGTGACCGTTGTAAAAAATATCTCCGGTTCAGACTTTTTAAGTTCTAAATTTTTACTTTGTTGCTTGTGCATTTTTATTACAACATTATTCCTGACATTTTCGCGCGGGGCGATTTATGCGTTTCTTCTGGCGATGGTGGTTTTGACGGTTTGGGAAATTATAAAGACTAAAAAATGGCACGCGATGATTTTGTGGCCGGTGATAATTCTCTCTTTTCTGTTTACTTTGAATTTGCAAGGGATTTTTGCGCAAGTTTCAAAAACTGACGACACTTATACTACTGGTGTGGCAAAAGTTATTAATCATTTGTCGCTTGGAGTAATTGAGATTCCGGAGTCTAGTAATGAAATAATTAAAGATAATGAAGAAGAAGTTGTTATTGATGAAAATTCAGAAAATGAGGCAGTATTTGATGGTTATGTGGCGGAATCTACGGATACGAGAGTTAGATTGACTAATTCGGCTTTGAAAATTTGGTCGCAAGATTTTAAAACAATGATGCTTGGCGTAGGAATCGGTGGGGCGGGGCAAGCACTTTATCAAAATGGTTTATCGCCGGCACCAAAAGAAATTGTGCAAAATGAATATGCGAGCTTACTTTTAGAGACTGGATTTTTGGGCATTTCTTTGGTGATTTTTACAGTGATTTTGATGATTTTGGTGATCAGAAAAAATCAGAATAAAATGCTAATTCTATTGTTGGCGATTAGCTATGGTACGACTTTGCTGTTTTTCTCGGGCTTACCGAATGTTCTGCATATTTATTTACTAATAGGACTTTTGCCGGTGATTTTGTTAAAAGATTATATCTAGAGTTCGTAGCGGAAGAAGTTGGTGTCGTAAATTTTGGCGCCGCGATTTTTATAAAATTCTTGGGAGGTTTCGCGGCCGTTGCCGCAGGTAAATTCGAGGTTTTTGCAACCTTTTTCTTTAGCCCAGTCTAGCATGGCGTTCCAGAGTAAAGTGCCGATGCCTTTACCGCGGATGGTATCGTCTATGACAAAATCTTCGAGGTAGGCGTTTTTGCGAATGCCGGGGCCCATGGTTACAGACATACAAGCGATACCGAGGATTTTGTCGTTTTCTTCGGCATAGAGAAGATCGTGCCAAGGGGAATTGATGATATCGTTAAACCATTGTTCTGGGATTTCACCTTTATCCTTGCCGCTGCGGGAAAGTTGAATTAATAATTCTCTAATTTGTTGGGCGATTTCGGGATTATAGTTGGTTAATGTTTTAATAATCATAAAATCCTTTCTAGATTTTCTTTCAATTCATTGGCTAATTCTGTGATTTTCTTTTCGTCATTTCCCCACATGGTAATACGAATGAGGTTCTCGGTGCCGGAAGGGCGAACAAGTAAGCGTCCAGCACAGGCGGACTTGACTTTTTCTTCGAATTGTGATAGTATAGATTTAACAGCGTCAGACGCTGCTAGCTTAGATTTTTGTGCTGGCGTAGCGTTTAGGTTGACGATAACTTGGGGGAATCTTTCAATAATTTGGGCGAGTTTAGTGAGAGTTAATTTTTCTTGGGAAATGATTTTAGTGATCATAAGTGCAGTGAGCATACCGTCGCCAGTTGGTTCGTTTGGTAAAATAATATGACCGGATTGTTCTCCGCCGAGTTTGATATTTTTTTCTTGCATGGCGCTAGCAACGTTGGAATCACCGACGGCGGTGATTTCAGTTTTGATTTTGTTGTTTTTTGCCCAGTTTAGAAGACCTTGATTTGCCATTACGGTAATGGCGATGGAGTCTAATTTTAAGAATTTGGCGAGGATAGCGATGATTTGATCGCCATCTACTGTATTGCCTGTTTCGTCTATCATGAGGACGCGGTCGCCGTCGCCATCGAAAGCGATGCCAAAATCGAGATGATTTTTGGTGATTAAATTGGTGAGAGGTTCAAGGTGGGTGCTACCGCAGTTATCGTTTATTTTTGTGTTGTAATCTTTACAACAGTTGATAAGAGTGGTGTTAGCGCCGAGCTTTTTGAAAATAGATTCGCCGATGACGCTAGTGGCACCGTTGGCACAATCGATACCGATGTTTAAGTTTGTGAAGTCAACATCGCCAATGTAATTTATAAGATGTTCGGTATATAAATCGATAGCTTCTTTTTGCAGATTTTCTTGAATAGTAGAGGAGATGAGTGGGACGATTTTTTGATTTTTGATGGCGGACTCGATGATTTTACAGCCTTCTTGACATAATTTTTGACCAGAATTTTCACCACGTTCGAAGATTTTGATGCCGTTGTCGGTATATGGGTTATGCGAGGCGGTGATATCGATGGCGAAGTCGAAGCCCATTTGGTAAAAGCAATAATTGATGGCGGGGGTGGGAAGGATGCCAGCGCTGGCGTATTCGATGCCGAGAGATTCGAAGATGGTTTCGAAGTCGCGGATGATGCGCTCGGTAGATTCGCGGGTGTCGCCAGCGATGAAAACTTTGATATTTTCGCCGCCGTAGTCTATTAAGCCGTTAGCAATAGAATTGAGAAAATCTGTGGTGAATTTGTCTGCTTTTTGACGGATACCGTCGGTGCCGAAATATTGCATATTACTCCTTATTTTCATGTAATTTTTGGATAACTTCGATAGTTAATTTGATATCTTCTGTGGTGCTGCCGCGAGATAAATCGGATATTGGAACGCTAAAACCCTGCAAAATTGGACCAGCTACAGTCCAGCCACCGAGTTGCTCGAGGCTTTTGTAGAGTATATTGGCGGAATTGAGATCTGGGCAAATTAAAATATCTGCAAAACCAGCAACTGGGGAATTAGGAAATTTTTTTTGAGCAACTATAGGATTTACAGCGGCGTCGAGCTGCATTTCGCCGTCGATAGGGAGTTCGGGATATTTTTCGCGCATATAGTTAATGACGTAGTGGATTTTTTCTAAATCAGGATTGTTTTTGCCGCCACTACCATTAGTAGAATAAGAAAGCATGGCGATTTTGGGAGTTTTTTCTAGATAAATTTGGGCGGTTTGGGCAGAGTGAAGAGTGATTTCTAGTAATTGGTTTTTATCGGGAATTTTGCAAACTCCGCCATCGGCGATAATAAGAGTTTTTCCATTTTTTTGGGCGACAAAGCAACTGGTAATGTTTTGAGATACAAGATTTAAATGTTTTTTGCAAGTTAGAATGACTTCGCGAGTAGAAACATCAATGCCAGCAATCATGGCGTCGGCATTTTTATTAGATAGAATTTGTGTAGCTTCATCTAAATCGTTAGCGGGGATAAGCGTGATGTTCTTAAAATTTTTGAGCGCTTCTTTAACGTTGGGATTATTATGCTCTGGAAAAACTATTTTCATGGGTTTATTATACCATAAAAAAAGAACCCTCGGGGGAGGGTTCTTTTTGATATTATTTGTCGACTACTTCGCCTTCCACAGCGTCATCATCGTCGGAATCTTTATTGTCTTCGGATTTGACCTTGGTGACGTTTGGGCCGCTGTTTTCGGAGCTTTCTTGTTGATACATTTTTGCACCAATTGGCATAATTTTGTCGGAAAGTTCTTTGGTGGCTTCTTCGAATTTATCTTTATCGGCGTTTGTGTCGTTCAAAACTTCTTTAGCAGCTTTTACAGCTTCCTCGATAGTGGTTTTATCTTCGTCACTGATTTTATCTTTATAATCGGAAGGCATTTTTTCAGCTTGGTAGATAGTGTTTTCGAGATGATTTTTGGCGTCGACGGAATCTTTCTTCTTTTTGTCTTCATCGGCGTGAGCCTCGGCTTCTTTTTGAGCTTTTTCGATATCCTCTTTACTCATGTTGCCGGAGTTTTGGATGGTAATTGATTGTTCTTTACCGGTACCTTTATCTTTGGCGGTAACATTTAAGATACCATTAGCGTCGAGGTTGAAAGTGACTTCGATTTGTGGGACGCCACGTGGAGCTGGTGCGATACCATCTAAGATGAAGCGGCCGAGAGATTTATTATCGGCAGCGAATTCACGTTCACCTTGGAGAACATGGATTTCTACCTGTGGTTGATTGTCACTAGCAGTAGAGAAAACTTCGGATTTACTGGTTGGAATGGTGGTGTTGCGATCGATTAACGGAGTGCGAACGCCGCCCATGGTTTCAATACCGAGAGTAAGTGGGGTAACATCAAGAAGGAGAATGTCTTTAACATCGCCTTGGAGAACGCCGCCTTGAATTGCAGCACCAACAGCAACAACTTCGTCTGGGTTGACACCCTGCATTGGATCTTTGCCGAAAATGGATTTAACTTTTTCGACAACGGCTGGCATACGAGTCATACCGCCGACCATGACAATTTCGTCAATGTCTTTAGTGGATAATTTAGCATCTTTTAAGGCTTTCTGAACTGGCTCCTCGAGGCGGTTTAGTAAGTCTGATACTAATTCTTCGAGTTTAGCGCGAGTCAAAGTGTATTCGAAATGTTTTGGACCTTCGGCGTCAGCGCTTAAGAACGGTAAGTTAATATCGGTAGAAGTAGATGAGCTGAGCTCTTTTTTGGCTTTTTCAGCTTCATCTTTGACACGTTGCATAGCAGCGGCGTCTTTTTTAATGTCGATACCGGATTCTTTTTTGAATTCGTCGACGAGGAAATTAACGATGATATTGTCAAAATCTTCACCACCAAGGTGAGTGTCGCCGTTTGTTGACATTACTTCGAAGACACCATCACCAAGTTCGAGAATGGAAACATCGAAAGTACCACCACCAAGGTCGAAGACTACGATTTTTTCGTCTTTTTTGGATTCTAGACCGTAAGCGAGAGCTGCGGCAGTAGGTTCATTGATAATACGTTTGACTTCGAGGCCGGCGATTTTACCAGCGTCTTTAGTGGCTTGACGTTGGGAATCATCGAAATAGGCAGGAACAGTAATGATGGCTTCGGTGACTGGTTCACCGAGGAAAGCTTCGGCATCGGCTTTAATTTTAGAAAGAACCATAGCACTAATTTCTTCTGGAGTATATTCTTTACCATCCATTTCTACAGCAACGCCGTTGCCTTTTTTGACGATTTTATATGGGCTGATTTCGCTGTCGCGAGAAACTTCTTTATCAGTAAATTTGCGACCGATTAAGCGTTTGATACCATAAATAGTATTTTTAGGGTTGGTAACACGTTGACGTTGAGCAACTTTACCAACTAGGCGCTCGCCTTTTTTGGTGACGGCAACTACCGATGGGGTAGTGCGATCGCCTTCAGCGTTGGTGATAACCTCTGGCTTACCAGCAACCATGTAAGCAAATGCTGAGTTGGTGGTACCGAGGTCGATTCCGATAATTTTTGACATTTTTGTCCTCCTTTTATTTAATAACGTATTTAGCACTCGTATAGCCAATGTGCTAGCTTACCTCTATTGTAGCAAATTAGCACTCGTGTGTCAAGAGTGCTAAATACTCCTGGTAACCATAAAAATATTTAAAAAGGTTATTTTTTTGATTTATTTTGCTTTTTGGGTATTTTTTTGAAATCGCCAAATCTAACCATAGAAGTCACTGCGGAAATTATAGTCAATATATTGGACACACTAAATAGATAAGATTTAACGTATATATCGTATATAAGCCAAATGGTTTGATTACTAAAAGTGAGTTTACGGATGGTTGATTCTTGTTTAACATAGACCATAAAACAATAAATAATGGAGCAAACAATTGGTAGTGCATCTATCCAGGTTGCAAATACGGATATGCCTAAAATTAGGTTTACGATTATGTAGGCAATTATGATGATGGTTGGTACCTTTTTATTACGCGAATCAAAACAATAATTAAGTATTGTTTCAAAAACAGCAAAAAAACAGATTAAGCTACCAGATAAGCTATCAAGGAATAAAAGGCTTAAGGCTGAGGAAAGGTTTAAACCAATAAACATAATTAAAATGTTTTTTTTGGATTTCATTTGCATTGAGAGGATGTTGAAAATGAGTCCAGCTGTGCCAAAAATTTGTGCCACTATGAAATTATACATAAATTAATTATAGTCTTGTCCAATTGTTATTTCAATATAAACATGAAAAACCGGAATAACTATTCCGGTGTTTTCTTTATGATGTTTCAGTATTCTTTTATGTATTCGTTGCTTGAAGTGACTTCTGTCGCTTTTTTAAACTTAGCTCTTAATATTTCATCATTTTGAATTTTTGCGCAAACGCCAATGATTCTGCAATCGGTATCCTTAGCAATGTCTTCTAAGCTCTTATATTTTTGCCTAATTAAATTAAGACCGCTTTTTGCTTCGCTAATACACCAGCTATTGTGGTTTATTGGTTGGCATGTGTTATTATGAATCGCAACTGGACGATGTGCGACAAGTTCGAATTCATCAGCCCCAACTTTAATACAGAACAAATAACCGTCGGTTTCAAGTCTTATCATTTTCTCTGTCCTATTTGGATCTCGAAAAGTGGGGTAAAATTTACATTGCCTGAATTCGACACCGTTTCTTATAATTATATTTTTAAATTTTTGTTTATCCATTACTACTTCCCCCTAGTTTTCTATATTTGAAACATCATATTAAGTTGCATAGAATTTCAACAATGGTTCTAACTAGTATATTATAACATAATATACTTATATTTTCAAACATGGTGTAATTTTATAATAGATGTTAGATGATAAAAATGGTGGTATAATATAGATATGGCAATTGAGAGGTTAGTTGAGCCGACAGCGGCGGATGATAGAGAAGAAGAGAGAATCGAGGTCTCTTTGAGACCACTGACTTTTGATGAATATATTGGGCAGGAGCATTTGAAGAATAATATAAAGTTAGCAATAGAGGCGGTGAAGAAGCGTGGTGATGGGGCGGTACTAGATCATGTATTATTATATGGACCGCCGGGTTTAGGCAAAACTACGATGGCTGGGGTGATTGCACATGAATTGGGTGCGTCGCTTAGAGTAACAAGTGGACCGGCGATTGAAAGAGCGGGGGATTTGGCTTCGATTCTGACGAATTTGAAAGATGGTGACGTGCTATTTATTGATGAAATTCATAGATTACGCCGAGCGGTGGAAGAGGTATTATATTCGGCGATGGAAGATTATAAGTTGGATATTGTGATTGGAAAAGGGCCGGCGGCGAGAAGCGTGCGACTAGATTTACCTCATTTTACAGTGATTGGAGCTACGACTAGAACTGGGGCTTTGGCTGGTCCTTTGAGAGATAGATTTGGGATAATTCATCGTTTAGAATATTATAAAGAGCCAGAAATTCGAGATATTATTAGTCGAACAGCGAAGATTTTAAAGACTGAGATTAAGCCGGAGGCGACGGAACTTTTATCGACGCGTTCTAGATTAACCCCGAGGATTGCGAATAGGATTTTCAAGCGAGTGCGGGATTTTGCTGATGTGAACGGCGATGGAATTATTGATAAAAATATCGCTTTAGAATCTTTGAGTTTGATGGAAATTGATGATCTAGGACTAGACCCGGCGGATAGAAATATGCTGAGATTAATGCAAGAAAATTATGGTGATAGGCCGGTGGGGTTGGCAACAATTGCGGCTTTGACTGGAGATGAGACGACTACGATTGAAGATTTTTATGAGCCGTATTTGTTGCAACTTGGATTACTCATGCGGACGCCAAAGGGGAGAGTGATAACCGAAAAAGGACGTAAACATTTACAAAATCATCAAAATAAGATATAATTATAGAAATAATTAGCGAGGACTGGTTATGAATGAAGGTTTAGCTAAAATTCGTCATGAACGTAGTAAAAAAGATTTTCCTGATTTGCCATTAAATGAGAATGAATATGTGGAGTTGGCTTTTAAGAGGGCGAGAATATGTTTATGGTTAATTGTAGGTGGGACGGCTTTAGGTATGATAATTGTTCTTCTCTCGATGCTTCTTTCGCTTTTACTTCAATCTTCGTTGGATAAAATGGGTCAGAATTTTTTGTTTATTATTTTATATGCGCTACTTGGTGCGACTATAATTATGGGGATAATAGCGTGGATAAACTATCGTGGAAATCAGTTTTTTGTGACGAATGAGAGAGTAATACAGTTGATAAGAAGCTCTCTTGTATCGTCTTCGATGAATACGATTGATCTAGCTTCTATAGAAGATGTGAGTTTTCGTAAAGATGGAATTTTACAGGGTTTGTTTAAGTACGGAACTTTGAGATTAGCAACGGTGGGGAATGAAACGACTTATACTTTTAAATATTCGGATATATCACCAAAAGAAATTGAGGAAATTTCCGAATTAGTAACTAATGCAAAAGCAAGAAAAAAGAATAAAGAAGAAGATTAATTACGGTTGGATTTGATATAAGGGTTTTCTTTTTCGAGTTCAGCTTTTAGGATGTATTCTTTACATTTGCCATTATTGCAGTTGGCGGGTTCGTAGGAATAATTGCTACCGAGGGTGCCAAGATTATTGCCGTATGGGTCAGTCCAGAGAGCGGGATCGATGACTTTGATATTTTCCTCGGAAATAGTTTCTGGATAGTAACCATTTTCTTTGTAAAAGCTTTCTTCAAGGGCATAATACATGGCATTGATAGCGGTTTTGCGATCTTCATCGCGTTGCATGGCATCGAGGTTGGATTTTTGGATAAAGAAAATAATTAAAAGTAAGGAAGCAAAAACGCCAACGATAATAATTTCTAAAATTGTAAAACCAGTCTTTCTTTTCATGTTTTGATTATAGCATAAATTGTGATATAATGTAACAACGTGGTACCGTAGGCGTTTGCCTTCGGCACTGGCGTTTGTCGAGAAGACGAAAGTCTCTCTTCACTTGGTACCGTAGCTCAGTTGGTTAGAGCGTGGGACTCATAAGCCCAAGGTCGCTGGTTCAATCCCAGCCGGTACTACCATTTTTTTTGCTCCAGAAATTGTAGTTAGCCTGGAACCAGCGCAACGTCCCAAGGGGCAAACGCTGGTTCAATCCCAGCCGGTACTACCATTTTTTTATCTGTATTTTCAAGATATATGTTACAATAATAGTATGAGTAAGCATAAGAAAAATCATAATGGGGAAAAATTTAAAAAAAGTTTGATTAAGTTTTTGGATCGTAGAAAATATACGGCGCAAGAAAATATTCGCTTGGCAGTGATTTTTGCAGCAGTGATTTTTGCGATTGGGATTTTCTGCCCAATGCTTGGTGCGAATATGAAATTTTCGATGGTTGATGCATCAAAAACTGACGAGTCGGCAGAAACGGTGATTTTCCAGCCAAATAAAGATATTATAAATATATCGGCGAGCGATTTTGTTTTTCATAAACCTTTACGAGAATTTGCGATTTTTGGGCAAAAATTGGGGGAAATGCAGATTATTGGGATTAATCTTTATGATACTTTAACTACACCGATGCCTGATTTTAGTGGTTTGAGGGATGCAGAAAACTTTTTAAATTCTGGGGCGTTGACATTTCTCACAAATGAAGATTTTGTGAAGTTTTGTACGGAAAATTTGGGTGATTTTGGCAAGATATTGGTAGATATCGGTAAGGCGATTAGCGAAATTGCGGTGCAAGTAGGTGGGATTTTGGGAGAAGTAAATAATGTTTTGGATGGTGTGACAGTAGCATCAGATAATGTGAGGGAAGGAATTCATCAAGCGGAAAATGCTTTGAGTGCGGTCGAGATAATTTTTGCGGTAATGGTTGGTTTAATTCTTGCGATGATAATTTTGATAATTTTCCAGAAAAAACCGAATCGCTTTATGTCGGTAATGATGACGGTGTTTGCGGCGATTTTTGTGATGATTGGAATTGCAGTTTTGATTGTAAATGCGGTAATTGCCGGGGCAATTGAATCTGGAATGAATGATTTGAACACGTCAATCGAAGGGATGCTTAATGGTATTTTGCCGGGGCTCTCGGATCTTTTGGCACAGTTAACATCGGCGGGTGATATAAGTTTTGTTTTGAATATAAAATTATATTGCGGTGTTGGTTGGTGGCTGATGGCGATAATGCTAGTAGCAATTACGGTGCTTGCTTATGTTAAAAATGGAATGCTAAAGAAGGAATTTAAGGCGCTAGAGAGCGAGGAAATTATTAAGAAAGCGGCGGCAGAAGCGAAAAAGGAATTGGAAGCAGAAGAGAAAAAAGAAAAATAAAAAGATAAATACTGTTATTGTAGTTTAGAACCTTTAGAACGATTACATCTCCAGCATAGGGTTTGTAAATTGTCTTTGGCTGTTATGCCCCCTTTAGAGAGTGGTATTATGTGGTCTATTTCGAGTAATAAGTTTGGTTCTTTTTTAACTGAGGCTTTACATTGTTTGCAAGTGTAGTTGTCTCGTTTTTTTATTTCTTCTCTTAAAGATGCTGTCATGAGGGCTCTTTGTCCGGCGATAGACTTTTTCCATTTAATTTGTGAATTTAAATATTCTATAAAATTTTCTAAGTTTCTAGTGTCCATTGTGATAATATTTTTTGCAATGCTATTGCCACCAGCGCTTACATATTGAAAAGAGTATTGTGGAAAATGATTTTCGCTGAAATTGACTTCATCAAAACCTAACTCGTTCATTAGCCTAATTGGAGCAAATTTTTTTACATATTTTGGGATTTTTTCTGTGATAGTATTAAATATTTTATCTCTTTCTCGTAACAAAGATTTTTTGCCTTGTTCGACAGCTAAAAAATTATTTAAAGCATTCTCATAGTCATTAAGAGTGCTTTCTTCGGGTTTAATGTCGAAATATTTGCAAATGTATTTAAAGGGTTGTGTTTTTGAATTTTTTACTATTTGTAATGAACAATTATGGACATAATCTTCTTTTTGATCAAGTAGCTCCCAGCCTTTTCTTTTAAAATTTAGCCCGCCACTTTGTAGATAAGAATTTCCGGTATTTTTTGCTATGGTAGGGTAAGTTTTTTTCAAGTTATTTATATGTTGGTTGAGTTCGTTTACATCGTTAACATTTTTTTGGATGCTTTTCTTAATATCTATGAAAGATTCCAATTTGAAGTATTTGTTGATCTTTACTTTAAAGACGATACAAGCTAGTCCGACACAAAAAAATAAGATGCCTGTTGCACCGCTACTGATTGTAAAAAAAGCAATCATGAAAGATATTATTGACCATAATGTAAAATTTATGTCTTTTCGATTTTTATCGTTCATTTATTCCTCTTATCTATTAGTCATATGCTTTGATAAGTTTTAGATTTGGTACATCCGGAGGGATTCGAACCCACGACCCCTTGTTCCGAAGACAAGTGCTCTAATCCGCTGAGCTACGGATGCGCGTGAAATAATTATAGCATATTTTAGGCACCTATTAAAGCATAGGTGTATTTATGGAGGTTGTAAAAATTTGATGCATGTGCTAGAAGTTGAGCATGCAAAAATTGTGGAAAGAAATTCATCAATCGTATTTTGTGGTGGTGATGTGTGTGGGTGTAATTTTGGGAACGATTTTGGCGACTGTATTTAGAATTAATTTTTTCATTTCTTT
>JAZLJU010000013.1:0-17083 GCA_045618065.1 Candidatus Nanosyncoccus sp.
GAAGGCCAAGTTAAAAAAGCTTTCTCGGATAAAGTTCTTTTGAATCAACCATATATTTTAGACGATTCTAAAACCGTAGAACAATTCATCAAAGAAGCTATCGCTAAAACTGGCGAAAATATTACGATTCGCCAATTCAAACGCATTGAGCTTGGTGTGACCGAATAAAATAACGCAAAAATGAGCGCCCTCGCAGTAGAAGCGCTCATTTTTTATAGAGTATAAAACAATTCTTAAGCTATTTACGTCGTTTCCTACTACTCTTTTCTCTACGGGAAATAAAGATAAATCCACTAATACCGACTAGCAAGAATATAATTAAACCAGTAATTAAGTAATCCGTTTGCATCAAATTGATTTTTGAATCTGTAGTGGAGCCTGTATTTGGAACCGGTATTGGCGTTGGTGTAGGGGTTGGCTCCTCTTCTGAATATTTAAAATTATAAAAATCTTCTATTAGCACTTTCGGCTCTGAATTATCATAACCATAAGCATGGATGCTATATTCGCCATAAATAAAATCATCTGGCAAGGTGTAGGTCTCGCCATTATAACTGTAAGTTTTACTGCTAAAATTCAATTTAAGTGACAATCTTCCGGCCAGATTATAGCCAGAAGGAATTTCTGCGAGCCTAATAGTTTGGGTTGTATCTCCATTGATATAAGATAAATCGACGTAAAGCTTGTCAATTCCTTGATAATCTATGTCAGTACTTAGTTTTGGAGATGAGTCTTTTCTTCCCCCATCTTCATTAACTTTAATATGGGCTCCTGCCCCCACCACTTTCACGACTATTTCATCTGCGTGGGACATTACAGATGTTGATACGGCCTGAGTCTCTGGTGCCGGCAGCGAAGCTGCCAGAATTGTCATAGCAACAACCAAAAACAGACCAATCACCCCCAAAATTTTTTTGTGTTTTTGTTTCATACTCTACACTCTCTTTTTTTATATTAATATTTTTATTTTGGTTTTGTAAAGAACAAGTACTCGCAATACTTGGGCTAGACAGCTAATCTAGCGTTGCGTTCTTTACGCTTCCTACTTCTAACTATAAACCATATAATTATTATTGTCAAGACAATTATGGTTATAATAATAAAAGGAAGTGGATTTATAAAAACGAGTTTTTCCACAGTCTGAGTTTCCCCGTTAGCTGTTACGGTCCAAGAAATTTTATAAATACCAAAACTAGGTGAATTTTCCCATTCATCAGAAATGGTTAATTCAGATTCTGGTATTACGGATAATCTTATACCATCATTTTCTGTAGTATAGCCGTCCCATCCAAAAATTGAGTTTACAGTTAATTTCCCGGTAGCATTAAAATCTATATTACCGGAATTCTTAACTTTTGCAGTTGCATGGAAAACATTTTTCTTTCCGGTTTCTGCGTTGACTTTATCTTCGATTTTTACTTCACTAATTTCGGCTTTTGTAATGGTTTCACCTTCAGTTGAGCGTCCATATAATAACATTCCAGGACTAGCCTCAGTTTTTATGCCATTGGCGGACTGTACACTAGTTAAAGTATGTGCAAAAAGCACTGCATATTGACCACCGGCCGGTATGTTGTTTGGAGTAGAGACTTTATATTCGACGGTTAAAGTTTCTTTTGGCTTAATAGTAAAATTTGGTTTTTCGACCCAACTCCCCCCAGCATCTTTGAAAGATACCCACCTCGTGATTTGCGTGTAACTATTCTCGTTGCTAAAACTTTGTTGGTATCTATTATCTATCTCTGAGTAAACATAAGAATATGGAGCAGCGTAGACCTCAACATCCATATTATTATCACCGTTATTTATAATTTCTAATTCGCCAGTGTATTCGGATTCAGAAGACAACCTAAGCACATTGTTTGTTGGAGACAAACTAATACTAGTGGTGTTTGTTACTTCATTATTTTCTTCTTCTGCTAAGGTAGGGCTTACTAAACAAAAACCCACACCGATCACGGCGACAAGTGTAAATATCGCAATTCGCAAAAATTTTGTTTTCATCTACCTCCTTATTTTTTAATACACTATGTTAGAAAAATCAAATAATTTTGTGTTCCTCTTTAACGATGGAGCGTCAGCTGATATCGTTCTTTATGATACTCCACAGGAACGAATTGAATTTATATCGTCCAAATACCATGACTGTTAATATTGAACGAGCCATCACATAATGATTATATCACAGAATCATAAATTTCATGATATAAATCAGCCAAAATGCGAAATACACCTTGGACCCACTTCGTACCCATGTATAGAATAGCATCCCCTTTTGTATTAATCTATTTTTTAGTTCTTATCGATTTTTTTCTACTCCAATCCGAATATATGAGCCAATAAAGTTTGTTAAAATATTGACAATATCGAACTTTTATGATAAAATAAAGGTATGAGTCAAGCTCATGTATCTTTAATATTATATTTCTCCAGCCACAAAGTAGCTGTTTATCTCTGATGAATCTCTACTTTGTGGCTGATTAGTTATGTCAACCACAAATATACATTATTTAGGAGGTTGATTATGATGACTATTCGAGAAAAACTAATGACAGGTTCGGTAGATGAAATCTACAATGTTTTAATTAGCATTGAAAAAAATTGCAATTTACATTTTGATATTGTGTCTAATTCTTCTAAATATAGGAAAGAAAAATTTTGTAGAAATATCTGTCCCTATACATCCGAATGTGCAAAAAATGAAGATGAAGTATATTGCAATTCTTCATCCATAAGAGAAGAAGTTGATAAATATGCTCTTGAACGATTTTTAGATGCTTCTATTTATTAAAACATTGGTCTGTCACTAATCACAGGGTCATCTCTATTGATGGCCTTTTTTATGCAAATGTTATTAACTTTAGCATTTCTTTTCTAAGTTATAAATCAAATGTTATTAGAAATCTATGGAATTTAACATTTTATATTTTTATAATAAGAATATAGACCTATTTGGAAACTGCATCTATCCATTCAAGATATTTTTTTGAACCATTTGTTATAGGTAGCATGATTATCTCTGGCGTATCGTATTTATGTAATTTTATAATGCATTCTTCTATCTTTTCATAGTTACTAGCCTTGCATTTAATAAATATGATACTCTCAGGATCATTTTCGATATTCCCTTCCCATGAATAAAAACTATCGACATGAAAAAGTTGAATACATGCAGCTAATTGCATTCTAAGGAGCTCATCTATAACCATTTTTGCATCTTCGTCAGTAGAAAATGTAGTTATAACAACTGCGTATTTATTTTCCATATACACCTCCCTTATTTGACAAATAATGTTTCTTTATTTAATTATACTGTTTAAAAAATTTTTTTACAATATAAACACAACATAAATTCACTATATGAAATTCCATATGAAGATGCCTGCCGCCAAATTCATTTTATATGTTTATACTAAGCAATATTCTCACCAATTTTCTCACTTTTGCAAAATTGATTAATTCACAGGCACTAAAAAAGCCCCATTTACAGGGGTTTTCGTAGATTTTCTGACACTCCACGGTACAGAGTAAGGTGGTGCGCGCGACTGGACTTGAACCAGCACAGCCGTAAATATAGCCACTACCACCTCAAGGTAGCGTGTCTACCAATTCCACCACGCGCGCATATTAAACAACTTATACCCCAACGGGTACTCTTATATTATATCATATTTGGCTTATTATGGAGTTTTATTTTTGGTTTCTTTATTGACTGCCCAAGAGTTTATATCCGTAAAACGATCTAATGCTGTTGTTAATTTTACATTATCACCAAAAGTTCTTACATTCTTATTGTAATAATAAGTCAAGTTTGGTTGATATAGTCCAATGGCAGGCACATCGTTTACCCAATACGTTAAAAACGTCTCGTATTTTTTAATAGTTAGGTCATTATCTATAATATTTCTTGCGCCTAGAAGTAAATCATCTGCTAATGCGTTGCGATAATTTGAAAGATTAAGTCCGGAGCTTTTTGCTTGCGAAGAATGATAATAAGGAATCAAATCTGGTGTTGCGCCTAATTCAATTGCATAAATCAATATGTCGTAGCTGCGTTTTGCAACCACATTATTTACGAAATCTTGGCTTTCGTCGTAAACTGTCAGATCTACCATAAAACCTAGATTTTCAAGTTCACTTTTGGTCTTTTCTGCTACCTTTGGTAAAAAGCCAGAATTTAAAGTAGCAATATCCAAGTGTAGTGTTTCTTCTCCAGATAATTCTTTTATTTTAGCCTTAGACTCATCTAGATTGCGCTTTGGAATCTCTGGATAATTAGATAATGTAATCTGAGAAGGCAATAGCGGATAGTCTAGCGCTAAAGTGTCTGGCACTTCATTACGGATATCTTGCATATTTATACCTTCTCTTATAGCTTTACGGATCTCAACATTTTTCACTGAATCATGTAGACAATTAAAAAACATAAAGGCGCCCGAATTTAAACTCGAATTTTTCCCATTAAATTTATTCTTGTCGACTTTGCCAAATTCCGCGTCTGTTAGTTCGGCGGTTCCAGTAACTACGCCATTATTAACTGCGGAGATTATATCTTCTTTTGTGCCGTAAGTATGGATTGCAAAACTATCTAAAAGCGTGGCACCTTTATAATAATTAGGATTTGAAGATAAGTAAAAAACTTTTTCTTCACTGTTTGTTCCAATCTGGTTGGCATTAAACATAAACGCTCCGGAAGTTACTGGCGTTTTAGAAAATTCATGCTCTATTAAAGTCTTAGGCTCTACACCATTTAGAATATGTTTCGGTAAAATTGGAAAATTTAAAGCCGTCGCAAAATCTGCATAAGCTGAAGGCAGCGTGAATAGCAACTCTTTATTTTCATTTTCAGTCACATTAACTTTTGATAGATTTGAGCTATAGATTGAGTCGACTGCCGGATCTTTTATTAGGTTAGCCGTAAAAATTACATCTTCATTTGTGATAGGCTCATTATCAGACCATTTTAAGTTATCACGCAATTTTACCGTCCAAATTTTGCCCTCGTTATCCGGCCTAATGGATTCAGCTAATCCGGCTCCGATGTTCCCAGAATAATCCATCGTGGAAAGCGTAGCGAACATTAGTCTACTCAAAGTCTTTTCACTATTAGTTGCAGCAAAGAGTGGGTTTAGTGAGTTCACTTTACCCAAAGTGGCTTCTATATATGTCCCGCCATCCGTGAAAGAATTTTCTGCGTATGAATTGCCAAACCAAAAAGCTTGAGTTACCGCTAACATGATCAATGCCGCTACTAAAAGTCCCCATTCTAAAATCAATAATCGAATATTCTCGACGTGTGAAAAACGATCGATCAAGTTTTCCCTGATGTGTTCCTGACTTTTTCGCTCAACTTTTATAGAAGTACGCGAAAATTTCTTGATAAATCTTTGCCCACGCTTTCTTACTGTATTTTTCATATCGTTATGGAATTAAGAGTAGTCCTAGAATAGATAAAACAAAAATTACTGCACAAATAACGGTCGTCACAAATAATGATTTTTCTAAACCTCGCCTAGTAGTATAAAGCTCGCCCGAGCTACCTGATCCAGCACCAAGCGAAGCCCCACGTTGTTGCAATAAAATCAAAACAATTAACAAAGTCGCTGAAATGAATGTGATAGTTTCTAATAAAATTCCTGCTTGCATATAACTCCTATTCACCTAATTATAATGCAGAATATCAAAATTGTAAAGATTATTTCAGCATCCTTTTACGTTTTAAAAGTGAATGGTAAGTTATGGCAAAACGGTGAGCTTCTTCATCCACGCGCGCAATTAATCGCGCGATATGTGAGCCGGGGGCGATTTCTATAATTCCTTTTTCTGGTATAAAAATTTTCACTTTTGCTGATTTTGCATGGTCTCCCGATTTTACTCGTCCAATTACCGGAATCCCATTTAGAAGCGGTAAAACTGCGTTTACCTGGGTAATTCCGCCATCTAAAATAACTAAATCCGGTAAATCCCATTCAGAATGTTTCAGCCTTCTTATTAAAACTTCTTGCATACTTTTTAAGTCATCGCTTGAACTAGAGCGAATCTTGAATTTACGGTATTCTCCCCTAGCTGCCGTTCCGTTCATAAACACTACCATGCTCCCCACTGTATCTACGCCGGATTGATGTGAGATATCGTAACCTTCGATTCGGCGTGGCGGTTTACTTAAATTCAATAACTTTTGTAGATCTGTTAGCGCTTGATCTGACGAAATATCCAAAAATTCCTTATCAGAAAACACGATTTTTTTGCGAAGCTCTTTGAGCCCCATAATTTGGTCGCGTGCTTCTTTCGCCATTTCAAAATTACCCCGCGCTGATTCTTCTTGCATAGTCTTTTCTAAATCTTTTAATAGCTTTTCCCTTCCGCCCTCTAAATAACGAATCAATTTGCGCAAGTTCCGCTTATAATCTTTTTCGTCGCATTTGCCGATTTCGATTCCGGGTGTTAATCCTAAATCTGTATCTAAATTTTTCTTACCATTATAAGGTTTAGTATAATACGGAAACACGCGCCTTAAGACTCTCATTGCTCGTTCTACCGCACTTTTCCCATAAAACGGACCTACATAAGTTGCTCCGTCATCTACTGGCGTGCGTGTAAAACTTATATATGGCACGCTGTCTTTCATTGGGATCCTCACATAGGAAACTGATTTTCCGTCCTTAAGTAATATATTCCATTTTGGTTGATAGCGTTTGATCATTTCTGATTCCAAAAATAGTGCATCCATTTCTGTTTCTACTACTATCCAATCAGTATCAGTGATTTCTGCTACTAGTGCCGTAGTTTTCGGGTCTTTTTGCGATTTTTGGAAATATTGCCTTACGCGATTCTTTAATACCGCTGCCTTGCCTACGTAGATAATCTCACCTTTCGCATTTTTATGAAAATAAACCCCCGGGCTAGCCGGGAGTTCTTTAAGTTTTTGTTTGAGCGACTCGTCCATACTCTAATTATATCACAATTATTCTAAAGAGTCAAGTGCAGCTCACCTGGCATACTTGATGGAGTGATATCTTCACTATTTGGAAGGAATCCGCCAAGAAACATTTGCATAACTTCCATAAAATCTACTGCGTCTTCTGGCTCTGATACGTTGATATTTTCTGGATAAGTGAGATTGACATCAGCGGTCAACGAAAATTCACCATTCTCATCAAGCGTAGTAGAAGTATAGAGTCTTGTAAAATTGTAGCTATCGTCTAATTCTACATAGAAATTCGGTAAACTACTTATATCAGTAGCTTCGAAAACATTTTCGTCTGACTGTGTACAATCTTTATAACTGTTTGCAAAGTTAGCGGTGTTTAATTCTGATGCAAAATTATTTAGTTTTTCATTGTCTAAGACAACTTGATAAACTTTGCTGTTTTTACTGGTTAACGTTACGTTCTCAGTTGTGGAAGAAATGAAAGAATTTTTATTATACATTTGAGCTATAGTGTTTCCGCTATTTTTTAGGTCGCTAATTAAATTAGCCGAACAATCCGTAGAACCACTCATGCTGCCGGATGTAAAACCATTAAGATTATCTAGAGAGATTTTAATCCATTTACCATCAAGATTTTCAAATATTCCACCGAGATCGTCAAAGAGATAATCGACGTCAGTCATAGTTGAAAAATCATTCCTTCCGTCAATACTTTCCGATTTTTCCAAAGCTTTCACTGAGTCTTCTTTTAACTCTTCGGTTGCTTCACCAGTAGTTCCCCCAGTGATTTCGTCAATTGTAGCACTATTGGTAGTATAAACCGTGTTATAGTATTCTTCGACCATGTCGTTGAAGTCGGTCATTGCGGTAGTAAATCCATCGATCTTCAAATATAAATCGCCATTGCTTGGGTAGATTTCTTCTGCGTTAAAGCTCACGCTACCCAAATCTTTAAAGTCTAGGGTTACATTTGCGGAAGTAGTATTCATCAATGAGCTAGGGACGCTTTGAGTTTTTAGTTCAATTTTAGCGCTAAGTGCACCGATGTCTTCTGAATTAGATTTTATGTCTATCACGCCGTCCATTGCTACTTTTTCTGGCGCTTCGCCTTTCATAATTTTCTCGATAGCTTTAGAAACTGGGTCTCCGCTATTTAGAATTAAGATTATCGCAACAATGATTCCGGCTAGAATAATCACGCCAGCAATAATACCAGCGATTAGACCGGTTTTTTTCTTTTTAGGTGGCTCTGGTACTGGCTCAGGAGCTCTTTCCATCGGGCGAATTGGACTCGTGTCTTGCATATTGCCCATATTCATTTCTGGATTAGGTTGCATTGGGCTAGGCGGTACATTTACGCCCTGGTTCATATTTTGATCCATATTAGGTTCCACTGCTGGATTTGAATTATCCATCGGACTTGGACCCATATTTGGTTTTGGATTTAGTGGATTAGGCTGTCCACCAAAGTTTTCATCCATAAATTTCCTTTCATTATTTTGCTTATGTTTATTTTATCATAAACATAAGAAAAATGATATAATAAAAATATGGATAATTTTAAGATTTCAAATATTAAAGCAAGACAAGTGTTAGACTCTCGTGGTAATCCTACGGTTGAGGCTGAGGTAGTTCTAGATAATGGCGGTTTTGGACGAGCAATCGTTCCATCTGGTGCCTCTACTGGAGTTAATGAGGCTTTAGAATTGCGCGATGGCGACCCGAATCTTTATAATGGTAAGAGTGTTTTAAAAGCCGTTTGGAATGTAAACTCAAAAATTGGCGATGTGCTAACGGGCAACAGCGCCGATCCGCGCACTGTTGACCAAATGATGCTCGATTTAGATGGTACTGAAGACAAATCAAATCTGGGCGCCAATGCGATTTTAGCGGTTTCCATCGCTAATGCTAAAGCCAATGCAAATGCAAGGAGAATGCCATTCTACCAATATATTTCCGAATTAGCTGGCACCGAGATGTCGATCCCGATGCCAATGATGAATGTAATGAATGGCGGCACACACGCTTCCTGGGCGACTGATTTTCAAGAATACATGATTATTCCGAAGAGTGCTGGTAATATTGCCGACGCCGTACGTATGGGTGCTGAGGTTTTCCATGCACTAAAGAATGTCTTAAAAGAACGTAATTACCCAACTACTGTGGGTGATGAAGGTGGTTATGCCCCGCTAGTCCGCGACGGCAATAACGAACCGCTCGAATGTATTAAATATGCCGTAGAAAAAGCCGGCTATGATTTCGGCAAAGATATTGCTCTTGCTATGGATATTGCCGCTAGCGAATTTTATGATAAAGACCATTATGCTCTCAAAACTAATGGCGATTGGAAGTCTGCCGACGATTTAATTAATTGGTACGAATGGATTATCGATAATTATCCAGTCGTTTCAATTGAAGATGGACTTTCCGAAGATGACTGGCAAAATTGGCGCATTATGACCGAAAGGTTAGGCAATCGTATTCAACTCGTGGGTGACGATTTGTTTGTTACTAATGCCAAATTGCTCGAACGTGGTATTAATGAAAAAGTAGCCAATGCCATATTAATTAAGCCAAACCAAATCGGTACTTTGTCGGAGACCATCGATGCGGTTCTTTTAGCTAAAAAATCTGGCTATAAGACTGTGATTTCTCATCGTTCTGGGGAAACTGAAGATGTATCAATTGCGCATTTAGCGGTTGGACTTGGTGCTGGGCAAATTAAAACTGGTTCACTTTCGCGTTCTGAGCGTATAGCTAAGTATAATGAACTAATTCGCATTGCTGATTCAAATTCCCGACTTGGACTTTTCCAACCTAAGTATTAAATTCCGGCGTGTATAATTCAGATTTTTTGGATTGGCATTAAATGTAGTTTTTCCCTACCAGTCAAAATTCCTCTATTCGCACCCAATTCAGTGACTACTGCGGTAGAATTTGCCGATGCAAAAATTAAAGAATCTTTAAAAGATTTTCCATCTGCAATATGCGCTAAAAATCCCGATCCGAATGCGTCACCAGCACCAGTGGTGTCTTTAATTTTTACATCTTCATAAATTCCAAAACGATAAGTTTCTTTTCCATTTGTGGCAATCCCGCCCATTGCGCCATCTGTTATAATTATAGTTTCGGTATACCCACTTAGGTGGTATAAAAGCTCTACTAAATTGTTACCAGGCACCAATTTTGCTGCTTCGGACTTGTTTACCACTAAAATGTCAACATATTTCAATAGGCGTAAAGTTCCTTTTTGGTTTTCGAGCTCACGGATACCAGGGTTAAACATAATTTTAACACCGAGTTCTTTTGCTCTTTTGAAAAATCGTGATAAAGTATCTAAATCTCCGCGCAAAGTTGTAACATATAGCCAGTCTGGCTGAATCAAATCTAGGTCATCTTCTCTAAAATTACCAAATTGTTCACTTGCACCACGGCAAGTTAAAATTGTGCGTTCTCCACTTCTGCTATCTAATAGAATTACAGAAGTACCGGTGGTTTTTCTTTCTAAAAATCTCAAATAGCTACTGTCGATGCCCTCACGGTCTAATGTTTTTATAATTGCCGCCCCAGCTGAATCCCGCGCTATGTTTCCTAAAAAAATTGTCTGGTGCTCGTGTCTTGCAAAAGTAATAGCTGAATTTATGCCTCCTCCGCCTACTCCATAAACCATCTTGTCTATATCTACTTTTGAACCAACCTTAATCTTGCCAAGTAGTAGCGATTCATTAACAGCTTTGGCGGTCAAATCATCATGATCAATCAAATAAATATCTTGTAGGGCCGAACCTATCGAAACTATGCGCGCCATTTACAAAACTACTCCATTTTTGTCAATTTCTTCCACCAGACTTTGGAACATGCCGGCTGGATTATCAGATTGAGTAATTGCTGCGCCTACATTTATAACATCTAGATCTGCATGAGCCAAAGCACGTACATTATCCATATTCGCGCCGCCATCCCAACTAATTTCAACTTCCGGTTTCATATTGCGGACTAGCGGAATTTTTTCCATTTGCATTAAATCGGCTTTTCCTCCTTGTGCACTAAGTTGCCCGGCAAAAATTAACACATGATCGGCCATATCGATGTATTTTTTTACATTTCCAGGGAATGTTGATGGCAAAAGTGCCACACCAATTTTTATCCCAGCTTCTTTTAATTGTGTAAAAATAGGCGTTAAATCTTCTTCTGCTTCAGCATGTAAAATACAAAGCGAAGGATTCAACTTCAAAATTGTGTCTAAATATTCAGATGGCTTTGACATCATTAGGTGTAAATCAGTTTCCCAATTTTTTGGCCACCAAACATTAGTAATATCTAGGGTTTCGTTTTGAGTAAAAACACCATCCGACACATCAACTTGCACGCGCCTAGTAAAAGTGTTTATCTTTTCTACTTGTGCGCGATATTCTTGTTTATCGTCGGTTAAAATTGACGGTACGATTGATACGGTCCTAATCATACTATATCTATCTCCCTTTACCAAAATCTACTGCTAGCTCTACTAGACGGTTGGAATAACCCCATTCGTTATCATACCAAGCTACAATTTTTACCATATTTCCACCTACTACATCTATTAAAGGTAAATCTACAATACATGAATGTGGATCGCCAATAAAGTCAGAAGATACTAACTCTTCTTCCGTCACGCCGATGATTCCTTCGTAATATGGCTCATTTGCGGCATTTTTAAAAACGTTAATCAAGTCTTCTTTAGTAGTATCAGTTTTTAAGATTGCTGTGATGTCAGACAATGAGACTACCGGAGTTGGTACGCGCACGGACAAACCGTTAAATTTACCTTGCAAGCTTGGTATAGTTAATGCTGCAGCTTTTGAAGCACCAGTGCTGGTTGGCACAATGTTTTCTGCTGCCGAGCGTGCCTCGCGTAAATCTTTAGCCGGAGCATCTAGAATTCTTTGCGAACCAGTATATGAGTGTACTGTAGTCATCATAGCTTTTTCGATACCAAATTCATCTTCGAGAACTTTCATGACTGGCGCGATGCAGTTAGTAGTGCAAGAAGCGTTTGAAATGATTTCATCGTCGTTTTCTACAATTTCTTCATTTACGCCCAATACTACAGTTTTAGCCCCCTCACCTTTAGCCGGCGCACTGATTATTACTTTCTTTGCTCCAGCTTTAATATGTGCACGTGCATCTTCTGGTTTTGTAAAGAAACCCGTCGATTCGATTACTACATCTACGCCTAAATCTGCCCAAGGCAATTTGGCGGGGTTTTTTTCGGCATAGACTGGAATCTCGCGCGTATTTATAATGATAGAATTTTCACCTACTGAAACTTTTTTATCGTAAGTACCATAAGATGAATCGTGCTTTAAAAGATGCGCCAAAGTCTTAGCATCCGTAATGTCGTTAATCGCCACTACTTGCACATCGTGTCGTTCTAATAAAATTTTTAATGCATTACGCCCGATTCTTCCGAATCCGTTGATCGCAATTTTTAACATTTTTGCCTCCTAATAATACTTACGTTTAATTATAGCACAAAAAATCCCTTTTATAAAGGGGATTTTTTGATTTTTTATGATTTTAGCGAGCAAAGTGAGCGAATGCGCGGTTTGCTTCAGCCATACGGTGACAATCTTCTTTCTTCTTAAAGGCTGCACCAGTTTCATTGTAGGCATCTACAATCTCGGCTTCTAGACGCTTAGCATAAGGCATACCACTACGTGCACGTGCTGATTGTACTAACCAAGAAAATGCAAAATGCATTTGGCGGTGACCAGCAATTGGGAATGGAATTTGATAATTCGCACCACCTACGCGGCGAGATTTAACTTCAAAATCCGGTGAAACGTTTGCAATTGCTTTTTCCAAAACTTCAACTGGATTTTCAGATTTCAATTTTTTAGCCGCGCCTTCAATTGCAGAATACACTGCGCGTTCTGCGACTTGGCGTTTACCGTTTAACATTGATTTATTGATTAAACGTTGTACCAAAATCGACTGATATTTGCGATCTGGATTGACTTTACGTTCTAAAGATTTAGTCTTTTTACGTGGCATAATTACTTACCCTCCTTTTTAGCACCGTATTTAGAACGACCTTGTTTGCGGTTTTGTACGCCTTGCAAATCCAAAGCGCCACGCACAATATGATAGCGCACACCAGGTAAATCTGGTACACGACCACCGCGTACTAAAACTACAGCGTGCTCCTGCAAGTTATGGCCTTCGCCACCAATGTATGCCCAAACTTCTTGACCATTAGTAAGACGCACACGTGCAACTTTACGCATAGCAGAGTTAGGTTTCTTTGGGGTTTTGGTTGTTACCTTGATACATACACCACGTTTGAGTGGAGCTGCTTTCTCATAGCGTTTGGTTTTCAATGTATTCACAATTGAACCAAGCGCTGGAGATTTCGATTTTTTCGCGGCCTTTTTACGAGGCTTGCGAATCAACTGGTTAATAGTTGGCATTAAAATTCCCTCTTATAATTAATTATATTTGCCTTGTTTGCTTACAGCAATAACAAACAAGATGAAACTCTTCACTCTATTATAGCACACTTTTTGAAAAAAGTCCAGCTTACTTATTGATTTTTACTAAATAATCTAAAGTAGCCTCAATAATCATGCGATTTTTGATGTCGGCTTTAACGTTTGGATCTTTCAAATTTTTCAAAGCTTCTGGAGATTTTTTATAAACGTCTTTAAGCTCGGCGATTTTAGCTGCTACTAAGTCATCCGAAACGGTGATTTTTTGCTCTACCGCTAAAGCTTGCAAGGCCAAGGATGCTTTTACGCGTGCTTCGGCAACTTTTTTAGCTTGTTTCTCCCAACTTTCCAAAGTTTCGTGATTAGCCTTTAATAAATCTTCAAAACTCATATTCTGCGCAGCAGCATTTCTGGTTATGTCATCGCGAATCATACGCATTTGGTCACTTACCAAAATTTCTGGCACGGGCACAGTTGATTTTTTAACCAAAGCGTTCACTAAATCATCTTTGAATTTTTCATTTAATTTGTGCTCGTTTTGCGCACCTAAATTCTTCTTAATATCTTTCTTTAGTTCTGCTAAGGTTTTGAATGGGCCACATTTTTCTGCCATCGCATCGTTAATTTCGGCTTTTTTAACTTCATTAACTTGTTTAAGCAAAGTCTCAAATACGACTTTTTCGCCAGCTAAATCCTTTACGCCGTAATCTTTTGGGAAAGTTAGTTTAAGATCGAATTTATCGCCAGGTTCGTGCCCTACAATTCCATCTTCAAAGCCTGGGATAAAGGTTTTTGAACCTAAAACTAATTTATAATCTTTTGCTGAGCCACCCTCAAATGCTTTGCCGTCTTTTTTTCCAACAAAATCAATTATTACCTCGTCGGTTAATTTGGCCGCTCTCTTCACGGCTTTTTTCTCTGCAAAAGAAGTTGCGATATTGTCTAAAATTTCTTTAATATCTTTTTCTTCAACTTTTACTTCTTCCTTTTTTACGCCTAATTTTTTGTAGTCGCCTAGTTTTACTTCTGGCACGATATCCGCCGTGGCGGTGTATTCTAAAATTTCATCAGGCACATATTTAGTCACGTTTACACTCGGCATTACTAGAGGTGATTTTTCAGACTTTTGGAATGCTGGGATTACTGTCGAACGCACTGCAAAATCCACAGTTTCCGCATTTAAATCGTTTTCTGGAATGAATTTTTTTGCCACTTCCATCGGCACTTTGCCTTTACGGAAACCTTCAACTTTGATTTCTTTTGCTAATTTTTTTAGCGCTTCTTCTTTTGCCGGCTTTAAATCTTTTGCGTCTAACGTTACGGTTAATTCAACTCTCGAATCAGAAAGTTTCTTAAATTTTGTCTTCATAATAACTCCTATAATTTATTTTATTATAACATAATTTTCGGGATATTGTTAGTGCGAAAATGCGTCAAGGTGAATTTCGAGTCCGTGCCTAACTTGGTGTCTGGATTTAATATATTATTACGGTCGAAAATTTCTTTAATTTCTTTGTATAACTTCTTTTCGCTATCTAATATGGAATCGCTTACGACTACAGATTTTAATCTACCCTCCGAAGTGCCACCCGCTAAGTTTCCACCTTGACGCTGAATTATAAATGCGCCAGCCCTCAAAAGCACCGTCGCTTTCTTCTTAAAATCATCTTCTTCTAGATTAAATTTCGGCCTTAAATTAAAAATCGACGTTGCGAGTGAACCATAAATTTCAAGTTTAATTTCCATTTTTTTCTCTAAAACCTTTAGATCTCGTAAGAAATTCGCCAAATTTTCCTTAGGTAGATAAAAATCTGTCAAAATCGGTACACGCTCGCCATTTTTTACGAAATTCAAATAATGCGCCAAGGTGTTTTCAAATTCATCTAGAATTTGTTTGTTATTTTCGGATTCAAAAATAAATTTTGCTGTGCGTGGTAGATTATTACGCAAACTCTCAATTTTTTTCATTGAAAAGTTATATTTATCATCAAAACTTGCAAATACCACAAAGCCATCCTCTAATTTACGGATAATTCCGTCTAGATTTTTGCCAGCCTCGCGTGCTTTCATTAAAATTTTCAAATCATAAAGGTTGACCTTGTTAGGTCTATAAAGTTTAATTTCATCGGCATATTTAATCGCCGATTCAATTTCTCGGAAAGTAGCTACTATACGCTTTGGATGACTTTTTATTGGCACTGCCTTCAATATAACTTCTGTGATTATTCCTAGGGTACCTTCGGCGCCAAAAAACAACGGCGTCAAATCTAGGCTTTCCTTTTTTTGGAGTTCAGCAATCTTTGGATATCCAACTAAAGTATCTGAGTCAATTCCTTTAATCAGAGTGTCTTTTTCTTTGACGATTTTAGCGATTTTTTGATAAATTTTTCCCTCGAAAGATTTTTCTGCCGCTTTTTTCGCTAATGCATATTTCTTTAGGCGCTCAGTCTGTAAACATTCGCCATTTGCCAAAATTACTTCAATTCGCTCGACCGCTTCGGAAATTCCACCATACTTAGCCGCGGAATCGTCAATTGTGTGACTAGAAATTAATCCACCGATGGTTTCTTCGTCGTGACCATCGATTGGGATAGTCAAGCCAGAGACTGAAAGCGCTGTATTTAGCTCGCGTAAAGTGATTCCAGCTTGCACTCGCACCAAGCGCTCGCGCGTGTCAATTTCTAATAAATTATTTAATTTTTCGGTAGAAATCACTACACCATTTGTTAAATCTGCGCCAGTTTTGCTCGAACCCGAACCTCGCGCTGTTACAGCTACCTTGATATCTTTATTTGCTAATTGGTTAAAAAATCGCATTAACTTTTGCACATCATCTGTAGATTCTGGAAAAATCACGAATTTCGGTTTGATTTTTAGCGGCGAATAATCACTGGAATATTCTTCTAAAATTTCTGGGGCATCAAAAACATTTCCGACAATCAACTGATTTAAGTATTTCGTAATTTTCCCCATTTGACTCAATTATAACACAAAAAACTTTTGTTTTTTAAAAAAACATGCTAAAATCAAATAAACATAAACTAAATGTTTAGCCAAACAATAAGAAGGACTCATATACTTAAAAATGAATAAGATACTAAGACCATTTTTCCTTGTTTCTGCTGTTTTTGGGTTTACGGCTGTTGTTGGTTTGATGTTGACTTCTAATTTCGTAAAAGCTGATAGTGATGTTATCGATGCTGTATCTGGTATTATTAACGTAACTTGCGCTATGACTGGCTCTGGCATGGATAGCCACTCCGCTGTAATCACCCCAGGCGAAGTATCTAGTAATATAGGAGCCACTAATTTTACCGTTGTTTGCAATGATAACAATGGCTTTGGCATCTACGCTATAGGCTACAGTGGCAATGAAGAAGGCAACACTAAATTACTAAGCGATACGGATTCTGCCAATGATATTATCACTGGCACTGCCACAACTGGTGATGTTTCAAACTGGGCAATGAAGGTTACCCCAGGCGAGAATACTACATCGGTAGGTGGGTTTAATAATTACAATAATATACCGGCTAATTACACTAGAGTTGTAGAAAAAGCTTCTGGCACAGAGGCTGGCAATAAAGTTTCTGCCACTTCCACTTACCAAGTTTATACGACTGGAGCCCAACCAGCGGGAACTTACAATGGCCAAGTTAGATATGTTTTGGTCCATCCAAGT
>JAZLJU010000014.1:0-11856 GCA_045618065.1 Candidatus Nanosyncoccus sp.
CACAGCATCGCAGACATGTATTATTGGCTAGTATCTGGAGTTTTCTTTACAAATTTTGGATTAAGTATAAGCTGTATTCTTTTGATAATTTTTGGAAATTTTTTGGGTGCAATTTTTATTCCTGGATTAGAAAAGATAGTAAAATAGTTATTCCTCGTCTTCTATAATAGCGAGATGGGATTCATCTAATTGGATTTGGTCGACAGTGGATGGAGAATCCATCATCAAGTCTACGCCGTTACCATTTTTTGGAAAAGCGACGATATCGCGGATATTATCGGTATCTTCGAGCACCATAAAAATGCGATCTAAACCTGGAGCACAGCCGGCATGTGGCGGAGCACCAAATTTGAAAGCATTTAACATACCGCCGAAACGGGACTCAACATATTCATTATTATAGCCGAGGATATTGAAAACTTTATACATAATTTCGGGATTATAATTACGTACGGCACCAGAAGCGACTTCGTAGCCGTTCATGACCATGTCGTATTGATCTGCGACAATTGCAAGTAGGCTTGAAAAATCACTTTCGGTTTTCTCGACACGCTCGCTCGTGCCCGTCTTCACATTCTCGGTAGCAACCTCCGAAAGCCCCCGAGAAGCAATATTAAGAGCTTCTAGGCCGCCTTTTGGCATACTGAATGGGTTGTGACCGAAGTCGAGTTTGTGGTTTTTATCGTCCCATTCATAGAACGGAAAATCAACAACCCAAGTGTAGGCGATTTCTTTTTCGTTTTTGAGACCAAAATGGTCGGCGAAAGTAATACGGAGTTGACCGAGAACTTTATTAACCTTGTCGCGTTCGTCGGCACCGAAGAAAACAGCGTCTCCATCTTTAGCGTTAGTTAATTTTTTAACGGCAGAGATTTCGGATTCAGACATAAACTTAAGGATTGGAGATTTAGCTTCGCCGTTTTGGTATAAGATATATGCTAAACCACCAGCGCCAAGTTTGCGGGCTTTTTCGGTAAATTCATCAATTTCGCGGCGGGTGAGATTGGCGCCATTTGGTACGCAAATAGCTTTAACACAAGGTTGTTTGAAAACTTTAAAATCGGTATCTTTGAATATCTCAGTAAGTTCGATAAGTTCTAAACCATAACGTAAATCTGGTTTATCTACGCCGTATGTTTCCATGGAGAATTTAAAAGGCAAGCGTGGGATGGTGCCGCTATTAGGAATAAATTTTTTAGCTGGCTCGGAATTACAAACTAATTTTTTGCCAGCAAATTCGGTAGCAAGTTTAATATAGAGCGGCTCGATTTCTTGACGGACAATTTCGCCATCTTCGACAAAAGACATTTCCATATCTAGTTGATAAAAATCACCATAGAGGCGGTCTGCACGAGGATCTTCGTCACGGAAGCATGGGGCGATTTGGAAATATTTATTAACGCCGCCGACCATAAGTAGTTGTTTGAATTGTTGTGGAGCTTGTGGAAGAGCATAAAATTTTCCTGGATGTAATCTGGATGGGACTAAGAAGTCGCGGGCACCTTCAGGGGAAGAGTTAGCGAGAATTGGAGTGCTGATTTCGGTAAAATCGTGGTCGTACATGTAATTGCGAATAAAACGGTAAAATTCAGAACGGCGTTTTAAGATTTTTTGCATGGATGGGCGACGTAAATCTAGATAGCGATATTTAAGACGAAGTTCTTCGGAGGATTTCTCGCCGTCATCGTGAGTATTAACAGTTGGAGTTAATGATTTATTTAAAATGGTAAGTTCATCAACTACAAGTTCAATTTTACCAGTTTCGATATTTGGATTGATTAAATCGGCGTCGCGTTCGCGGATGGTACCAGTAGCGCGTAATACGAATTCGTCACGAATAGATTCAGCGAGCTTAAAAGATTCAGATTTTTCTGGCGTAATAACGAGTTGAATGATGCCAGTATGGTCGCGGAGGTCGATAAAAATTAAACCACCGTGGTCACGCCTGGAATTGACCCAGCCTTCAACAGTTACGGATTTTTTCAAAAAATTAGATAGTTCGTTTGATAAAATTCTCATATATTATATTATATCATAAATCTAGTAAATAATTTAAGAGTATTTGAACTGTAAAAAAGCCGGCGAGAGAATTATCGTTATCTAAAACTAGAAAATGGCTACTGCCAGTTTTGTTGATTTTTTTAACAGCGGTTTCTAGAGAGTCGTCGGTTTGGAGGTAAGAGAAATTAGGATCGAGATATTTGTCGGCGCGGTCAGTTTTTTTAATCTCAAGAGCGTTTAGAGATTCAGTGTGGATAATACCCTTAACCTTATTTTTATTATCTACGACCGGGAAAATTGTAAAGCCAGATTTATAAAGTTTGTCTAAAATTAATGGACCGAGGATTTCTTGTTGATTTACAAAAATCATTTTATCTTTAGGGATCATTAAATCTTGAACTTTGCGATCATTAAAATTCATAACGGCAGCAATGCGGTTGCGGTCGGTGGCGTTTAAGATTGATTTTGGTGTACGTCCTATAACTCCAATAAAATCTTCTAAAGTTTTTGGTGCGTAAGGCCTAGATTTATCCGTGGTTTTTGGCTGTGATTTTACGCGATATTTTTCTAGCCTTGGATCGAGCCAGCTTACAAATTTATACATAATTTGTTCGAACATGATATAATAATTATAACATTATTTCACTAAAGGGAGTTATTTATGAAAAAAGGATTTTCTGTGGCAGGAGTGGTTATTGGTGTTTTGTGTGCGGTATTACTAGGTGTAGCAACTTATGTAATAATCGACGGGAATAACAAAGCTACGGATTTTGAGAGCTATAATTTTTATTCTGTGATTGAGGCAACTAAAGATAATGGTAATATTGGCGATCACGTGAAGGGCGATACTAATGCTCCAGTTTTGATTTTTGAATATGCGGATTATCAATGTCCAGGTTGCGCGTCGATTAATCCAAAAGTTAATAGAGCAATTGAAGAATTAGACGGAAAAATGGCTGTAGTTTATCGTAGCTACCTGTTGTCTTATCATCAAAATGGAACAGCTGCGGCATCGGCAGCAGAAGCGGCTGGACTTCAAGGCTATTGGAAGGAATATGCAAATAAATTGTTTGAAACTCAAGCTGAGTGGGAGTATGCTTCGGCTTCAGAGCGTACAGCTTTCTTTGATAAATATTTTGAAGATGTTACCGATGGAAAGGGTGATTTAGAAAAGTTTAATAGCGATATAACTAGTGAAAATGTTTCAAAGAAGATTAGTTTTGATATGGGAATTGGTAAAAGAATTGATATTCAAGGGACGCCAGCGTTTTATGTTGATGGTCAATGGATTAATTGGGCTGAAGCAGCTAATATAATTGTGGTTTCCAAGAATGGTGAGGAGAAGACTATTACGTGGGATGAGGCACAAGGCGGTGATAAGTTTGTGGATTTGATGAAGAAAATTGTTGCGGCTAAATTGGGTGAATAAATAAAATCCCCTACTAAAGTAGGGGATTTTTGAGATTAAATCTCGATGAACTTCTGCCATTCGGCAGGAGGAATTTCGGACTTGTGAGCATTTTTTGCTTTCAAGGAACCGATTTTTTTGATACGCATGTATCTGGTTTTCTCCTTAATGTTTTTCGCTCTACGACCGACCCACCTCGCACAAGACTCTCTTAGCCATAAGGGTCATTGGGAAATTTACGAGCGATAGGAACTATTCTAGCAAAGATGTTAAAAATATGCAAGCATAAATTTTGTGTTATAATTTAAATATGAAAAAGCGTGGGCGGATTAAGTTCCATAAAATAAAAACCTGGCAACTTTTGGTGATTTTGATACCTTTACTTTTTATAGATGCGACGCTCGTGAGACTTGATCATATTAAAATGACAGAACTCAGAAATGCGGTCTTAAAAGCAGATGAAACAGAAGATGATGTAAAAACCATGGAAACTTTGAATAACCTAAAAGATTTTGCGTTCTCGAATATCGTAATAAATGTAAGGGATGATAATGGAGAACAAAAGATAGAATTTGGAACAGGACCGTTTTATCTAGAGCACCAGTATTTACGTGTAGCGAATAGGGCTTTGGCGGAAGCGGAAGAGAGAATGTCTGACGGGAGCAATCCGAATGGTAATATATATGCGGAAGCATCAGCTATCTGTAAAGGGCAAGCAGTTGCAAATGGTTGGACATGGAATGACGAAAGATACATTAACTGTATGATGGGGGAAATTAATAAATATCCAGCAGCGGATAATTTAGATAATGAAATTAAAGCTAGTTTACCGTCTACGGAGCTTTTTAGATATAATTTTGCTTCGCCAATTTGGGCGCCGACTTTAAGTGGATTTATGATTTTGGCTACATTGATAATTATTGTTGTAATTTTTATCAGGTTTGTTATTTGGATAATTTTGAGGTTATCTCTGTTATTTGTTTAATTTTGAGAGAAAAAGTAAAAAACCTCTTGACAAGTGAACCCGCAAGTCATAAGATAAGAGTATATTAACTTAAGGAGGAAAGCTAAATGGCTTACGAACATACCAATGGTAAGGGTGTGAAATACTACTTACGCAAATCAGAAGTTACTCTTCGCGGTGGCAAACCACAAACAATTTACTTCTTCACTAAGAATGCTGAAGGTGGTAAGGGTACCCCTTGTGATCTTCCTGCAGATCGTAAGGTTTGTGAAAACCCACGCAACGGCTTCTTGACTCTTAAAAAGAAATAGTTAGATTTACCCGCTAGTTTTTTGGAACTAGCGGGTTTTTTGTCTTGAAAAAGTGTTATAATAGAAATATGGGGATGTAGCTCAGTTGGTCAGAGCATGCGTCTTATACACGCAGAGTCCTAGGTTCGAATCCTAGCATCCCTACCATTATATTTGGTTTGAAGTTATATTAGGTGAGATATGAGTGGGATTAAAGATAAATTTAGAAGGATAAATTATAGAGTAAAACATGATTTTTTGATGATAGAGAATATAGTACTTTTTTTGGCGATTATTTTTTGTTTGATGTGGGCTTATCAATCAATTGTGGCGATGTCTAAAAACTGGGAGCTTGCTGAGAGCTTATCCGAAAAGAATAAACAATTAGAACTTCTTAGTGTGGAAACGGAGGCGATGAGGTTAGAAAATGAATATTACAAAACTAATGAGTACCAGGAAATTCTAGCGCGAAAGTATTTAAATAAAAAGTTGCCTGGTGAAAATATGGTGGTAATGCCAGAAAATTCTGAAACAGCAAAAAATAAGTATAAAATTGTAAAAGTCGAAGCAGAGGGACAAACTTATACGAATTTTGAAAAATGGATGATGTACCTATTTCCAAACGATTAGGTGAATTTTAGTACTTATGCTATAATTTAATTATGAAAAGTAAAAGAAGTGGGTTTACTTTGATCGAAATATCGTTGTTCCTTGCGCTTTCTGCGGTGCTCTTTGTGGCAGTTACAGTTGGGGTACAAAATTCGATATTCCAGCAAAGGTATAATGATTCAGTTCAGAGCTTTGTTGATTTTTTAAAGAATGTTTATGCTGAGGTTAATAATGTCCAAAATGATGTAAATGGTGGAACTTCAAATCAGGCTATTTATGGTAAATTGGTAACTTTTGGGGAGTCTGAGAATTTTTCTGGTGATGAAAATAAAAACCAAACGATTTTTGTTTATACTGTGGTAGGGAATATTGATAATGAAAATGGAACAGGGAAGACCTTAGAGCTATTAAAGAATTTGAAAGCTAATGTGCTAGTAAAAGAAGGTGAAGATGTAAAATATGCTGGGATGGTTGAAAGTTATGATATGAAATGGTCATCGGTTTTACAGTTTACTAATCCGGGTACTAGTGGGAATTTTGAAGATTTTAAGGGTGCACTTTTAATAGTGAGACATCCAAAATCTGGTGTGATAAATACATTTGTAAAAAATGGAACTACTATAGAAGTTAACCAAAAAAAGAATGACGTAACAGGTGCTGAAACACCAAATATATTTAGCGAGAGTGATTTTGCTGGTTTTAGTTCTGAGTCGGTGGACTTTTGCGTAAATCCATATGGTGACAATAACTCAAAGAATCGAGTCGACGTAAGGATTAATAAAAATGCAAAAAATTCGGCTGGGGTTGGTACTTTTTATGATGATGACGATAATAAATGTAATAATGGATAGTAGGTATAAGAATACAATGCAACGCCAAAAAATATGCTATAATAATAATATGCATAAGAGGTTTTCAAAAGAGGGTTTTACTTTGGTTGAACTTTCGTTTTCGATTTTGTTTATTTCTGTGCTTTCTTTGGCAGTTGCACTTTTAACTGTGAACGCAATCTCTGCTTATCGTCGCGGAATTACTTTGAATCAAATTAATAATATGGGAATGGAATTGACTGATGATATGAGGTCGTCTGTACAGAGTGCACAGGCGAGATCTCTTGTTGCCGAATGTGCAAGTTTTTATTCGGAAGATGGGGAAGCTCAGAAAAAATGTGAGGAAGAAGGAGCACAAAAATTTTCTTCTGTAATAAAAACTGCTAATGTAGAAGTTGGCGATAAAGAAATTAAAGATGTACCTGTGCTTGGTGCATTTTGTACGGGGTCGTATTCCTATATTTGGAATTCTGGGTATCTTTTTAATGAAGAATATAATGTGTTGGGAGGTATAAAACCAGCTCGGTTGATTTATAAAAATGACGAAGGACATAGTGCGGAAAAAAATTCCTTCAAATTGTTAAAGGTTTCAGATGAAGACCAAGAGGTTTGCAAATCGGCATCAGGGTATGGTAGTGGAAATGTTTTTTCTGGTGATTTTGATATTTCTGCGAATACGTATTCTGATATAGAAGAGGACCCGGAAGATATTATGACTGGAGATATGATGCTGGCGTTGTATGATTTATCTGTTGGCATTACAAATGAAAGTGCGACACTGGATAATTCGTTGTATTCAATATCGTTTATTCTAGGTACTGAACAGGGTGGGATAAACGTGAATGCTAGTGGTAATTATTGTGTTGCGCCAGAAGACTACAAGCAATCATCAGTGGCTAATTTTGATTATTGTGCAATAAATAAATTTAATTTTGTCGCTCAGGCGAACGGAGGGTAGAATGAAAATATTAAAAAAATTTAAAGAAGGTGTGGCATCATTTTATGTTGTGGTCTTTGCGACATTGATTTTGCTAGTAGTGGTGATTAGTTTTGCAGCAATAATTGCCACGGAAATGACGAAATCTTCAAATGATGATTTGTCGCAATCGGCATATGATTCGGCGATGGCTGGTATAGAGGATGCTAAGCTGGCCTATTATGATTATCAGAATTGTCTGTTCAAGAAAAGTGCAAAATCTTTGCCTTTGCCAGATAATGATGGTAGTGCAAGCTGTGGTGAAATACTTTGGTATATGGAATCAGACGAAAAGGATTATAAGAAATATAATGAAGATCATCCAGGAGCAGAACTCGATAGGTGCGATATGGTAAGCTATATTTTAGGTAGAAATAACCAAGTTACAGAGAGTAACGTCTCGAATAATATGCAGCAGGAGTATACCTGTGTACAGTTAAACAATTCCTTACCTGATTACAGGGGTACACTTTCGTCTTCTAATACTACTAAGGTAGTAAAAGCTAAGTTTGACGATGTTAACGCTAGCAAAATAAACAAAATTAAAATTAGTTGGTATGTGGATACGGGAGCTCAGAAGAATTATAATAGTTTCAGTAGTTCTAGGGTTAGTTTTAAACAACAAGCAGATATTCCCCCAACAATATCTTTAGCTCTACTACAAACTTCAGAATTGTTTGATTTGAGTGATTTTGATACTACACATGGAGAGCAGACTAATCGAGGAATGCTTTATCTGGTTCCGACAGATAATAAATCAGCTGCTAATAAGGATGGTGACAGTAATTATTTGGGCGCCTATAATGGCGATATTAACTATATTGACAAAAAGGGATTCTTAAAATCTAATGACAAGACTGCACAAAATCTTCCATACGCAGTATATTGTGATCCTGATGGTGATGAAGGTGAAGAATTTTTATGTTCTGCTGAGGTAGAGTTACCAGAACCTATTAATGGAAAAAGGAATGATGATACTTTTGTATTTATAGTAGGTTTGCCTTATGGAAAGCCAACAACTGATTTTTCTATGGAGTTTTATTGTGCTGATGGAGAAACTTGTGCTAAAACTAATGTAGAAGATGAAGCCATTATCACAGATAAGAACAAAGCAAATTTGAAGAATGTACAGGTAAATATTGATTCTACGGGCAGAGCAAATGATTTGTATAGGCGTTTAGAGACTA
Source organism: Candidatus Nanosyncoccus sp. (assembly GCA_045618065.1). Classification (GTDB taxonomy): domain Bacteria; phylum Patescibacteriota; class Saccharimonadia; order Saccharimonadales; family Saccharimonadaceae; genus Nanosyncoccus. Next base: position 8,266 of record JAZLJU010000014.1, read on the forward strand.
GACTTGAAGATACAAGTGACTATGCTTTATCTATTTTTGGACCACTTGAACTTTTGGGGAACGACCCGGAAGATAGATCAAATATTTCTCTTGAGAAACAATTGGAAGTTACAATTGAACATAATTTTTAATAAAAAATAGACCTAGAGGTCTATATAATAATTTGGTTGCGGGGGTTGGATTTGAACCAACGACCTTTTGGTTATGAGCCAAACGAGCTACCAGGCTGCTCTACCCCGCGGCACAACATATATTATATCGCAATATGTGAAAAAAGTCAATGCTTTTTTTGAGTAGAACGTTTGTTCAATAGCTTTTTAGCGGCAATATGGATTGCTTCATTATAACTATTTATAACATAAGGCGTACTGGCGAGTTCTAGAATTGTAAGATTGTGACGAATTGCTAGAGAAATCTCGCTAATTAGAAGTTCGGCTTGTGGTGCAATGGCGCAAGCTCCAAGAATTTGCCCGTTTCTGTTTACTAAGATTTTAATGAAACCATATTTGAAATTATGGATATTACCAGCGGAAAGCTCATCTAGGCTTATAATAGCTTTTTTGTATTTGCGATTTCTTTTAATTAGTTCATTTTCGGTAAGGCCAACTACTGCGACCTTTGGCAAAGTATTAATAGTGCGAACGACGCCATTATAATTAATAATACCTTTGTTTCTACCAATTAAGTTAGAAGCTAACGTAATGCCTTCTTGGTGAGCGCGACTGGAAGAACATGATAAATTCGTACAACTACCAACGGCGTAGATATTTTTAGAAGATGTCTGGAATGATTTATTAACTGAGATACCAGTTTTTTTGTATTTTACGCCAGCATTTTCTAGGCCATAATCTGTTAATAATTCACTGCCAGTCGCTAGTACTATATTGTTGGTACGGACGAGTTTTTCCCTATCTTTATGACGGAAGATTATATACTTACTATAATCATCTTTCGCTGCAGAAACTACTTTGCAATTTGTGAGAATAGCAATACCGAGTTGATTGATAAAATATTTTGAAATATTTTCACTAACATCTTTGTCCTCATTTGGTAGTATGCGCTCTTTGGCTTCTAGCAATAATACTTTTACGCCTAATTCCGCGAAATATTCGGCAATTTCGCATCCCGTAGAACCGCCGCCTACGATTGTTACAACTTTTGGTAAGCGATGAATTTTAAAGACAGTTTTCGGAGTTAAGAAACTAACATTTTCAATGTTATTAATTTCGGAAGTTTTCAGTTTGGCTCCTGTAGCTAGAATAAATTTTTCGGCAGTGAATTTTCTATTTTCTATAGCAATTGTGTGTTCGTCCAAGAAATGTGCATGACCTTTAAGGATAACCGCGCCAGATTCTTCGAGGGTTTTTCTGCGATTTTTACTAATATTCATAATAGCATTAAAGGAACGCGTGGCAATGGTAGGGAAATTAAAGGTGAGATCTTGATGAGCGAGCTCTGGATAATTAGAGATGCGATGATAATCATGGGCAAAATTGAGAGCAACGCTAGAAGGTACGCTATAGCTATTAGCACTTGACCCACCAATCAAATGATTTTCGACGATACCTACTTTCTTTTTGGCTTTAGCTAAACTAAGAGCTGCAGCATAACCAGCTGGTCCGCTGCCAATAATTAAATATTTAAAATCGTACTTTTTACCCATCCTTATATTATTGTATCACGATTTTGATAAACATAAGCTAAATCCGCATTATATTTTTTTAGTTCTTTTATGATAACACGTTCTAAATCTTTTTCGGTAATGATAGATTTAGATTTGAGAGTTTTTTTGACGTCTTTGATAGTACGTTTAGCAAAGATTTCGGCTGCACCGCTTGGAATGCCTACCCCATGGGCATCAATTTTTAATTCTTTTAGTAAAAGTTGTTCGTCGATTTCTTGCATTTAGTTCACTCCAATATAAGTAATTAAAATTGCGATGAGTAAGTAACTAAAACAAAGTAAAAATCGGATGAAATTTTTGTTTTCTCGGCGGGATTTGATAATATCGGCGAGATTGTGACGAGTACGGTAGCATGCGTAGATACAAAAAAGTGAAATAAGAGGCATTATTATAAAAATAAATGCAGTGATACCTGCGTAGGATGGGATAAATCTTGTGATAATTAAAGAAACAATAATATATAACGGAATGGTAAAGAGCAATTCATAAGTACCAGATACTGCACCGAGTGAAAATGCATCGGAACGACTTTTGATATTTTTAGAACTGTAATTTAGAGCCGAAGCGTATTTGCGCGAAATGAAAAGTTTTGTACCTTTATCATTACGAAAATAAAAGAATAAACTGGCAAAGCTAAGCCCTGTCATAACTCCTACTATAATCCAGGTGAAACAACTATGAAAAACATCGAAATCGCCAAAATTAAAAACATAAGTTAAGTAGTAAATGGAAAGGAATAAACAAACATTAATGGTTTCGACACCAATGATGAAAAATAACATGAGGTCGTAAGCTTTAGCTTTACTGAATTTGCCAAGAGCGTAATGTGAAAAAAGTGCAAAAACTCCTGGGATTAATTGTAAAAAAGCCATGATAAGCATAGCTAAAATAAGAATTCCAACAGATATGAAAACGCTCATGTTTTGATTGTATCATAAATGGGGTTGCAATTCTAGTAGTGCCGTGCTAGGTTTCTTAGCATGAAGAAATTTTTAATATATTTTGCATTAGCTATAACTTTGGTCGGGGCCGTTCCGGCTATGGCGGCAACTAAATATTTAGACGAAAAATTAGAGAATATATCAGAAGATGACGTGAATAATAATGAGGACATGTTTGAAAATGAAGCAGATGAATCGGAAGAGTTGGATGAAGATGACGAGATAAACGAAGATGAAGAAATGGGGGAATTTGAGGAAGAAAATGAAATTCACGATAGTATACCAGATATTTACATCAAGGCTGTAAACCCTGGATATACGATTGATGGAAAAAGCAATGTCGGAGAAATGATTGAAATTGGCAGAAAGAATTCCGACACACCGATTTCGCTCGCTGGAGCCACTGTAGGCTATACTAATTCAAGCGGGAATAATTCAATACTTTTTGAATTTCCCGAGAACAGTTGGATGACCGGCGAGACTATCCTCCTTCGTTTGGCCAGTTCTTTGGGCAGTGAACTGGCTTCCATAAATTATACAAAAACTTTGGCTTTTAAAGCGGGGATAACTTTGGAAATAAATGATGAGATTATAGATGAAGTGTGCTGGGATGGTACGAAAAACTGTTATAATGAATTTAAAAGCGATAAATATACTACTTTAGTGCGGAATTTAAAAACTGGCGGATTTGAACATCAGCTGGATTATGAACCGAAATATGATAAGAATAGTTATGTAGTGAAAGAAGATGAAAAAAGCGAGGAAGATGAAGAGTTAGCGAGCCAGTGTAGGGGTTTGGAGTTTTCGGAAATTTTAAGTTATTATGAAGTTTTAAAAACGGAACAGTTTATTGAGTTTTATAATCGTAATTCGTGGCAGATTAAGTTGGATGGTTGTAAGGTTAGGTATAAAAATAAAAATTATACTTTAAGTGGTGCGATAGGTCCAGAAGAATACTTTGCGTAT
>JAZLJU010000015.1:0-8665 GCA_045618065.1 Candidatus Nanosyncoccus sp.
AAATAATCGTTCAAAATATCATCATATTCAGTAATTTTTAAAACTTCGTGAATTTTATCAACTTCAAACGGCTTAATTTTCTGCACATAAAAATACGGTTTAAACTTAAAGTTGTTTGAAAAATGATGGAAAACAGTGTCATCTTTAGGATGGTCGTGTTGCTCATTAAATGCGTTAGGCATTAATTTACGATGTTTTATCGTCATATTAAGAGCTGCTTGGTCCGCTAGCATCATCCGCTTTTTCTGGCAAACCCTTACCGCGCGCGGAAAAAGTTTTGATTTTTTACACTCCAGCATGTTAAATAGCAAAACTCCAGAATTCATATAATCTGGTTGATAATTTTTAAAATCTTGCCAAGTAGCGCCACGAGATAACTTCGGAAGATTGTAATGGTAAAAATTTTTTCCATAAATATCTAAAGTTCCTGCCACCTCGATATTTTCCATGTCTGTATTATAAAATTCCATAGGGTCTTTGCGGCAAACCACATCGTAATCCAGATACAAAATTCTATCCAGTTTAGCAAGCTCGGGAACCTTATCAGTATAAAGTCTTAGCATAGCACAGGGCTTAAAATATCTTTTAGTAAAAAAAGTATTTAGATTTTTTTCAGGTAGATTTTTAATGAAAATTTCCGTCGCATCGATTTTTTTTACGAAATTATTTTTGCCAGCTTTTTTGACTAAATTATCCAAAAGTTTAATAGTTTTATCACCAATTGGTCGAGAATTTGTGTAGTTGATTGTGAGAACGTAGATTTTTAGCGAACTTTTTGCGTTTTTTACCAAAGACAATACCGACACCAAAAGCCCATCTTTTATCCCGTCATCGCCACAATATAATATATTCATTAAAAACATTATACCATCTTTTGTTTTGATATGATATAATAGACCTAAGCCCGGGTGGCGGAATTGGTATACGCGTTCGACTTAAAATCGAATGAGGAAACTCGTGCGGGTTCAAGTCCCGCCCCGGGCACCAAGGTTTCGAATAGAAAAAGAGCTTGCTCTTTCTCTTTTGAGAAACCGCAGGTACCCTAGCCGGCGAAGCCGGCGTCGCACCAAGCGAAGCGAGGTAAACAAAATGAATCATGAATTAGAATCACAAAAAGAAACAGACTACGTAGATGATTCGTGGAGCACGCTAGGATCAGTTCCATTTAGTGGTAAACTTTCTTGGTCTAAAGAAAACTTAAAAGATCCAAATTCTGTTTTTTCAGGTTTTCCAGTAGAGCAAGATGAAAATGGTTATTTTATTGAACGGACGGATGATTCTATACCAAAATTTGAAGATGAATGGAAAGAATATGTTGGAGAAGGGGGTGAGGACCAAGTTCCAGACGTACTTTACCGAGGAGAAAGAGTATCATTAGCCGATTTAGACTTTGTAGGCACAATGGAATTATCTACTACCGGGAACGAAAGAAATGGGAATAGTAACGGTAAAAATTTAAGTTTTGCACGTGATATTAGTTTTGCAAAAATATATGCCGTTGGGCTGGATGGCACTCCTGAATATTATGACTCGCCCCTAGAGAAGGACCAGATTCCTGTAGGTGTCATCTATCGCGTAAATAACGAAGAAAATATTATTGACGCTGCGCCAGACCACGATCCAATGCCATTCGGTGAAATGCAGGGGTTGTGTCGAGAATTCACAATAGATGGTCACAAAGGTATTAATTCCAGTCAGTACGACGTCGTGGGATTTTATATTATGGATGATTACGTAAGCCCTCATACAAGGTCGGACGAAAGAAGGCCAATGGAGTATTTTCCAGTAGAAAACCCAGATAAACTAAAAGCAGTAACCGAGCGTATCAAAAATAGAATCGATGAATTATAAAACCTTATTAGGTGATAATTTATTCACTCCTTAGCGCTTCTACCGGATCTTTTTTACTGGCTGATTTTGCTGGTATCAAACCTCCAATAATCGTTAAAATTACACTTAGAATCACCAGTACTACCGCTGTGTTAGACGCTAGTGTTGCTGACAATGGAATATCGTCACCGATCAAACTATGTAAAATCACATTAATAATCGGGATCACTAGATAAGAAAACCCTACGCCGAATAACCCCGAAAGCAACCCAATAATAAATGTTTCGGCGTTAAAAATCGAGGAAACATTGTGTTTGGAAGCTCCCATTGCGCGCAAAATTCCAATTTCTTTCTTGCGCTCATACACCGAAATATAAGTAATCACCCCAATCATAATTGAGCTTACCACTAGAGAAATCGACACAAATGCAATCAACACATATGAAACCGCATCCACAATCGTTTTTACCGAAGAGATCAAAAGTCCGGTCGTATCGGTGTACTTTATTACCTTATCCTCGCTATTATACGATTCCATCAGTTCATTATAATGGTCCAAGAACTCCATAAAATGTGTTTTACCGTCAAAAGAAGTAAAGTAAAAGTTCATAAAAGTTGGTTTTTCTAAATCCTGGTAGCCTAACGATGATAAATTAGTGCTTAAACTCGCCTCTTTCTCTGTAAACATTGCCATTACGACGCGCGAAAGCTCGTCTTCGGTAAATTTCAGGTGAAAAGCGCTAGTCAGAGCACTTTGATCAATATTAAACGCGCTAGAGAAACTCTGCGACAAATAAGCTGTCAAATTCCCTACCGCGCCAAGGACAGATTTTTGCATACCCGCCTCTGTTATTGGTATGGCAATTTGCTCAAAAGCTGCATTGACCGGCGCTGTTTCTATAGAATTCCGCATAAATTCAATATAAAATCCAGAAAATTCCGGCGCTAGAGTACTAATTTCGTCAGTTCCAATAGAATAAAGTGTCTTGTAAGCCTCTAGGAGCGCGCTAAACGAGTTCGACATTAAACCCTGGTACATAGACCTAAAATTATTTTGAGGCACCATATAGGCCGTTTCAAGGTCGGAAAAATCTTGCCCATTTATAAAATTAGTTGCTAAAATCTCTGCTTCAGGGGTAGAAATTTCTCCCATCGCCACTAGCTTACTTAAAAATAAATTAGACATCGATTTGTATCTATCTACCAAGGTTGTTTTTATCGGTGAAATATCCGCCGTAATATCGCCGCTAATCTGTGCCATGTATTCGCTAGTTTTGGCTTTTATAGCATTTTCATCAATTGTGACATTAAAAGCCTTTTTAAGTGCTATATTATCTACTTCTACTAAATCAGAGAATTCAAAATCAAAATCATTTTTTTCCTCCCCAAAAGCCACCCCAGAAAACACATTAATCTCGGGATTTTCTAACTGTTTTTTGACAATTTCAGTTTTTTCAGATTCCTCTATGATATGAGTTATTAGAGATGGCAAATATAAAACCCCATTACCTACAGATAAGGTAGTATCTTTAGAAGTGACAATTCCTACAATCTTTAGCCGCTCTGAGCCGTTTTCATACAAATTCTGCATATAATCGGTGTTGCTACTCATATCCTCATACACGCCATAAGATTCATTATATCTATAAGTACTAGTCGCTGGGATTAGCCTAAGATCTACCCCCATTAAATCATCATAAGTCAATTCCAGTGGCTCATTATCGATTTCTACCTTTTCCCCGCTCAAAACCTTAGAAACCGTCTCTGTAAGCTCGTCGGTATCATGGAAGCCCAAAGAATAAGTCATCAGATCTGGAATTTGCTCTGGATGGGAAAGATAGATGACCATTTCATCGTATTTTTCTGGATAGCGTCCAGTCACAATCTCCATGCTATTTTCGATATTCTCCGATGTTTGCTGCATAAAAACCGAAGTCATCGAAGAATAAGAATTAAGTAATGTCGAATCTCCCATTACAGAGGTGAAAATATTGTTGGGGTTCAATTTTGCTAATTCTCCAGTCACATCAATTGTGTAGATAGGCGGATCCACACTATATTCATCTTCTACTAACCTTAAATCATCTTTTACCTGATCGTAGTTATTATTTAAATACTCGCGAAAACTTTTTAAATCGTTGTTCGAAACGTTTCCTAATATCGATGATATAATTTGTCTTTCTTTGACCTTACCATTGACCTCCTCTTGACCATCCTCATTTAAACTAAGAAGTGCACCAGTTAAATCTGAAGATTCCTTTTGCAAAACCAACGGATAAGAGGTGAGCGTATCGTGCTCTATTGAATCGATATAGTTTTGAAAACCCGTCGAAACTGCCGAAATTAACGCAATACCAATAATACCAATTGAACCTGCCACTGCCACTAAACCCGTCCTAGCTTTTTTAGTTAACAGATTTTTTAGAGATAATTTCAAAGCCGTGATGAATGACATTTTGGTCTTTTTGCTCTTTTTTTCGGAGTCGGCTAGGGCTAAATCGGTTTTAATTTTGCCATCATATGGGTCGGAATCGGAAATAATTTTACCGTCTTTTAATCTAATAATGCGAGTAGCATATTCATCGGCTAATTCTGGATTATGAGTAACCATTACGACTAATTTATCTTTAGCAATCTTAGCTAACAAATCCATAATTTGAACACTAGTTTCGGAATCCAGTGCGCCGGTTGGCTCATCTGCTAATAAAATATCTGGGTCATTTACCAGTGCGCGCGCAATTGCCACACGCTGCATTTGCCCACCAGAAAGCTGATTTGGACGTTTATTAATGTGTTCTTTTAAGCCCACTTCTTTTAATGCTTTTTTGGCGCGTTTCACTGAGTCTTTTTTTGATACCCCGGATAAAACTAATGCTAAACGTACATTCTCTAGAACTGTTTGATGTGGAATTAAATTATAACTTTGAAACACAAAACCCACACGATGATTACGATAGCTATCCCAATCTTTATCGTGGAATTTTTTGGTAGATTTTTCATTTACAATTAAATCGCCGAAATCATATCTGTCTAAACCGCCAATAATATTAAGCAATGTGGTTTTTCCGGAACCACTTGGCCCTAAAATTGCTGCAAATTCGCTAGTACGAAAATTCACACTTACATCACTTAGCGCTTTGTTTTCCAGGCCACCAACCTTATAAACCTTTGTAACACCTCGAATTTCTAGCATAACCTAATTATAACATATAAATTAATCTTCACTGAACTGCGAATTATAAAGTTCAGCATAATGACCATTAAGTTTAAGGAGGGTTTTATGGTCACCTTGTTCCACGATATTACCATCCTTCATCACCAAAATTAAATCAGAATTACGAATAGTGGATAAACGATGGGCGATTACGAAAGAAGTGCGATTTTTAGTTAATTTTTCAAATGCATCCTGGATCATTTGCTCGGTGCGTGTATCTACATTCGAAGTCGCCTCATCCAAAATCATCATTGGTGGGTTAGCCACCATAGCCCGTGCAATAGTAAGAAGCTGCTTCTCTCCAGCCGAAATATTATCCGAATCCTCTGAAATCTTTGTATTATACCCTTGTGGTAAAGAACGAATTACGTGGTCGATATCACTAGCTTTAGCGGCCTTATAGATTTCTTCATCAGTAGCATCATGTTTACCATAGCGTAAATTCTCCATAATACTACCAGAAAATAGCCAAGTATCCTGTAAGACCATACCAAAGAGCTGCCGCACGTCTGAACGTTTCATTTCTCTAGTCGACACATCATCAATCGTGATATAACCAGAATCGGGCTCATAAAAACGCATAAGTAAATTAATAAGGGTAGTTTTACCAGCACCAGTCGGACCCACAATCGCCACTTTCATACCAGGTTTAATTTTAACTGAAAAGTTTTTAATAATTGGAGTCTTTTTATCATAACTAAAGTTAACATTGTTGAATTCTACTGCGCCACGTACTTTTTCGATAGTCTGTGCCGGAATCATATCGGGCTCTTCCTCGTCTTCATTCAAAAATTCAAAAATTCGTTCGCTGGCCGCCAAAATAGCCTGCACGGTCGCCGTAATAGATGCAATTTCGGTAATTGGACGATTAAAACGAGAAACATATTGCACGAAAGCTTGAATATCACCAATACTAATACGTCCCTGAATTACGAAAAATCCACCCAGCACACAAACCGCTACATAGCCGAGATTAGTGAAAATATGTGTAACGGGCATCGAAAGCGAAGAAAATACCTGCGCCTTGCGCGAGGTTTCGGCTAATTTTCGGTTAGTTTCATTAAAATCTCTAGTTGCGCGAGCCTCGTAAGCATTAGTTTTGATTACTATTTGCCCAGAATAGTCTTCTTCAATTTTACTGTTTAAAACACCCAGAGTTTCTTGTTGTCTGCGGAAAAATTTCTGAGCAAAAACCATAATCTTACCCACCACAAAGATTGAAATTGGCACCACAACAAATGCAACTAGTGATAAAGGTACTGAAATTGTCAGCATTACTATCATTACGCCGATTAGAGTTGTTAGGTTTGTCGCCGTGTCCGCAATTGCTCTCGCCATAGAGGTGTCCAAAACTTCTACGTCATTAGTCATGCGCGATAAAGTATCACCGAATTTATGTTTATCAAAATACGAAATCGGCAACCTAGAAATTTTATCAATAATATCATTGCGCAAATCTTGCATATATTTTGCTGAAATTACTACCAAAATATAACTTTCAACATAGCTAAGCGCCGCAGACAGCAAAAATAGTCCTATCGCTAAAAGCGCTTTACCCGTAAGCGCTGACCAATCTAAATCAGGGTAAGAATTAATCGCAATCGTAGTCATATCTCCCAATATTTTTGGAATAAATACGCCCATTAGAGCCGCAACGATACAAATTATCACCGCCAAAATAATCCAAAAACGATATCGTTTGAGTGATTTTAATAACCCACTTATGGCAAGTTTAGTATTTTTCGGTTTATCTGTTTTAACAACTTTAGGCATAAGCCTCCTCTAACCCATCCTGGCCCCGATTTTCTTTATCTGCTGCAGAATTAGCCTCTGTTTTTAATGATTTTTCTTTCTTCGCGGCAGCTAATTCAAGCGCGTACTCTTTCTCCGAAAATTGTGATTTTACAATCCCTTGATAGACTTTACATTTTCGTAAAAGTTCGAAGTGCGTACCTTTTCCTACTATCTTTCCTTCATCTAAAACCACAATTTGCTCGGCATTTTTAATCGTACTAATTCTCTGCGCCACTATCAAAACCACTGCATTTTTAGTAATCGGCCTTAAAGCTTCACGCAATTTTTTATCAGTTTTCATATCTAGTGCCGAAAAAGAGTCATCGAACACATAGATATCAGGTTTTTTGCAAATCGCCCGCGCAATCGACAAACGTTGTTTTTGACCACCAGACACATTTGAGCCACCCTGAGCGATATGGGAATTGTATTTTTCCGGCATTTTTTCGATAAACTCAGCCGATTGTGAGATTTCTGCCGCCTGCTTGATATCTACCATGCTTGCATTCGGCGCACCAAATGCGATATTAGATTTAATCGTGCCAGAAAACAACATACCTCGTTGCGGCACAAATCCAATTTTAGAAATTAAATCATCCTCACTATATTCTTTAATGTTAACGCCATCTATTAAAATTTCTCCCGCCGTAGCATCGTAAAAACGTGGCACCAAGCTAATCAAAGTGGATTTACCAGAACCCGTCGAACCCACGAACGCCGTAGTTTCACCCGCTCGTGCTTTAAACGAGATATTAGAAATAATCTTATCATCTGCATCAGGATATTTAAAATCTACATTCTTAAATTCTACCGACGCAGAATTTTCCGGTACGCCAGCTGTATTGTCTCTCCAATGAATTTTGCTAGAAGTTAGCAAAACCTCATTAATACGTTCAGCCGAGACATTTGCTCGCGGCAACATTACAAATAAGATCGACAGCATAAGAAACGCCATCATAACGTAAGTCACATATTGCGCAAACGCCGCCATGTTCCCAAGATAAGAATAATCCGTATTTAGAAGCGAAATCCCTATCCAATAACAAAGAAGCGTGGAACCGTTAAATATTATATTTATTAACGGATTTTGTAATTCCATAATTTTATCAATAAATATCAAAAGTCTAGTCATCTTGTCATTAGTCTTGCTGAACTTATTTTTTTCAATTTTTTCGTTATTGAAAGCTCGAATCACTTTTAGACCCGTTAAGTTTTCGCGTGTGAGCAAAGTAATTTTATCAATTAACTTTTGAAAAATTTTGAATTTCGGAATAATAAGCGACATAATTAATATTACGGAACCTAAAATTGCCGTCACCGAAAGTGCAATAATCCAAAGCATGTCAGGCGCAGTCTGTACAGCCATTACGATCGCAATGACACAAAAAAGCGGTGCCCTAAGCATTAGCGACATAATCATCACCACTGCCTGCTGAACCTGATTAATATCATTTGTAGTTCGAGTGAGCAAAGACGCGGTACTAAATTCTTTAGTATCAGAAATGCTAAAATTCATAACCTTTACAAATAAAGCAGCTCTCAAGTCACGTGCGAAATTTGTTCCCACTCTAGCTGCAAAATAACTTGCTTCAAAAGCACATAATGCCGAAAGCTCTGCTAAAAGCAACATCTGCCCACCAGCCATCCAAATATAATCAGTGTCAGATTCGACAATACCACTATTTATAATATCGGCCATTAACGCCGGCAAGCGCAGTGTAGTATAAACTTGCCCGCCAGTTGCCGCGAGCAAAATCAAAATCTGCCACCAATATGGTTTTAAAAACTTAAACAATCTAAACATCAGTTTCTTCATTATAACACGTT
>JAZLJU010000016.1:0-8504 GCA_045618065.1 Candidatus Nanosyncoccus sp.
GGTTAATAAAGTTCTCGGTCAACTCCGTATTACTTTCGCCGACCATTTTGGTCTCAAAAACGAAAAAGAAATCGCCTACACTTGGGTTGTTGATTTTCCATTCTATGAATGGGACGATAAAAACCACAAACTCGACTTCGGTCACAACCCATTTAGCATGCCAAAAGGCGGCCTAGAAGCACTTAATATTGCTTCTCGGGGGCTTTCGGAGGTTGCTACCGAGAATGAGGGCGCGAGTCCCGTGAAGACGGGCACGAGCGACCCGTCCCCCGAAAGCAATATTAAGTGCTTATTGTCTCTTGTTGCAGATCAATACGATATGGTCATGAACGGCTACGAAGTCGCTTCTGGTGCCGTACGTAATTATAATCCCGAAATTATGTACAAAGTTTTCAATATCCTCGGCTATAATAATGAATATGTTGAGTCCCGTTTCGGCGGCATGTTAAACGCTTTCAAATTTGGTCCTCCACCACATGCCGGCTGTGCTCCAGGTTTAGATCGCATTTTTATGGTGCTCGAAGATACCGATAATATCCGCGATATCGTCGCTTTTCCAAAAAATGGTAACGGCGTAGACTTAATGATGGATTCTCCATCGACTGTCGACCAAGCTCAATTAGATGAATCCCATCTCGCTATTATCGAAGACGAAGAATAAATAATATTAATAATTATTTTTTAACTATTTTCTCTAGCCCAGGGATAAAAATTGCACCCAAAAAATTTCCAAAAATTATCAAAAGAATACAGCTTATACTTAATCCAAAATTTGTAAAGAAAACTCCAGATACTAGCCAATAATACATGTCTGCGATGCTGTGTTCCGTCCCACTCAAAATAAAAATTGCCACACCTAAGAATAACGCTAAATATTTACCAAGTTGATGCGGATTATTTTTAAATCCATCTACTGCCAAACAAATAAGAATATTGCATAAGAACCCTAAAACAATCAAACTTATCGGCGATTGCGCCATTTTAGACTCCACCATCGCTGCCGCCGTCGCATTTATTCCCTGTTCCCCACAAATCCCAGTCAACTGCTCAATCATAGCTACAAACAAACACCCCAAAAAATTTCCAAAAATTATCAAAATAAGTTTCCAAAAATAATTTAGCTTTTGTCCAAAAATATAACATGCTTTACCAGTAAACAAATCGTATCCACGCGTGCAAATCGCAAAAAGCCCGATTGTGAAAAACAGCGCACCAACTATATCGCTGCCAGAAAATAAGCCCTTCAAACGCAAAAACACCGTTCCACCCAGTGCAATACAAACTCCCGCCAAAAACGCCCGCACTAAAGTTTGTAACGTTTCAGGTACCTCCTTTTTCTTCTTCATAATCCTATCTTATCATATAATCAAAATTTTGTGTATAAAACAACAAAAAACACCCATTTTTAAAATGAGCGCCTATCTCCCCATTATATCACACTTATGCTTTTTTGTCAAATATAACCTTGGTGAGCCCGGCTGGAATCGAACCAGCATTGTATCCTTAGAGGGGATATGTCCTATCCGTTGAACGACGAGCCCACAAAATACCTGAAAGCAATCACGCTTTCAGATATATTATACCTTATTCCATCGGTTTTCGCAACTTATAATAAATCGACGGCGCAAACCTTACCGGCGCCAAAATCTTCTGTGCCTTATCTTCCATTTTCACCAATCTTTCCGTACCAAACACTTTTTTCAAACTTTTATTTCTAAAATTAGACACCGAAAGGACTTTCTCCACATTAAACCCAGCATCATCAAAAATCTCTTCTACATATTTTGGATGATAATTATAAAAGCCATCTTTAAAAATCTTCTTGTAATTCGCTGGTTTTTTATCAAACGGATTTACATCAGTCTTTCCTACCGCAAAACGCGCAATTTTCGGCAAAGTTCGCTTATTCGCAACTTCTATCACTGCCACACCGCCAGGTTTTAGCACACGATATAGTTCTGCTATCGCCTTATCTAAACTTTTCAGATGATGTGTAACGCGAATCATCATAAGGCCATCTAACTCCTCATCTTTAAAAGGCAGCTCATAAATATCACCACTTCTGGTTTCGATTTTATCACCATAAATCTCTTTAGCTTGCTCAAGTTCAGTCTTAGAATAATCAAACAAAATTGCCTTATGTGCACGCTTCAAATATTCATTAGCTAAGCGTCCATAGCCTCCACCGATGTCGGCAAATTTGTCCATTCTTTTTGGCAACAACTTACGAATTGCCATTCTGTCTGCCTGATCTTCATATTCACGATCAGTTTTTTCCCAGAATTCCGTTTTGTAATCATAACCATTATAGTCAGAAATAACTTTTTCACTCATGCAAACTATTATATCATATTTCAAATATTATATCACGCGTGAAATTTCTTCAAGCGTTGTCTCACCCCTTAGTGCCGCCAAAATCCCCTTTTGTTCTAAAGTCAACATTCCATTTTTCTTAGCGGTTTTTTCAATTTCTTCTGTATTAATATCTTTTACGTCTCCACGAATAAACGCCTGAACTTCATCTGATACAACCAACTGCTCCATAATCATCGTGCGCCCTTTATAACCAAATGGATCATCTTCTGTTGGCACCGGATCGTAAAGCATCGGACTTTCCAAATCATAATCAGACAAAATATCTTCTGATACGCCAGCTAAAGCCTCTCTCATATATTTCACTTCTGCTTCCGTAGCTGGACGTATTTTTTTCGAATCAGACAACTTGCGCACTAACCTTTGCGCCATCACTAATCTAATCGAACTCGAAAAAATTGGATTTACACCAATTAAATCAATCATCCTCGAAAATGCCGCCGAAGTAGAATTTGCATGGAACGAAGAAAGTACCAAATGCCCAGTAATTGAAGCTTGAATTGCCGTTTTCGCCGTATCACCATCACGAATCTCGCCCACCATTACTACATCAGGGTCTAAACGCAAAACCGACCTTAACCCTTCTGCAAACGAACCACCATCACCTGTATTAATCGGAATCTGCGAAATACCAGTAATGCCATATTCAATTGGATCCTCAAGCGTAATGATTTTGCGATCCGTCGTATTCAAAGCATTTAGAATAGAATAAAGCGTTGTCGACTTACCAGAACCAGTCGGACCCACCATAAGTACCAAACCACGCGGATGTGAAATAACTCCATTAATTTCAGCTCGCTCTTCCTTAGACAAACCCAATAAATCCAGATTCAGCAAAGTCTCGTCAAAATTAAATAACCTAAGAACCGCATCCTGTCCATACATCGTCGGAATTGTTTCTACGCGAATATTCAAAAGATGTGTTGATCCATCACTACTAATTTCTTTCTGCATATGCCCAGACTGTGGTTCATTCGACGCCATCGATACATTCGCCCGCGATGAAAGCTCACCCATGAAAATTCGATATTTATCCTTATCAATGTTTGCCACTGGATGCAAAAGCCCATCTACACGCATACGAATTCGGATTTCATTACGCATATTTTCAATATGAATATCACTAGCTCCCAACTTATCTGCTTGATCAATCAAAAAATCAAAAACTTTTTCCGTAGAAACTGTTGCCAAAGTCTGTGAAACTGCATTTATCGTTTCAGAATCACCTTCGCCCGCAATCTTAATATCATCATATTCAATAGTTTTTGGCGGATCATAACGCAACATAAAAACTCGATACGCAGAACCAGAAATCAAGAAAAAGTCCGCTCGCTCACCTTCATCATTATAATCTTGTCGCATTTTTTCAATCAAAGAACGCGGAGTTTGACTCGTCACCATAAACTGATAATGCTCATTCCCACCGCCCTCTTGCAAAGGAATAATAAAGTTCTTATGCATTTCTTCAATAGTTAACAAATCTGGTACTAATGGAATTTCATTTTCAAATTCACGGGTATCTAAATACAGCAAACCCAAAATTTGCGCTCTTTTTGCAGTCGCCTTCTCTTCGTTTTCACGACGATTTAGCTGAATTTGATTTTCATCCATACCATTATTATAGCATAAGTGTTATAATATATACATGATTGTTGCCGAAATTTTAATTTGGTGGTATGGTTCCGGCTGGCACATTTTTTTAAAAAAGATTGGCCAAACTTTTTCTAGCATCACAGATTTTTTTAGCATGGGTTCACTTATCCGTACACTGTTTAAACCATTTCGTCAAATATCTGCCGAATCTGCTGGCACCAACGCCTCTCTCGACCTTAAATTCCATATGTTCTTAGACCGACTTATTTCGCGCTTCGTCGGTTTTTTCTCACGTCTATTCTTATTACTCGCGGGTACCATAATTATCGTTATAGGTGGTATCTTTAGCCTCGTCTTTCTTATTCTTTGGCCGATTTTGCCACTAGCACCTATAGCCGGCATTATTTTAACTACCATGGGGATTATAGTATGAGTGTAGATTTCGATCCCAAAAATCCACGCGTTAAAATCGCCAAACGCAAAAAATCTCTCAATCATACTTCTACTATTGTTTTGAACTATTCTGTCGCTATTTCATTATTACTCGGCGGCATCGCTTTGCTTTTACTCAAAGAATCTACTGGTTGGATTTTAATCGGTTTTGCTATATATCCAATAATATTTAATTTTTGGATAAAACACGCACTTGCTAATGTTCCAATTAAAAATACTCAAAATTTTACCGATTTAATTTCCGAAGATTTACTTTTGACGCTAAAAGAAAACTTAACTCCAACCGAGCTCGCTAAAATCCTTCCTAAAACCCAAAGTGGCGTTTTCTTAATGGCACGCTTCAGTCTTACAATTCAACTTTTTGAAATTCTCGCTCCTTACTTCCCCGCCAGCATCGAACCAATTTACCAAAACGCCATCAATTTGCGCGAAAAAACCAACTCTACCGAAATCACTGGTGCCATTTTAGTCGTTGCTTTCATCGAATCAATTCCAGATTATCCACAAATTCTAAATCAACTCAAACTTTCAATCGACGATTTATATCAAGGTATCAATTGGTACAACCATCTTTATGGTATTGTCAAAAATAGCAGCAAGCAAGTCCGTTCTGGCGGTATTGCACGCGATCTAGCTTTTGGTTATACACCAACTTTACAACGCTTCGCAATCAATCTTTCTGAGCGTTACGCAAGTTCTAATTTAAGTGTTAAACAATCCAAAAATTCCGAAATTGTCGAAAAAATGATTCATATATTTTCCCATGGTGGTCGTCAAAATGTTTCACTAATTGGTGCTTATGGTTCCGGTCGTTCTGCTATTGTTAATTCTCTCGCCGAAACCTTAATGGATGCTGATTCTAAAGTCCCTAATAATCTCAAATATCGCCAGATTTATTCCCTCGACGCACCAAGCATTATTTCTTCAGTTTCTAACAATAGCGAATTAGAATATTTAATGATTAGTATTTTTAACGAAATCTATTCCGCCAAAAATATTATCCTCTGCTTAGACAACGCCCATCTCTTCTTTGAAGAAGGCCCAGGCTCCATCGATATTTCTAATTTACTCGTACCAATTTTAGAAGCCGGCAACATCCGTATGATTCTAATTATGGATAATCAAAGATTCCTTGAAATTTCTGCTAAAAATCCTGCTCTTGCTAATACACTAAATAAAATCAATGTTGAACCAGCCAACTATGAAGAAACCATAAAAATTCTTATGGATCAAATTCCATACATGGAAAATCAAAAAAACGTCCTTTACACTTATAAAGCCCTTACAACTGCTTACCGCCTAAGCGAACAATACATTCATGACGTTGTAATGCCAGGTAAAGCTAAACTATTATTAGAAACTGCCGCAAGTTATGCAGAAGACGGCGTAGTCACCGAAACCACCGTCGAAATTGCCGTTGAAAAATCTTATGGAGTTAAAGTCAAAGTCGCCGATTCTACTGAAGATCGCGAAAAATTGCTCAATCTCGAACAACTTATCCATGAACGTATGATTGACCAAGTCGAAGCCGTCTCCGCCGTTTCCAACGCTCTACGTCGTGCTGGCGCTGGCGTTCGCAACCAAAATCGCCCAATCGGCACTTTCCTTTTCTTAGGCCCTACTGGTGTCGGCAAAACCGAACTCGCCAAAACGCTATCCGAAGTTTACTTCAACGGCGAAGGCAATCTAGTTCGCCTCGACATGAATGAATTTGTTTCCATGAGCGATGTTTCTCGCCTCATTCGCGATGGTGCTGCTGATGCACTCAGTCTCACCGCGCAAGTCATGAAACAACCATTCTCCGTCGTATTATTAGATGAAATCGAAAAAGCTCATCCATCCGTCCTTACCACACTTCTGCAGGTTCTAGACGAAGGAATTCTGCGTGACGAAAAAAACCGCGAAGTCAGTTTCCGCGATTGTATCATCATTGCTACTTCAAATGCCGGAGCCAATGAAATTCGTGAAAAAATCACCACTGGAATCCAAATTGAAAACTTCAAAGAAGAAATTCTCGATGGTTTAATCAAAAGTAACGAATTCAAACCTGAATTCTTAAACCGTTTTGATGAAATTTGCATTTTCAAACCACTTTCCAAAGAAGATTTAGTAGAGGTACTAGATTTGATTATTGCTTCTGTTAATAAAACTCTCGAAAACCAAAAAATATCCGTTAATGTTTCCGAGGAAGCCAAACAAATACTTATCGAAAAAGGCTACGACCCTAAAATGGGCGCCCGCCCAATGCGCCGCATTGTCCAAAAAACTGTCGAAAATATCGTCGCTGCTTCAATTCTATCCGGCGCCGCCACTCCAGGTAGCACTCTCACCATCACTCCTTCCGAAATCAATATCACTTAACTACCATAACTTAGTACAGACTCCACAGAGTGTGATATAATATACTATGTTAAGGAGGTTTTGTGAAAAAGTGTTTCGATGCCGAAAAATATCTGAAAGTCCAAAAGAGAAAAATTAAAGAACGTATAAATTCTTTCGATAAATTATATCTAGAATTCGGTGGTAAACTCATAGACGACCAGCACGCTGCACGCACTTTGCCCGGATTTTTACCAGACCTCAAAATTAAACTTCTACAAGAATTCAAAGATGACGCTGAAATTATTCTTTGTATTAGTGCTAAAGCTATCGAAAAATCCAAAATCCGTGCCGACCACATGATTTCCTACGAAACTGAAGTTATCCGTCTCATTGAATTTTTACGTAGCCAAAACTTGCTTGTTAGTTCTGTAGTTATCACACTTTACGAAGGTCAGAAAAAAGCCGACGATTTCGCCAACCGTCTTAAAGATTATAAAATCGAAACTTACTTTCATACTTTTACTAAAGGCTACCCTACTGATGTCAACACCATTGTTTCCGAAGAAGGCTACGGTGCCAATTCATATATAAAAACTACTAAGCCTCTAGTTGTGGTCTCCGCACCTGGACCATGTTCTGGAAAACTCGCTACTTGTCTTTCGCAACTTTATCACGAAAGTAAACGTGGCGTTCGCGCTGGCTACGCTAAATTCGAAACCTTCCCAGTTTGGTCTTTACCATTAAAACACCCAGTGAACATTGCTTATGAAGCTGCCACCGCTGACCTAAATGATAAAAATATGATTGACTATTTCCATCTAGAAAAATATGGTACTTCAGCCGTTAATTACAATCGCGATCTCGAAACTTTTCCAGTTTTAAAAGAAATTCTTCATCGTATCGCTAAAAAAACTGTCTACTATTCCCCTACCGATATGGGCGTCAACGCTATCGGTGAATGTATCTCGGATAATCACGGCATCGAACGTGCCGCCAAAAATGAAATCATCCGTCGCTATTACCGTGCCCTTACCGATCTTAAAAAAGGTCTCGTTTCAAAAGAAGTTCCTGAGCGCATTAAATTACTTATGAACGAACTTGGCATTCTAGAATCAGATCGTAAAATCGTTGAGAAAGCCAACGAAAAACGCGAGAAAAGCGGCAATTTACCTAGCGCCTGCATCCAAGTAGGAAATAAATTTATCGTTGGTCGCAAAACTGGCTATCTTTCCCCAATTTCTAGCACCATATTAAACGCTCTTAAATCTATCAATCGCATTCCAGACGAAATCGATTTAATCTCACCCTCTGTACTAGAACCAATTCTAGAAATTAAAAACAAAACCAGCAATTTTAAAGAAACCTACCTAAATCTAAATGAAGTTTTAATTGCCCTTTCAATGTGCTCAACTACAAATCCTATAGTCCACAAAATCTTAGAAAATTTAGACAAATTAATAAATTCTGAACTTCATGCTACTCACCTAATTCCAGATAGTGAAATGATTACTTTGAGCAACCTTGGCATCAACACCACTTCCGGCACCGAAATCGACATTACTTAAATAACCTACAAATATCCTTAAAATGGCGGAAAGGACAGGATAAAATATCCTAGTTCCATTCCTTCAAAACAACGAAAACAAAACAAGTTTTCTTTTCGCTGTTTTGGCGGAAAGGACAGGATTCGAACCTGCGGAGCTTTCACTCTCTGGTTTTCAAGACCAGTGCCATCAACCACTCGGCCACCTTTCCACTTTCCA
>JAZLJU010000017.1:0-6453 GCA_045618065.1 Candidatus Nanosyncoccus sp.
AACCAAGCGACTCCCCAAAAAAAATCAATATCCGGTAGTATTATTTCTGCCATCCGATCTTAATTTAGTTAGTGGTTCCCCGTCAAAGCGTCGAGATTATTTTGATCGTATTTTTAGTCAATTTAGTGAAAAATACAGTAATTCCCTTTTAAGATATAATAAGGCCCTAAAGCAGCGCAATGAATTATTAAAACAGGATTATCTTAGTAACGACAGTATGTTCTCATGGAATGTACTGCTTGCTAAATATGGTTCCGAAATTGGTAATTTACGCAAAGAATTTATCACTGAAATTAATCAATCTTTTACAGATACTTATCGCACGATTGCTCAAAATTCCGACCAAATTCAACTTATTTTAGAGACAGATATTAAAAATATTTCCGAGAGTAATTATTTAAAACAGTTAGAAAATAATTTTCAAAAAGATCTTTATCTCGGCCACACTAGTTTTGGTATCCATCGTGATGATTTTATCTTTTATTTTAATAATCAAATCGCCGATGGTTCCGCCTCGCGTGGTGAAACCCGCTCAATAATTTTAGCGCTCAAATTTATTGAAGCTAAACTATTACAACAAAAACTCAGCAAAAAACCCCTCATCCTTCTCGATGATGTCTTTTCTGAACTCGACAACACCCGCCGCAAATGTCTCGTTGAAAATTTCAAAGATAACCAAGTGATAATTACGAGTGTAGAAAAAATTTAATTATTTGTGCAACTATCTTGATAAATAATTTCGTATTTATCAAGATTAGTACCATTAGATTTTAACCATTCAATAGCTTTTTCTCTTAAAATAATATTTTTATTTTCTTGACATGAAAGAGTAGTAATACGGATAATTATTTTATTATCTTCACTAAAATAAGGATCTATATTAAAACCATTTTCATAACTATGATATGGGGTATATTTAAATATTTCTTCACTATTATATTTTTCTTGTTTAACTTTTTCACTTAAATATTGATTAATTTCAAAACATAATAAATCATTATCATCATATATCTTATTAAAACATTTATAAAGACGCTCAGTAGTATTACTAGATAAATTTAATACAGTATGATAGGATTCATCATTATTATTTATCACTACATCATAAGTGCCTGGGTATAAATGATACTCGCCATTAGTATATCTTTTACCATTTAATGTAATAATAGCGGTTTCTGGAGCAATTTTAATAATAAGCGTAGCGGATTTTAAAGCATTTATAATAGCAAAAATAATAGGTATAACTATTATTGTTATTATTAAACTAATAATTAATATTTTTTTTCTTTTATCAATATTCTGCATAATTATTTACCTCGCTCTAAATACCCAAAATTTACTACCATTATAAGAATCATATAAAGAAACACCATTACTAATTTCTCCACTATGTTCACCATGAGAAGCTTGAGCCTCCCTACCTTCTCCATCTTGTTCAATATACATTTTAATATGACCAACTGAGATAAGAATATCACCAGGTTTCAAAAATGATGTATCATTAGTATCATTATAAGTAATTTCTTCCCACTTAGTAGAACCTTCTCCACGTAAATAATTAGTTTGATTTCCTATACCACAACAAGCAAAATTTGGGTCTACTCCAGAATAACGAGCAACAGTAGCAACGAAAGCATCACAACTTGCACCTATTTCAACAAAAGCTTCTCCATAAGTAGTAAGCCCTACTTCAGTTAAAGCATTCATGTATGGTCCTGAGGCTGTAAGTGCCATAGTAGTACCATTAGTAGCTCCTCCTCCACCCCATACATTATGTGGGTCACCAATTGGCCATGCAAGATCGATGGCAGTTTGATTTAAATCCATATTACCGGCACCACTATTACTACAAATATCACTACCAATATTACCACCAGCAGCAAGATAATAGATATATGCACCATAATCCATATTGGCGGGATATTCAATTGGCCCATAATCTTTTTTAATTTGTCCCCAAGTAGTTTTGTTATAATTTGGATCACGTTGTTTATCTGCTCTATTCATGACATATGGTGAGCCTTCACCATTTTTAGCTTGTTCTTCTGTAAAACCGAGATCACGAGCCTGTGCAATATAAACATCAGCAACGCCATTATAAGAGAAAAAAGCACGTTTAACAGCGTCATCGCTAGTATCACCTTTTATAGAATTCTTGAGATATTCGGCGGCCATTTTGGCTTGTTCTAAGAATTCTGCATCTGTGTTTTCATGACCAGATGGAACATCTAATGCAAGAATCTGGAAGATACCATCTGCGTTAGGATTAGTACGAGAAAGATTAGATTCTCTAACATGGATAGCAGCAAGCATTGGCCAAGGAATACCAGCAGATTTGGCAGCCTCTTCATAAAGAGGCTTAAATTCTTGAACTCTTTCCCATTGGTCATCTGTAAAAACTTGGTTACCTTCATAATCTTTATTATCACCAATAGACGTAGATGATGAATTGTTTGGCAAAGCGTCCTCAATAGTTTTTACCCAGGCTTCATAACCTTCTTGGTTGGGGTGTATATCATCAACCGATGGAGTAAAATAAACATCTAAATTCGATTCTGCTTTAAAAGCCCAATCCGCAATAATAATATTAGAATATTTAGATTTTGCATTTTTTATAGAAGGAATAGTATTTTTATCATAGGTATAGTTATATGTGCGTGGGGTTACTAGAATTAAAGTTCTAGACGACCCAATAATATTTTCAATAGTATCAATATTAGAAGACAAATCTGAATTTTGGTCATTTGTACCTAAAGCAAAAACAATATATTGTTTCAGATTATTTTTGTCTGCAATTTCTTGTAATATAGTAAGACCACTTGGATTATCATTTATGTCTGTGGCAAAATGCTTAGAACTTTTTATATTTGTACCTAATTCAATACCTGGAAAAGTCTTTTCTATTATTGATTGTGCTCCAACAGAATAAGAATCACCAATCCAAGTTATTTGATTTCCACTGATTGGTTGTGGACTTTCGCAATTACTAGGGTCATAAAAAAGGATATTATTTTGCGCATAAAAATTTAAAGTTCCTTCAGGTAAAGCTGCTGATACTGGAGTAAAAAAACAGAGCGAACACAAAAAAACTAGAAAACAAGATTTAAAAATTGATGACCTTTTTACCATTAACTTAATTTTAACAAAGAAAATTTGAAATGACAACATGGTATAATATAGAGATGGAAAAAATTGTGATTGATAAAATTATCCCAGGTGGGCAAGGGCTTGGCACTCTGCCGGACGGTAAAAAGATTTTTTTCTGGAATGCTTTACCAGGTGAAATCATCACAAATTACCAAATCACTAAGCAAAAATCTCACTTTGTCGAAGCTATCGCCACAGATATTACTAACCCCTCCCCTCACCGTGTCACTCCTCAGGATACTTGCTACCTCGCCACCTCACCTTGGCAAATCATGGATTTTTCCTACGAAAATCAACTCAAGGTTGAGCTGGTAAAAGAAGTTTTTAGACAAGCAGGTGTGGATTTTAATTATGTGGACCTTCCAGATGGCGAGGAAGCGTCTCCAGAAAACAACAGTTGTATCTCGAGTAATCAGGAATACTTTTACCGCAACAAAATGGAATATTCCCTTTTTTGGGATAAAGATCTACAAAAAATCAAACTCGCCTTTCATGAGCGTGGCACCCACCGTAAAATCCCTATCACCACTTCCTCTCTTGAACGCCCCGAAATTTTTCAAAAAGCCTCCGAAATTATCGAAGATTTAAATTCTAGAGGTGAAGAAGCCCGTAAATATCAATCTATTTTACTGCGTTGCAATCAAGCTGGTGTAGTTTCAGGTGGGCTTTATGAAAACCACCAACCCCACCCAAACTTCCCTACCCTTTCCGACCAAATTTTAGGCCAAAGCTACACCTATTCACCCAATGGCTTTTTCCAAATCAACCTACCAGTCTACGAGATGACCCTGCAAGAGATTAAAAAACATATCAATACGGCTAAAGTATTAGACCTTTACTCTGGCGTCGGCACTATCGGTCTCTCGGTAGCCCGTGACAAAGAGCTTGTTTTGGTAGAAAATAACAAATCAGCCTTTAGGGAGTTATCAAATAATGCTTTTGGTGGGCATCCGCAGTCACGACGTTCGCCCCTTGGGACGCGTGAGCGAAGCGAAGGACGAAGCGAGGAGCCCCGTAACGACGGGCGCGACGAGCGTCCACCAAAAGTAATATTTGATAACTCCGAAAATGCACTAGATTATATTCAGCCAGACCAAACCGTTATCGTGGACCCACCGCGCGCCGGTTGTGATAAAAAACTAATCGAAAAGTTCCTAGAAATCAAACCCCGCACCATTATTTATCTCTCTTGCAACCCAGCCACCCAAGCTCGCGACATTAAGATGTTACTCGATAAATATATCATCAAAAGCATAAAAACCTTCAATTTTTTCCCAAAAACTCCCCACATTGAGAATTTAGTAGTCTTAAATATATCACCAGACGCATAATTTTCTAGGGTTTTATTTTAAGGTTAGATATGATAAAATAATCTTACGCGGAAGTGTGTCCGAGTGGTTTAAGGAGCACGCTTGGAAAGCGTGTGTGCGGGCAACCGTACCGGAGGTTCGAATCCTCTCGCTTCCGCCATTTTTTATATATGCTATAATAAATCCATGGAATTTGTTAATCTTACACCTGAAGAATTTACAATTTTTGCCGATAACCACCCTGATAAATCTTTTTTTCAGACTACTAAAATTGCTGAGCTTCGTGCTCAAAACGGCTGGACCCCCCATTATGTCGGTGTCAAAAAATCTGGGGAAATTCTTGCCGCCACCATGATGGTGAGTAAGGCTACTTTTATGGGTTATCAGACCTTTTACGCCCCAGGCGGCCCCTTAATCGATTACGAAGATACCAAATTATTAAACTTTTTTATTAAGCACCTGCAATCTTATCTCAAATCTCACAAAGCCTACGTTTTTCATATCGACCCCTATTATGAGCTGATTGAGCGCGACCGTGATGGGCAAATTGTCCCAGGGGGCTTTAATCACCAAAAAGCTGCCACTAATCTTATTAAATTAGGCTTTAAACCTCTCAAAGTTTCCGAGCAACCTAAATACCTCTTTGCTTTAGATATTGATGGCCGCACCCCTGATGAATTATTAGCTAGTTTTAAGCGTAACACCCGTAATCATATCCGTAAAACCATCAAATCTGGCGTGAAAGTCCGCGAATTAAAACGTTCTGAGTTAGATAAATTCAAAAAAATCACTCAGTCCACCAGCGAGCGCCGCAATTTTACCGACAAACCCCTCTCATATTATGAAAATATGTATGATTTATTTGGTGATGAGGTTAAATTCCTTCTCGCCGAAGTCGAAATCGATGGTAAACTTACCGATCTTTCCGCAGCCATGTTTATGCTTTACGGAAATGAGGCTATTTACCTATTTTCCGGCTCTTACAAGCGTTTTATGCAATATAACGCACAATATGCGATTCAATGGGAAATGCTGCAATACGCGGCAAATAAGGGCCTTAAACGCTATAATTTTTATGGTATTCAAGGCCTGCCAGACCCTACCCAGCCTGATTACGGTGTTTATGAATTCAAAAAAGGCTTTGGCGGTCGCGTGATTGAACTACTTGGCTCCTACGAATTACCCCTTTCACCAGTTTATTATCTACACCGCTCTCTTTCCTCTGTTAAAAAGATTTTTAAGGCTTAAAATTTATGGATATTCCCCTATTGCAAACACCAGCTTGGCAAAAACTTCAACAAGATCTCGGTAAAACCTGTTTTTACGAGCAAAATGCCGATTTTGCCTATTTAGCCACCCTCGAAACCACGCCTTTAGGGAATTATCTCTATCTCCCTTATGGCCCAGTGGCTCAAGATCTCAAATCTTTCAAACTAGCCCTACAAAACTTGTCAAAACTTGCAAAATCTCAAAAATGTGTTTTTATAAGAATTGAGCCTCAAGATACGAAGTTTTTAAAGCACCTCTGTTCCACCTCTAATTTTAAAAAGACCCAAGATTTAAACCCTAAAGAAACCTGGGTGCTAGATTTAAGCCAAGATGAAACTTTACTTAAGAGCAAATTGCCTTCCCGCCTCTTAAGATATTACAAAGCCCGCGAAAAAAACGACCTCGAAATTACTACCTCTCATGACCCCAAGGATATTAAATATTTAGTAAATTTACAAAAAAATCTCGCCAAAAATAAAAAAATCAATGTTTTTTCTGAAAATTATCTCAAGATCGAGCTCAGCCAAGATTTTGCCACCCTTTATCTGGTGCGCCACTCTGGTAAAGTCGTGGCAGCCGGGTTAGTCTTTGATGATAATGCCACTCGTTATAATCTCCAGGGGGCCCAATCTGTTGAAGGCACCAAACTCCATGCCACAGGCGTCCTCACTATTCAACTAATTTTAGATGCTGCATCTAAGGGACTAAAAACTTTCGATTTCTGGGG
>JAZLJU010000018.1:0-21085 GCA_045618065.1 Candidatus Nanosyncoccus sp.
CCGTAAAGAAACCTTGGAATATTGTAAAGATGTAACAGTTCTACAGTTCTGGAAACAAGAGTTTGGCCAATGGAATGATAAACAAGTGAATGAGTCTATTGCGCCAGTACTCAATAAGGTAGGAGCTTTTACAGCGAATCCGATTATTCGCAACATTATTGGGCAGCCAAAATCATCGTTTAATATCCGCAAAATTATGGATGAAGGGAAGATTTTGGTCGTAAATCTATCTAAGGGGTTAATAGGAGAAGATAATGCGGCAATTTTGGGTTCGTTTTTAGTAACCAAAGTGCAGCTAGCAGCAATGTCGCGCTCTGATATACCAAATGTAGCCGACCGTAGGCCGTTTTACCTATACGTAGATGAGTTCCAAAACTTTGCTACCGATTCTTTCTCTGTTATTTTGTCTGAGGCACGTAAATATGGGCTAAATTTGACTGTAGCTAACCAATATGTAGCCCAGATGACAGATTCTGTACGCGATGCGGTGTTTGGTAATGTAGGCACTACAATTTCCTTCCGTGTATCAGCAGACGATGCCCCATCTCTGATTAAACAGTTTGAGCCAACTTTTGAAGAAACTGATATAATTCAGATGAATAATCGCCATTTTGTGATTTCGATGATTATAAATGGTGAAAAAGTACCAGCATTCTCAGCGACCACTCTGTCTTTGCCTAAATCTCCTAAAGACAACTTTGAAGCAATTATAGATCGTTCACGCGAGTATTTTGCTAGACCACGCCTAGAAGTGGAAAAAGAGATTCGTGATACTATCGAGCAATCCGAAAAATACAAGAGGGAATTATCTGATTCTGGACGTCAACCTGAACCTAAAATGGTGATAAATACTCGTGAAAAACCAGTTTTTAAGCCTATTTATTCCGAACAAAAACCGAACTTAAGAACTCCGACGCCTCAAGCAGATTTTATAAAGTCTAAGCTTAGTCCGAATGCCGCTGAAGGTAAAGAACGTTTAAGCTTAAAGGATTTGGCTAGGTTGGCTGAGGAAAAATCTGGTCAGGGAAAAGTGGAATTTATAAAAACCGAAGAAATAGCCAAAAAAGAGCAATCCGAAAAAGAGTCGACCGATACTACTAAAAAAGAGGCGAGTGAACGTAAAACAGGGAAAAAACGTGCTAAAAATCATACCAAAAACAAGAAACATACTAAAAAATCTACCTCTGTAGTTCCCTCTGTTAAAACCAATAAATCAACCAAGGTTACGGGTGAGATGTCTGGTTCTATTACCCCTGTTTTCACCCCTGTTAATCAGCCAAAAACATCACGAAGTGCAAAATCCGACCAATCAGAAGAAGGATTTTTGTCGATAAAACATTAAGTTGAATTTAGAATTAAAATAAAAAAACGAAGCGGGAATTAAAGTAGAAAATTATTTATGTAGGTGGATAGACATTGGAATTCGTAGATTTTTGATGGAACATGGATCATATTCTTAGCATAAGCATAATGTCGCACAACACAGATTTTAGGACATTTAGGTTATAATAAAAAGACGGTAAGTTAATCGTCTTTTATGGTAGAAATATAAGGGCATAGCTCTAAAAACCGCTTATGGCTAATAATAGTTCTTTTGTAGACTATTAATTTTTCACGTTTAAACTATTAGATTCCTTAACTCGCCTTTGGTAAAAATTTGAAAAAAATAATCTGATGAAACTTTCCGATATTCCAGTATCGGCTTTTCATCACTATTTTTTCAAATTTTTAGCCTATTTACGGTGAGTCAAGGAATCTAATATGTAGAATCAGCGGTTAAAAAATTCCTGGGCGAGGTTTTTGCGGGGTTTTGGGTGATTTTTCAGATTTTTGCGGATTTGACATTTCCCCGTTTTTATTTCCCTTTTTGTTTTTCTAACCTGTTTCTTTGCCCTACTTAGAAATCTATTATAAAAAAGATTTACAAAATATAGAACAAAAACCGAACAAAAATAGGGGATTGTCAGAATCGTACGCTTCCCTATTTCCAATAGGCCTTATGCTCTATTCGGACATCAATATAGGTAAAATCGTTAATTCCCTGTGCTTTTAGATAACGGATAAGCCGGTCTGCATCTTCTACAGAGACAGCGGAGCCGCGGTCAATAGTAGTTTTGATGCAACCGCCATACCCTTCTAGATAAAAATCAACTTCGCGAATAGTATTAGTAGGGATAACGGCTTTTACAGGGATATAACTGAGGTCACGGAAATCACGCTCGACTTGACCAATAAAAGAACTCATGCGACTGGTAATTTTTCCATCGGTGGCGCTAGCGTCTTCATCGATAATTTGAATAGTAGGGGTATAATCATCGTTGATTTCGGTAAGTTCATTGATTGACGCCTGAATGCTTGAGAAATTATGATATAAAAATGCCAAAGCTAGACCTAGTACTATAAAACAAAGTGATGTGAAAAAAACGCGAAACTTCTTCTTTTTCTTATCTTTTTTACGAGCAATGGAACGCTCGTTGGCGGTTTCTAATCGTTCCCTTTTTTCGGCAATGGTGCGACCAGATTTAATAGTAGAATTGCGATTCATCTTACGGCGAGCTAACGTCGGCTCTGGCTTAGGCGATGGTTCCTCGATTTGTTTAGAATGTTTTTTCACGAGTTTGTGCCTTCCGCTAGAATAATTTCAGCTAGATTTTTAGCCGCGTTGGGATTGGCTTCGTGAGAGAAATTCTCTGACATCTCTTTACGGAGCTTTGGAGATCTTAATAGATGCTGAATTTCTTCAAGTAGAATTTCTGGTTTTTCTACCATTTTTATATCATCAACAACCGAAACTGCATTAAGTTCTGATAATCTTTCGGCATTTTTAGTTTGATGACCACCTGGCAAACGCGCAAAAGGTACTAGAATTGTAGGTTTTTTTAAAGTAGCGAGTTCAGCAATGGTGGTAGCGCCGGCACGTGAAACAACTACATCAGCAGCACCCATAAGCTCATCCATAGTGGTATTAAAATTCCACATTCGAAAATTAGAATCGAGCGAAGCTTTGTTCCAATTTTCGTATCTCTTAAGATCAACCATGCTTTCATAATGCTTGCGACCGGCAATTAAACCGACGGAAGTATTTTTTAATAACTCCGGTAAAATAGCGCGGGTAGTCTCGTTTAAATTCTCAGAGCCCTGCGAACCACCAGTAATTACCACCAAAGGTTTACTCGGATTAAATGAAAAAGCTTTTTTGAGTGATTCTTGGCGCGAGGCAGAAATTGGTTTAAATTCAGGAGCGACTGGAATACCAGTCCAGACATAATTAGGGTGTTTTTCTTGCTCTTCTTTAGAAATCGGCATACCAAAAGCGACTTTTTTGGCTTTTTTCATAAGCAAACGATTAGCAAGACCGAAAACGGCATCAGATTCATGAATTACGTATGGTATTTTAAAAATTTTAGCAGCTAGACCAACTGATAAGCAGACGTAACCGCCTTTTAAAAATATAACGTTCGGGCGGTTCTTCTGTGGTAATAGGCGAACAAAACTAACGATAGACCCAGCTACAAAACCTAAAAATCCAAGAATGTTACCGAGTATTAACTCTTTAACGGTAATGCCAAAATGCACAAAATAATCTTTAAAATGCCAGTTAGCATAGCGATGGAATTTACCGGCTGGAATAGTACGAACACGAATATACGGAGTTTTTTTAGTACGAACTTCTTCACCCCAAGCCACACCGATTTCGGTAGTTAGATTGGTGACATTTTTATGATATTTAAAATCAGTCCAAAACTCAACCTCGGCGCGAGGTTTGAGATTCAGGATTTCTCGAGTTACTGCGACGGCTGGAGTGATGTGCCCCCCCGATCCGCCCCCGACTACTAATATTTTCATTTTTCTTTATTACCTCCCTACTAGTATAACACGAAATTTGTAAAACAAAGCCAATAGCACAAGCAATAAAGACCATACTGGTACCACCATAAGAAAGTAGTGGTAGAGTAATTCCCGTAACCGGCACGAGGCCAGTCATAGCCATAATATTAACTACAACTTGAGCAAGTGTCCAAGCGAAAACTCCTACCACAAATAAGCTTTCGTTGCCATCCGCGGTATGGCTAGCTATTTTTAACATTCTTAGTGAAATAATGCCAAAAATGACAATAATGATAACTAGACCGACAAAACCAAAAGTTTCTCCCATAATTGCGAATACCGAATCGTTGATAGACTCTGGTAGGTACCCTGTAGCCTGAACAGAATTACCGATTCCAACGCCAAATAAGCCACCAGTACCGATAGCCAACATAGCATTTTCAATATGATAAGTAGAATCAGAAGATTCCCCGCCTGATAATGTGGTAATCCAAGCGTCTACGCGTTCCATACGATGAGACGAAGTAACTACTGAACCAATAGCCAAAACTAAGACCGCGGCTATAAAAATGAGGTATTGTTTTGCTGGAACACCGGAAATAAAAAGCATACCAAAAGCAATAGCTAAAAGAGCAACTCCGGTGCCTAAATCACCTTGAGCAACAACAACTAGAAGCATAGAAAGTCCGAAAACAATCAAAAATGGCACCCAAAATTCACGCCACTCGCCGATAGCCCCCTCTTCCCTCTTTCTAGCGAAGAAATCAGCTAGATAAATAACAAAAACTATTTTTAGAAATTCGGAAGGTTGGAAACTAAATGAACCAAAATTGAACCAGCGACATTCGCCGAGTTCGCATTTAGCAAGGCTAGATCCAGTAAGAGATAGAATCCATAACAATCCACATAAAAGTAGCGCGATTATTATCAAAATTTTGGATATTTTTTTGACTTTCTCATAAGGGACTAACTTAAAAGCCAAGAAAAACGCCAAAAGTGATAAACCAACAGAGCGAAGTTGCCCAACGAAGAAATAACTAGAATCATAGTCTGTACCATAAGTACTATTTAAAACATTTGCGCGCATTGGACCGATAGCATAAATAATAATTAACCCTAAAGCCATCAAACCTAGCGTGGCGAAAAGGATAATTAAGTCAGATTTATGCTTGCGATTTTTCAAATTGCGCCTCCTGTAGCAGCTAAGAATACGCCAATAATCGCACAGACGCCGGCAATAATCCAGAAACGCATGACTATTTTAGCTTCACTCCAACCTTTAGCTTCAAGGTGATGGTGAAGTGGTGCAGAGATAAAAATCTTTTTATGGAAAATTTTTTTAGAAGCAAGTTGAATCAAACTTGATCCAGTTTCTATAACGAAAGGCAAGCCGATGATTGGCAAAAGTAAGAATGAGTTGGTCATCATAGCAACTACACCAAGTCCAGCGCCAAGAGCAAATGAACCAGTGTCCCCCATCATAAAGCGTGCAGGAGGAACATTAAACCAAACATAAGAAAGAAGCCAGCCGACCACAGTTAGACAAAAGCCAAACAATAGCATATTGCCTTGGAACAAAGCAATCACCCCAAAACTACCATAGGCGATTATAGAAAGTCCCCCGGAAAGTCCGTCTAAACCATCTGTAATGTTTACTGCATTGGACGTAGCGACTAATGCAAAAGCAAAAATTAAAATCATTCCGACAACGCCGATTTCAATATTGCCGATAAATGGAATTAACATAGTAGTCCAACCGAGTTTAAAAGCGAAGAACCAACCGAGCGCTAAACCAACAACTGAAATTAAGATAAACTTAACTGGACCACGCAAACCAGCAGCACCTTTACCAGAGCCAAAAACATTAATTAGATCATCAACCATACCGACAGCGGCACCACCCAAAAATCCAGCAAGTGGAAGCCATGTTTGTCCACGATCTAGGTTAAAAACACAGGTTATTAAAGTAACTGCTATTATACCAATTAAGCCGGCCATGGTTGGAAAAACACGTTTAAACTTGTGCGCATGAAGTTTAGTCATAATTGGTAGTTTTTTGCCATCCACAGTAGTTTCTTTTTGTTTTTTCCAGAATTTATACTTATAAGCAAAGTGGGTATAGATTGGTGTAAGTGTCATTGACAACAAAAATCCACCTAGAGCTAATAAAAATCCGTAAAATATTTCGTCGTTTAATGTCATATTTATCCTTTTGGTTTTATTTTTAAATAATCTATCAAATAGTTGGAAAGATCATCGAAGAGATAACCGGAAAGTCCGCCGTCTAGTGACTGACCCTCCCCCCACATTTTAACCATTATTACGTATTTTGGCAACTCCCCCTCTGTGCCAACATAGCCAATGTAGGTACCAACTGTTTCTTTCATGGTGTCATCATAGGCGCCATCAACAATTACTTGAGCGGTGCCAGATTTACCACCAATACTATAGCCTGGTCGGTCAATACCGCCTTTGACTTTGTAGTTGCGATTATTAACAAACATTTCGCGCATCATGGCACTAGTTTCATCCGACAAAATTTTGTCAGAGACCTTTCCGTTCGATGAAAAGTCAGCTTCTTTGACCTCCCCATTTTTATAAATGCCTTTTACGATGGTTGGGGTGTGATAAATTCCACCGTTAACCACCGCAGAATACGCAGTAGCGGTCTGGATCATAGTAATACCTAAGTTTTGACCAAAAGTTATATTAGCATATACAGAATCACGACCATAACCTTCGTTAGGGTCTGGAATAAATCCTTCGGCCTCAATAAGTTCTATGCCAGTAGCTTGGCCTAAGCGGAATTTATTGTAATAATAATCATAAAGCTTTTCCCTACCCTGTTGGTTAATAGCGCCTGGATTTCCGCCAAGTAATTTAAGTGCGTAAATTGAGCCCGTATTAAGCGACCAGTAAAGCGCAGTTCGCATATCGATTGTGCCTAGAAGTTTAGCGCGCTGTTCGGCGTTTTGGATTTTCCAGCCATCAATAATTTCATAACCCTGATTAGAATATGTGGTATCTGCAGTCATTACACCTTCGTTAATAGCGGCCGAAAAAGCGAAACTTTTACAAGTAGAAGCTGGCTCGTATGGAACTTCGGTAACTTGGTTAATATAAGCTGAGGCATCAGGTACATTACCATAATCAGCTGGATTATAATTTGGTACACTGGTCATAGCAATAACCTCACCAGTGTTAGGATCCATAATTAAAGCAGCGGCATTAGTAGCGGCGGTTTTTTCAACATGCTTAGCTAAAAGTTCTTCGGTGCCACGTTCTAAACCACGATCAACCGAAAGCACAACATCTTCACCATCTTTGGCAGGAATTTTAACGTTATCATTGCCAATACTGAGCGCAACCTTATTGACGTCGGCAGTAGATTTGACAAGGCCGTCCTCACCAGAAAGTATATTATTTAATGAACCCTCTACGCCATATTGGCCAAGACCATCAGCGTTTACAAAACCAAGCAAAGTCGAGCCGAGCGTTCCTTCTGGATAAACCCGTCTATTGGATTTTTTAAACCAAACCAAGCTGGGATTTTCGGCATCAATTTTTTTAATAATATCGCGTGGGACATTCTTAGCGACAATAGAATAACGTAAACCTTCGGTAGAATAAACTTCTTCCAAATCGGCAGAAATATAATCTTTAGCGTAAGTTTCTAAAATATGTTTAATCTCGTTTTTATCTGTAACAGCAGGATCGATAATAATTTGATAAGTGGTTTGGTTAAGTACTGCAGCCACTGGCTCCCCTTGATCCATCATATAAATTTCACCCCGTTTGGCGGTAATAGTCTCAAGAATCGTGTGTTCTTCATCTGCTTTCGCCATCCATTCATCATGTTCAAGGATTTGGATAAAAAAAAGCCGCACTATAATAATTGCGAGCGCGATAATTACAACCATTTTCAAAATTCTAATTCGGTGGGATTCCGGATTTTTTGGAATGGAAACTTGGTAGTTGTAATTATTCTGTGGCATATCCAGACACCGTTGCGTCTTCCATAGCAGCTGCGACGGCACTATTTTTTGCCGTAGCTACTGAATTCAGACGCGCCTTTTCAACGGCTAAATCTTCTTTTTCAGCAGTCATCTCAGTAATTTCAGCATCGACAGAGGAAATACTATAATCAAAACTAGTAGCTTTAGTGCTTTCCGCTACATAAATCAAACCAACAATTAAAGTTAAAATACTAATAATTACAATTTGTGAAATTGAACCAAGGCTGCGCTTGGCATGACGAACAGTATTATAATTACGGGCGTAACCGGTGTTTACTGCCGCACGTCTGGTGGTGTATTTTTGCATTTTTAATTTTTCCTCGCTGAAATTTTATTTTTATGTTTATATTTATGTTTATTCTCCACTTAGACCGAGCACTTCTACGAACAGAGCTACAAGTAATCCGTAAAAGTTGGCTCGGGAAGGTCATACACTCCACTCCTCTAGTGAAAAACTCTTTGGTGAGCCAAAAGGCCCATAGCGTTAGTCTGGGAATTTTGGGCGGGATATCTCCCGCCCAGTGAAGGACTAACGGAAATTCACCTTGATAGTTTGTTTGCGTGATTTGTTCGCAATGACGATTTGCTTTGGCATATTGCCTCCTTTTGTTTTTATTTTTTATTTTTACCAATTCCGCTTAGCTAGGCGCAGTTTAGCGCTACGCGCTCGCGGGTTGATAACTAACTCCACATTTTCCGCAATGATAGGCTTTTTATTAATAATTTGAAGTTCGGATTCCTCACCGAAGCTACTGGCTTCTTTAAAGTAATCTTTCACTAACCGATCTTCTAGACTATGGAAGGTAATAATTCCGACGCGACCGTTTTTATTGAGTAATTTCGGTAAAAGCGGCAAAGCTTTTTTGATTTCATCAAGCTCATCGTTGACTTCTATACGGATAGCCTGAAAAACGCGAGCGGCCGGATGAGTATGCGAATACCTAGATTTGCTGATAATTAAATCGGTAAGTTCTTTGGTGGTATTAATCGGGCGATGATGAACGATTTCCCGAGCAAGCATTTTAGCGCGCCCTTTTGGCTCCTCACCAAACTTCACGAAAATTTCTGCTAGTTCCCTTTCGCTATATTTATTCACCACATCGTGAGCCGTTAACTTCTGCCGACTATCCATACGCATATCGAGTGGTCCATCGTGTTGATACGAAAAACCCCGCTCTCCATTATCTAGTTGCGGAGAAGAAACCCCAAAATCTGCTAGTATTAAATCAAAAGTCGTTCCACACTCAGAAAGCTGCAGCATAGCACTATAAAAATCCTGGTTCATGATTTTAACTTGGTCGCCGAAT
The DNA here is from genome assembly GCA_045618065.1 of Candidatus Nanosyncoccus sp. Lineage (GTDB taxonomy): Bacteria > Patescibacteriota > Saccharimonadia > Saccharimonadales > Saccharimonadaceae > Nanosyncoccus. Next base: position 9,152 of record JAZLJU010000018.1, read on the forward strand.
TTTTGTGCTAAAAATTTCGTAGCAATTTCGTCACGATCAATTAAAATTGAATCTTTATAATTCTGTGTTACATCCAAAATCTCTTTAGCATGTCCTCCGAAACCAGCGGTAAGATCTAAATAAGACTCATCTAGCTGCGGATTTAAACCTGCTAAGACCTCTGATAATAATACAGGCGTATGTAGTTTCTCCATACTTATATTATACATCGTTTGAGATCGTTCAACTAGAAATTTCAGCGGGTTTGTTTCTGCTTTGATTTTTATTTTTTAACACAATTTATCTACCACGATTTTGGCTGTTATAAAAACAGGCCTTATAATCATAGCCGTTGAGAGACTTATTGTGTTTGGTTTTTAACCATTAGAGTTTTTATTGGGAGGTGTGTGAGGAAAGAACGCACGACTTTGGTTTCGCATCTCGCTTAAGATTTAATGCGCGCCGAAACTCCTAGATGGTCGATCTCAAACTTTTTTAAGGTACTTTTTTGTTAGCGTTTTTATTTATTTATTCGCTAATTCAAGTTTATGACATTTTTAAAAAAAATGCAAGTGCTTTTTTCGACTTTTTTTGCTTCCCTATTTAGCCCAAAGTTTTCCACAAGTGTGAAAAACTTCCCTGTTATTTTACCGAACAAGGATTTTTCAAAAACCGAACAAAGTGAATTTTCTGGGGTCGCAAAAAACCGAACAAATGGGGTTGATTTTTTATACCGCTTGTGGTATAATTAGGATACTGAGTCAATTCTCTTTTGGTTTTTGATTATTTGTGGATTAGCATCACTATATGCTTTTTATAACTTACCTTTAGTGAAAATTGTTGTATTATTCTGGTGTGAAATTGTGATATAATAGGTTAAATAAGTGGAGATAATATGGAAAAAGACGAGAAAAATACAGCTGAAAAATTTGATGTGTTTTTGTGGGCGAATGAAATTGAAGAAGTTAAAAATAATGTTTCAGCAGAATTGTTTTTGTTTAATAAAAATTACACACCATTTAAGATAAAATATTCCGATAAATTGACTGGTGCGGTAAAATCGCTATTTATGCAAGAGGCGGCGAGGTTTATTATCGAGGAAGCTGATAAAGGGCTCGAGTGTCGTGAATACGAAAAATCCGATGGCGAGGATAAGGTAATTTATCATACCAAACTCAGTAACGTTGGGCGTGCGGAGACTTTGATTCATTTGATTGAAAATGAATACCGCGATATCGATTATTTCTCTGAAAATGAGTATGACTTTAAAAAAGTTAAAGGGATTATTGCGAAATTTACCTATCCGGGTGGTGATAGTGGCACAAAAACTTTCTATATCGCGAAATTGCTTTCGGCTTCATCGGCGCTAAAAGGTGCGACTTCTTGGGAAATTAATGGCGAAAGTTTCGAACCATTTTCGGCGGAGATTGCGCTTAAAATGCCAGATGATAATCAAGTAGCAATTATCGATAAAACTATTGTTGTGTTTAATCAAACGAAATTCGAAAACTTGTTCCAGTATGATTTTAAGTCGCAAGTGATTGCAGAGGAAAAGGCGCGTGAGTTAACTGAAAAATATAAACTTTCGTTTGCGGAGGGTCTAACGCTCAATTCCCTTCTTGCCGACAAAAAATCAATTCTGAAAAAAGTGCAGGCGCTGGATATCGCTGAGGAAATGCCGCAAGATAAATTACTTGATTATGCAGACGAGATGCAACTGGATTTGATGTCTGACGATGACGGTTCGATTATCATCATGGATGACAAAGATTTGTCGACTTTTGTGAATTTAATTAATGAAGATTATTATATTTCGCCGGTAAATGGTAGGCGATATGAAATCAAGTCGAAAAAGTTGCTCGGCGAACCAGATGGTGAACCACCGAGGGGATAATTAATTATTTTGTTCAATTTCGAAATAAGTGGAATCGATGAAATTATTTTCACCGAGAGTTTGGAAAGTTTTCTTTAAATCTTCCCTGGCGGCAATAACAGAATCATTTTGATCTAAATTGGATTCGATTTTAGCATAAAAACCTGGAAGGTTTTCAATTTTATCGAGATAAATGGAGTTACCTTCGCTCATTTTTAAATCTTGGCGACGGCGAGAAACCTCGGCGATCGGTTTAAAACCAAGTTGCAAAATGATGTTAACTAATTTTTCGTAATCACGAATCATAGTTTCCTCGACAATATCAACATCAGAATCTTCGATATGGCGCTTCAAAATAAAATAGTAATGCGCAGGCTTATCAACGGCGCGCATTTCAGTACGCATAATTAAGCGCGGAAAGTTAGCGTTTTTTTGATAATTTTTTGGAACATAAACACGATCATGTTGCCAATAAATCTGTGAAAAATCCAAATCAATATCGCTTAATTTTTTTTCAAAATTATCGCGATTTTTGAGTTTACATTTAACAATAACTTTCTTCATAACCTTATTATACCATATTTATGTCAATAAGTCTAGCCTCGACAGATTTTACCCCGTTAAAATCATTGAGCGCAAGCTTAACTAACGGAATAATTTGGTCGTCTGGAGTGAGTTTAAGCCAGTTTCCGTCGGCGTAAAAAGCAATAGACTTAAGCTGTGAGTTATTTTTATCACGTAAATCTAGGCGCAAATGATTTTGGTCACTACCCATTTTGGTAGCGCTGATGATTTCGGTATTTTCTAGGCAGAAAATTGGCTCCTCGTTGCCGGCGCCAAAAGGTTCGAGAAGTTTAAGCTCTTCTAGAAAATCTAGGGTAAAATCGGAAAAATCGGCGATATGGAGGTCGGGTTTACCTCTTAAAAACTGCTCCTGATTTACAAGATTAAGGTCGCGATAATACTCATTAATGCGCTCACGAAACGCATAAAGATTTTCGCGCCTCAATTTGACGCCAGCGGCAGCAGCGTGTCCACCACCACCGATAATAATATCACTTACGCTATTTAAAGCTTCAGCCAGATTAAAATCACCAAAACTACGCGCCGAGCCTTTGAGAATATCATTTTCTACCTCTGTTAAAACGAAGGCTGGGCGATGATGGGTTTCGACCAAACGGCTAGCAATAATGCCTAAAATTCCCTCAGAATAATTCCCTGTCTCGATAATGACTGGGTTTTCGAGAACATCGTGTGAATTTATTTCTTTCATGGCTTCGTTTTGCTTTTTACGGCGATCTTGATTAAGTTTTTCTAATTTTACAGATAATTTGGCAGCTTCGGCGGAGGAATTAGTTCTTAAAAGTTCTAGTGCTGTTTCGGCAGATTCTAGGCGACCAGCCACATTTAGTCTAGGGCCTAGTTGAAAACCGATAGTTTCAGAGGTAATTTGGTTAATTTTGGCAGTTTTCATCAGTTCTTTTAGGCCTTTCTTACGAGTTTTTTCAAGAACTTTAACACCATAATAGCTTAAAATGCGATTTTCACCGGTGAGAAGCATATTATCGCAAATGGTACCGATTAAAACAAGGTCGAGTAGCCATTTTTCTTGTCCAGCGGGTATAAAATTTTTATTCACGAGAGCTTGAGCTAGCTTAAAAGCTACGCCCACGCCAGCAAGGTTTTTGAGCCCCAATTTATCATCTTTGTAATCTTGGCGTTTGGGGTTAATAATTGCAAGCGCATCTGGGAGAGTATCACCTGTTTCGTGGTGATCTGTAACTATAGTATCTATTTTTAGATGGTTAAGCTCATCAATAATATCGTGATTGCGCGAGCCGCAATCCACGGTAATTACAAGGGTAATTCCCTGTTTTTCTGCAGTTTTAATTAGACGCGGATTCATGCCATAGCCATCGGTAAAGCGATTAGGTAGCATAATAGTAATATTTTTTTGTTCAACACTGGCAAGCTTTAAGGCGTCTTCCATCACAGTACTGGCAGTGATACCATCAACATCGTAATCGCCGTAAATTAAGATTTTTTCGTGATTTTTAATAGCCTGCCCTATACGGTTAACTGCTTTTTCCATATCTGGCAATTCAAAAGGATCGGCGGAATTCTCGTATTTAGGGCGCAAAAAATCTTCGGTGAACCCACGCTTCTCTAATAATTGATTAAATAATTTGCTCATCCAATAGTTTTACTAGGCTTACTACCCTTTTGGCTTTTAATGACGATGCTCTGGAGTTCTTTTAAGATTGGGTACTGCTTGTTAGTTTGGTAAATTTTAGTTTTACCTCTTTTAGTGACAGTTAAAAATCCACCTGCCGCCATACGCTCGAGTTCGCGCTGGATATTACCTGGGTCTTCCTTGATTAATTTTGCTAGACCGCGGACATGGGTTTTGAAATCTGGATATTTGGCAAAAACCACCAAAATTTTGCGGCGGACCCTAGATGTGACAAAGATTTCTAACATATTACCTCGCATAGATTGTATCTATTATATCATACTCTTTCTTAAATTTGTAAAAATTACAATAAATTATTCGTGGTATAATAGAAATATGTTTTACGAGGTGATGGTGGAGGGGATGAGTAGCGCGCTGACCTATGATTTTGATGAGAATTTAGAGATTGGACAAATCGTATTAGTTCCGCTTAGTAAAAAGACTGTGCCCGGTGTAATAGTGAAAAAAGTTGCTCAACCGAATTTTAAAACTAAATCAATTTTGAAAATTTTGTATTCAGAGACCTTGCCGAACCATTTAGTAAAGACCGCGAAATTTGTAAATGATTATTATTTAATGGCAAACGCCGTAAGTTTAATTTTACCGACTGGAGTCGAGAAAAAACGTCGAAAAACCGAACAAATGTTCGGTAAGAGTGAAAAAACCGAACAAATAGAATTAAATCGTGAAATTAAGCTAAATAAAGCCCAGAAAAATGCCCTAGAAGCCCTTGAGAAGGCTCGTAGCGCCACGAAACTATTAAATGGGGTAACCGGAAGCGGAAAAACTAACATCTATCTTAAAATGGCTCTAGATGCGTTTAAACAGCAAAAATCTACGATACTTTTAGTGCCGGAAATAGCGTTAACCGGGCAACTTGTTCGGGTTTTTCAGGAGTTTTTTGGTGATAAAGTAGTTTTGATTCATTCTAAACAAACAGAGGCGGAAAGGCACTTAATATGGGAAGCACTATTAGAAAGCGGCACACCTAAGATAGTGATTGGCCCACGTTCTACCCTGTTTGCACCTCTCAATAACCTAGGGTTGATTATTATTGATGAAGAGCATGAGTCCAGTTATTATCAGGAAAATTCACCGAAATATTCCGCAATAAGAGTAGCGAGCTTTATGGCTCAGGAACTAAAAATACCGCTGATTTTGGGCTCGGCTACCCCTACAGTGGAGGATTTTTATTTGGCAAAAAAATTGGGTTCGCTGGTAGAGTTAACAGAGAAAGCTAAAGATACGGCGATAAAGCCGACTGTAAAGATCGTGGATTTTAAAGATAGAGAAAGTTTCTCAAAAAATAAATATTTTTCGACCGCACTAATTAATGCAATAAAAAAGAACCTAGAACAGGGTCGACAGACGTTGATTTTTCATAATCGGCGTGGTTCTTCCCCTTTGACTATTTGTGAGGGCTGTGGGGAGGAGATTTTGTGCCCACATTGTTTTTTGCCACTAAATTTACATGCCGACACTTACGAACTAATTTGTCACACCTGTGGTTTTACAGAGAAAGTGCCAGTCTGTTGCCCAAAATGTGGAGCGCCTGGACTGGTTCATAAAGGATTTGGGACAAAACTAATAGAATCGGAGCTGAAAAAGCTATTTCCTAAAGCGCGCATACAGAGGTTTGACGCTGACAGTAAAGTTGGGCTAGAAGAAGTTTATGATAGGGTAAAGGCGGGTGGCGTGGATATTTTAGTAGGGACGCAAACGGTGGCTAAGGGGTTGGACTTGCCAAAATTGGCAACTGTGGGAGTGGTGCAGGCCGACGCAGGGCTAAATTTGCCGGATTTCGTGGCCGAAGAGCGGACTTTTCAGCTTATCACTCAGGTGATGGGGCGCGTAGGACGCGGACATATCGATACGGCAGAAGTATTTATTCAGACTTTCAGGCCAGAGCACCCAGTAATAAATTTTGCGGTAACGGAAGATTATCAGGGATTTTATGAATATGAAATAAAGAGGCGAGCGCGAGCTGGATTTCCGCCATATAACTTTATCATGAAGCTAGAAATTACCATGAAAACGGAGGCGACAGTGCTAAAAAAAGTGCGTGAATTGAATAAAAAAATTGTTCAATGCAAAAATTTGATTAGTTCACCGCCGATGCCAGCATTTCACGAGCGAACGGACAAAGGATATACTTGGCAAATTATTGTAAGAAGTAAATCCCGTAAGGCGTTGTTAGAAATTTGCGATGGAATTGATAAAAATTTCAAAATTACCCTAGATCCACCGAGGTTGTTATAAGGATAAGGTTGAGATTCTTAATCCCAACCTTTTTCGGCGCGATCGGAGTGGATCTCAGCAAGTTCTGCTTGTTTTAGACTGCTTAATTCCCCGTCACAAAAGCCGACAATGCTACTATATTTTTCATCTTCTTCATCAAAATCACTTTCTCCGTCACTAGAATAGTCTTCAAATTCTTGCCCCCATCTTCTTGGTGAGGTTTCCATGATATGTTCGACAAGTTCCTTATTACCACGAATTGCGTCGGCAACTTCATTTGGCATATAACGTGAGCGCAAAAGAGGTTCAGCATACAACTCGTCGGCTATAAGTTGAGTCCAGTGCTGTTCTCCGCTATTATATGCGCCAGCATCTTCAGCCAAATCTACATTTTCTTCATATTCATCCTCTAAATTCTCTTGATTAATTTCAATGCCCGCTCGATTTAATATTGGTTCAACAAATAATAAATCAGCTTTGGCTTCTTTAAAGCCTATACCATTTAAATCTAAAAATTGATACTGTTTGTTTTTTCTTGCTGGATCAAAAAACTTTTTAACATTGTCGTGCATCCATTGCCCGTGGACTTCTTCTAGAACATCTAAAGTAAATTTTTCAGCACCATTTTCTTCGTCTGAATATTCGGATGCTCGCTCAGCAATCACAGCAAAAGCGCGTTGCGCTTCAATACTTTTATCATCGTTAAGCACCCCATTATATAGATTATCGAAAAGATTGGAATTTTCAGCCCCGAGCATTGCTCGGCAAGCCGCTTTCATAGAGCTCTCAGCACCAATCTGAGATTCAAGTTCTTCATAAGTCGAATTTTCAATTTTATTTTTTGCGTCTTCCTCTGATAAACCATTCCAATTCATCAAAGCATTCTTCGCAACTTCAGCATAAACACTACTAAAATTTTCTGGTGATTTTTCTTGTTCAACTTGGAAACGAAATTCATTAAAATCTTTCGGCATCGAGCCTAATACCTGCTCTACTTTGCTGGTTTCGTTACCAATTTGCTCATTGCCCTTTAATTCTTTTTCTATCGGCATGAAGAAAACCTCCTTTAAGATTGTTAATACCTATATTATACCCCCCCCCCCCCCCGAGCACCGTCAAGAGCTGATTAATTAGGAGGTTAGATTAGATTTTAGCCCACTAATATGGTATAATAAGAATATGAAAATTATTACGACGCCGGATGCGAGATTGAGAGAAAAATCAGAGAAAGTGCGGGAGATTACCCCTGAAATTTTGGATATTATCGAAGAAATGCGTAAACTTTCGCTAGATTGGGAGAAAAAGCATCCTTATGAGCTGTCTGCGGCGATGGCGGCGCCACAAATGGGAGTAAATAAGCGAATTATTATAGTGCGCGACGATATGGAAGACAAGAAAAATGCTACTTTTACAGCGCTGATTAATCCGGTAGTGGTGCGTGCTGAGGGTAAAATTAAGAAGGACTATGAGGGGTGTTTATCGGTGCCAAAAATCTATGGTATAGTGCCAAGAAACACTAAGGTCCGTGTGAAGGCTAAATTAGAGGACGGCACAGAGGTGCGAATTAAAGCTACAGACGAGCTGGCGCGCACACTTTTACACGAAATCGATCACCTAGATGGAATTTTATTTATCGACCATATTAAGGAAGAAAAAGACGCTTTTTATGAGATGAACGATAAGGGTGATTTGGTACCGGTGGATTATGATAAGAAAATTGCTGGTAATAAGGAGCTTTTCCCAGAGGAATAGATGGAAAAAATTATCTTTTTTGGTAATGGAGCGTTAGCAGACTATACCCTAGGAGTGCTAAAACAGCATTTTGAAGTAATTTTTCATGCGAGAAATAAAGCGGATTTAACAGAGGTGGTAAGGCTGAAAAAAGAATTTCCGGAAGCTCATGGGGTTTTGGCGAGTTTTGGAGTGATAATCGGTGTTGAGGTTTTGGAAGTTTTTGAGCCAGAGGGGATTTTGAATATTCATCCTTCCCTGTTACCTAAGTATCGCGGAGCTTCGCCAATAGAGAGTGCAATTTTAAATGGTGACAAGGAGTTTTCAGTGTCTATTATGAAACTCGTACGTGCGATGGACGCTGGACCGGTTTATTATCAGACTACTGTGGTGCCAGATGATGCCGACCGCCCAGATTTGAAGGATTATTTATACCAAACTTTAGCTGAGGCGGGGGCTAGGTGGCTGGTATCGAATTTGAACAATTTGCCTACCCCTGTTGCGCAAAATGAGACAAAAGCGACTTTTACGACAAAATTAGACAAAACTATGTCTTTCTTGACTCCTGAAACAGATAGCGCAGAGCAGACGCTTCGTAAAATTCAGGCTTTTCAGGGTTTTCCTAAGCCTAAATATGCCTTCTTTGGCGAAAATTGCATCATTTTAGAGGCGGAACGTGTAAAGACGACTGATATGGCACTTTTACCAATCAAGTGCCGAGATGGGCAAATTTTAAGCGTAGACAGATTGCAACCAGAGGGTAAGCGCCCGATGGATGCTAAATCATTTATAAATGGCTATGGAAAATAGATTAAGCTAACAGGCGCTCTCTATTGGCGCGAATCTCGTTTTTCATCTCTTCGACGGTCTTCTCGACTATAGCTTGGTAATCTGGGCGGTTATTTTCAAGCCATGTAGTAGCTTCGGCTTTATCTGTGATATTATCGAATTCGTCGAGTTGCTGCTCTGACAAACCACTCGAGATACGCTCGCCAATGCGAGTTTCGAGTTCTTTTTTAAGATAAGATAAAAATTCTTGCTTCCCCGGCATTGCCGAAAGCCCCATTTCTTCTAAAAAATTATCATCAAAGTTCATATGCTTATTATAACACGAATTGTGTTATAACGTGCGTTTTTTGGATTCGCGAGTGAAGAATTTGAGGCGATCGCCGATTTGAAGTTCGATTTTGGACTTGGTTTTAAGAGCAAGGCCACCAGTTTCCCCAGCGACGAGTTCTTTAGTATCAATTTTTTCCTTTTGGACGGATTCTACTTGAGCTTCACCGAGATATTTTTTGTCACGAACTACGCGTGCTAAATATTCTGGACGAACGTTCCCTGTTAATACTTCGCCTCCAGCAATAATATTGGTTTTTTCGGTGCGGAAAACGCCAAGAACTTTCATTTCACCCTTATCTTCCTCTACAATTTCAGCATCGAGAAGGTTTTCCATACCTTTTTTGGCATCATCTAACAATTCATAAATAACTTTATAGATACGGACTGGTACGCCGTCTCTGGCTGCCATTTTAGAAATATTGATAGGAACAGAGACGTTAAAGCCATAAATAATCGTGTCGCCACCGGCGGCCATATAAACATCGTTCTCATTAATATCGCCAACACCGGTAGAAACGATATTTAGAGTGATTTCGCCTTTAGTATCGATAAGCTTTAAGCTATCTACTACAGAGGTGACTGAGCCCAAAACATCGCCTTTAACAATTACGTTAAAGACTTTGGTGTTATCAACAACATTCATCATACGAAGGAGATCAGTAGAAGTCACGTTAGCAGAAGCTGAAGCGTCGGCCTCGCTCTGAGCATTAAGGAGCGCCATTTTGCGAGCGGGTTTTTCATCGTCGACTTCCACAAAACGATCACCAAAGCTAGGAAGCTCTTTAAACCCAGTAATCGTAACAGGGGTAGATGGTGTGGCTTTGCCTTTTGGCTTACCGCGGAAATCAAGCATCGTGCGAATTTTGGCATAAGTAGGACCAGCTACAATAAACTTACCAGTTTTTAATTCCCCGCCGGTAACTAGCAAATTGACAACGGAGCCTTTGCCAACTTCCATATGAGATTCGATGACCAAACCTTCAGCTGGGATGTTAATATCAGCTTTCAATTCTTCTAAGTCAGCGGTGAGTAAAATCATATCCAGTAGTTGATCAAGATTTTGATTCATCTTGGCAGAAATTGGCACCATTACGATGTCACCGCCCCATTCTTCTGGCTGTAAGCCATGCTGAGACAAGTCAGCCATAGTACGATTAATATCAGCACCTTCGCGGTCGATTTTGTTGATAGCAACGATGATTTTAGCGTTGGCAGATTTAGCAAAATTGATAGCCTCTACAGTTTGCGGCTTGACGCCATCATCGGCGGCTACCACGATGACTACAATATCGGTAAGCATCGCACCATGCTGGCGAATAGCGGCAAAGGCTTCGTGGCCTGGGGTGTCGAGAAAAGTGATAAGTCTATCGTTATGTTTTAGTTGGTAGGCAGAAATATGCTGAGTAATACCACCAGCCTCATCTTCTACGGTTTTCTTATGTAAAAGGGTGTCGAGAAGGGTAGTTTTACCGTGGTCGACGTGACCCATGACTGCTACAACCGGTGGGCGGCTGACAGCTTTGTCAGAAAGTTCGCGATGAAAATCAGAAGTTTTAGTAGAGGTATTTTTGCGCTCTAATTTGACGTTTTTAAGACCTAGTTCATCGATAATAATAGAGGCGGTTTCGAAATCTAAGCGTTGGTTGATTGTAGCGACAATACCGTTTTTAAAAAGCGTACCAATAAGTTCAGAAACAGAAAGGCCGAGTGCTGTTGCGAGTTCGTCCACGGTGATAGAGCCAGCAATTTGAATCTTTTTTTCTTCCATAACCATCCTTTCTGTATTTAAAATGCATAAAAAAACGAAATATCTTATCTAATTTTACCACATTTTGGAAAAATATGCTATAATAGAGTAGCGACAGATTGATGTCGAGGAAATTGATATTCCCGGGTAGCTCAATGGTGGAGCAAGAAGCTGTTAACTTCGAGGTTGCTGGTTCGAGCCCAGTCCCGGGAGCCAAGTTGTATATTTAGAGTCGTTTACAAGGCTCGCAAATGGTGCTAACAGAGATGGAAGTACCGTTTTTTGTTGGATTTTGAGGTTAGAAAGTAGGAGCCTCAAGAAACGGTTCTTTTGCTCCACTTTCAAACTTTTGTATAACTCTCGGGCGTGCTGAGCCACCCATAACAGGGTGGCCGCATCTAATTCAAACGACTTATCGTTGGCCGTGAGTTCCAACAACTGCTGCTCGTAGCGTTCCTTATCTTTCTTCAAATCATTCGCAATTTTGTCGTAAATATCCACAGTAATACGCCCACAGAGCCTGTCCTCATAAAGGGTAGCCTCTTTTTGGCTAATCTTCCTGATGGCTTGGCGGACTTCCTCAATAGAGTTCACATAGTATTGCTGGGAACTGTTGCGGCGTTTTGATAGCTCCTCATAAATACGCTCACAAGTCGCATCATCTGGCACCAGATGGTCAAAGATGTCATTCAACTGGCTTTCTACTTCTGCCTCAGAGATATTATTTGGACATTTGCCCTTTGCCTGCGAACACTTCATATAGACTTTGCCCTTTGACATATACGATGACATTGAACAGCCGCAGATGGCACATTTGGCTACACCATTAAAAGCGTAGGTATGTTTAACATCTTTTTTGTTCTTATTTAGCAACTGTCGCTTATTCACTTCTTGAGCGTTCAAATACTCCATCTTACTGATAATCGGCTCGTAGCGATGCTGATAAATCTTGCCATTGTAACGCATCTCGCCGTGATAGAATGGGTTTTTGAGAATACTCTCAATCTGACTACG
>JAZLJU010000019.1:0-4065 GCA_045618065.1 Candidatus Nanosyncoccus sp.
TTCTTCATATTTTTGAAGAAGCCAGTCGACAGCCGGAATATGATTGTTTACGGCATCTTGCCAAAGTTTAGGATCTTTTTGAATAAGTTCGTCTGGATCTTTGGCACCATGGTAATCATAAATTACAGACAAATCAATGCCTAAATCACCAGCCATCATAATAGCGCGCTCGGTGGCTTTAACCCCGGCTTCGTCGCCATCATAGGCTAAGCGGATATCGCTAGTTAAATTTGAAATGATTTTTAAATGTTGTTCGGTCATGGCGGTGCCTGAAGTAGCTACAGCCTCCTTCACGCCAGCTTGATGTGAAGAAATAACGTCCATATTGCCCTCTACAATAACTACAAAATTATTACGACGAATGGATTCCTTGGCTTGGAAAAGCCCGAAAATAAATTTAGACTTGTTAAATAAAATGGTTTCCGGAGTGTTGAGATATTTTGGCTCGCCCTTACCGAGAATTCGGGCAGTAAAGCCAATCACATCACCGTTTGTGTCGATAAATGGAACTGTCATACGGTCACGGAACATATCGGTTTTGAAACGATTTAGAAGACCGGCATCGTCGAGCTCGGATTTAGTGAACCCACGTTTTTCTAATACATTTAGCAAAGCTTTGCCACTAGCGGGAGCGTAGCCAATTTGGAAATCAGCGACAGTTTGACGATTTAAGTTTCTTTTATAAAAAACGTATTCACAAACTGACTTGTTGCGAATTAAACAAGCTTGGTAATATTTAGTGGCGAGTTTTAAAGCGTCGCGTGCACGAGATTTTTTCTTGGTTACAGCTGGGTTACCACCGCTATATTTTTTGAGTTCAACACCAGCACGCGCGGCAAGTTTTTCAAGAGCTTCGCGAAAACTAATACCTTCAACTTCCATGATAAAAGTAAAAATGTCGCCACCTTTATTGGCAGAAAAATCGTGCCAAATTCCCTTTTCGGGGGAGACCATAAAACTCGGAGTTTTATCAACGCCCCAAGGAGAGCGGCCTTTCAAATTACGACCGGCGCGTTTTAACTCCACATACTGCCCCACAACATCTTCCACCGCTAGTCTGGATTTTATTTCCTCCTTCGCGTCTTGCATATGTTATAATTATATCATAATGCAAGGACAAGAATATTTAAATCAAATTTCGGCATCAAGTAAGCCAGCAAAAAAATCTAGCAATGGTATTTTGTCTTCGAAATTTTTCTTAGTTGGTGCGGTTGGTTTGATTTTGCTAGTGCTAATTATAATCATAGGCGCAATGCTTAATGGAAATAAAGATGGTGAGAAAAATCTTAGTTATGCTTTGATTGCGCATCTGAATGGCACAACTGAAGAAATTGGAGAATTTCAGGAATTCATTAAGACATCTTCTCTTAGGTCCGATGTTGGTTCGCTTGGCGGAATACTTTCGAATACTAAATCTAAATTGACTGCATATTTAGAAGCTAAGTATAAGTTTAAAGAAAAGGATATTGGTAAAAAAACTTTAGCTGATGCAGAGGCCGCTAAAACCGCATTGCATGATGAATTGTTTGAAGCAAAAATCAACGGAGTTTTAGACCGCAATATTGCGCATAAGATGGCTTATGAAGTTTCTATGTTCATGATTGAAGAAAGTAAAATTTTGAAGTCGACAAGAAATGAAGAGTTAACGGCTTTATTGCAAGAATCGTATAGTAGTTTAGAAAATCTATACCCTAATTTTGATGGCTTTTCTGAAGGTGAATAAATTAGTCAGTTAAGTTATAGCTTAGACGGATGAGATCTTCGAGTTCTTGGGTTTTTAGTTGATTTGCAAGCACAATTTCGATACCGCCACGACCAAAATAACGCGACTGCATAACTGATTCGTATTTTTCTTTAAGTAAATTGCCAAGTTTAGCGTCGGTGCGGATTTCAATTGTGTTTTGATTTGCAACCAAAAAAACGTGTTCGCCTTTGTAATAAAGTTCACGTTCAGATTCTTTTTTGGTAGTGAATTTATCAATTCCGTTTATTTGAGAAACGTCAAATACCATTTTAACTCCTCAATTGAGCCATTTATATCATCGAGTGCACGATGGTTTTCCGGCTTTGTAAATTTTTTATTCAAAGCATTTTCGAAATAAATTTTCCAAGCCGAGACATCAAGCATACGATAGTGTAATTTTTGATTGAGCTCCGGCATTTCATTTTCGACAAATTTACGATCTTGGTGAATGGAATTGCCGGCTAGATAAACAGTGCTGCCGAAATTCTGGTCGATAAAATCAATTAGTTCCCTTTCGATGGTTTTAACTGGTTTGCCGGACTGATTTTGCGTAATAAGTGCGTCACGAGATTTTTGATTTTTCTCCCAAAAATCACCGACCATACGAGTTTTTATCAACTCTTCATCAACTTTAACTACGGCTTGGTAATCGGCAATCCGATTTAAATTCATTTCGGTAGCAATAGCGGCAACTTCCAAAATACGGTCCTCTTTAGGATCGAGGCCAGTCATTTCTAAATCTATCCAGAGTAATTTAGCTTTTTTCATACTACCATTATATCACATAAGGGGTAGCTGAGATAGGTAGATTACTCGCCTGGATTGTAAACTGTACCAATGAACCAAAATTCACCAGTGCTTTTATCGCGGATGATAAATAAGAATGGATGATCGATAATAACATCGATAGGTTGTGGGGTTTCTTCGTCTGCTAATGCTGCGGCGTCGTACATCTCGAATGCAGTAACTGCAGCGGCTTTGATGCCGTCTTCGGAGAATTCGATATTTGCTTTATGAATAGCATTATTCACTTTAAGAGGTTTTGTTGCCATATTTGAAAAATCTGCGCTATCGCTGAAAGCATTAGCAACACCGAGGCTTTGCAAATCATTTTTGAAGTTCAACTCGTAGTCAAATTTGAACTTCGGAATCTGAGCGTAAATACCATCTTTTGGTTCGCTAGCTGGTTTCATTTGCTCGATAATTTTATTAACGCTACTTGTGTTTGCATCTTTAACATAATCTGTTAAGTTTCCGTTTGGCATAATGGCAACAAATTGGAGTTCGGTATTGTCGCTGGTCGGTGCCAAATCCATAGCAAGAGCAGTAGTGTTGTCATCTATATAGTATGAAAACGCATCGCTGCTGGTTGTTTCTCTAAGAGTATCAACAGAAATCTCTTCATCATTCGATTTATAAAAATCTCCTGGAAAAGCTTTATCAAATTTTAATTTCCAGTCCATTTGAATCGCCAAAGCATTTACTAGAACCATTTCAGTTTTTTCAGTAGGTTCTAAACCTAAATTATTAATCAGGCCAAAAGTTTTATTATTGACCCAACTATCAATAACGCTACCATTCGCAAAACTATCGTAATTAACTTCGGCGTTATAATCCTGCGAAACTGTATTTACGTAATCTTCCAAAACATCATTTTTAAAAGTGTCTCTAATGAAAATACTGTTGGCGAGAGAAAGAACATCTGGTATATTATTATATTTAGTAAGTTCGTTATTTCCTAGGACATTTTCGATTTGGCTTTTGGTAGAGCCAGCGGCACCGGCATTAAGCAAAGATAAGCCATTTTTAATGGAAAGTGGGCTATAAATTAAGTTTTGTTCGGCAGTTTCTAATTTCAAAAAACTAAAATCTGAATCATTAGAAACATCGGCTACAACTTCTTCGCAATTACATTCACAATCAGGAGTTTTTTGATTATCTAGGAATTTTGTAATACCAAAATAACCAGCTGCACCTACGGCGACACCGACTACACCGCAAATTACGCCAACTAGAATTTTATTTGATTTTTGTCCTTTAGAATTGTCGAAAACTACTTGAGAATTTGATTCGGGTTGTGCATTATTTAATGCAGGTTGCTGCCCCATTCTATTATTGGTATTAAAATTTACTTTCACACTATTAGGCGAATCTTGCCCATCCATTTTTACCTCCTAGTTATTAATTTTATTTTATTACATTTCTTCAGGGATTTCAATACCAAGCAGATTAAGACCGTGCGTCATGGTGTCTAAATAAACTTTGACAATTTTAACGCGTTCGGCTTCTTTGTCCGAGCCAGCGACTGGACAGTTTTCGTA
>JAZLJU010000020.1:0-8862 GCA_045618065.1 Candidatus Nanosyncoccus sp.
CCCACCTCTTGCATATTCGCTACATCCGGCTAAACTAACTCAAATTCTTGCTCTTTAATAACAACTTTTTCAGCTAATTCTCTCTGTAAATCCAACACCGGCTTCACGTTTTCCACTGCCCAATGCATCGCTTCGATGATAGTTTCCTCCGGCCCTTCTTTCGCACCAGCTTCCACCATCATTACTTTTCCATCTTTACAAGCCACCACCAAATCAAGTGGCGATTTTTCCCTCTCTTCAGGCGACAAAAATGCCTTAAATTCACCACCTGCACGACCAATTCTCACCCCTGCAATTGGCCCATCAAACGGCACTCCAGCATTCATCAAAGCCGTCGAAGCCGCAATCATCGCCACACAATCCGGTCTAAAATTCGGGTCCATCGAAAGCACCGTACAAACTACCTGTACCTCTTGCCTATATCCTTTCGGGAACAACGGGCGAATCGGCCTATCAATAAGGCGCCCAATCAACACTGCATCATCAGATGGCTTTCCTTCACGCTTAATAAATTTCGAACCACTAATTTTCCCCGCCGCATAAAACTTCTCTTCATAATTTATAGATAGCGGAAAAAAGTCCTGCACCACCGGTTTCGTCCCCACTACTACCGAGCCTAGTACTACAGTATCACCATAGGTTACCAAAACCGACGAAGTCGAGCGAAATCCCACTCTATTCACCTCAAAGCTCAACTCTCGCCCTAGCCAATCAGTAGAAACTTTCAAGGTTTTCTTACCATTAGGATTTATAATTTCCATAAAAATATCCTTTCCCAGGAAAACCTCAGATACGAATCCGTCTATCAACGACCTCATATCTGCCGTCTTCCTGCGCTTATTTTACACCCCCATTATATCAAAAAACTCATTTTTCCGCAACAAATCTTGACTTTTTTAACAACTTGTGGCATAATTAGATGGTAAGCTAAAAACTTAGAACATTAACAGGAGGTCCAGAATGAAAAAGAATTTTTTTATTTTATTATTCGTTATCACTTTGCTTGTAACAGCAGTACCTTCAACGGCACTCGCTGGCACCAAGCTTGAAAACAAGCACAGCGCTGCGGTTACAAAACTAGCCAACGCCTGTGAATACTACGGCTGGTGCATCCAGGGTGAAACGCCAGGTGGCAACAATAAAACCACCTTCGAAGGCGTAACGCTCTATAAGGGTGAAACTTGGGGGGCAACCTTCAAGGTCAAAACCCAAAAAAATTTTGTCACAAAGTATTATGTACTAAGTGGCAAAAAATTCAAAAGGTATAATTTTCTCAACATCGAAAATATGTTGAGAAAATACTCTACCAAAAAAGGTAGAGCAGCCACGGTTAAGAAAAAGACCTTAGACGCGGCTGATACTTTAATAACCATAGCCCAGAAATACAACTGGGAGATAAAAAACGCTTATGAAGGGGGGACGGATAAATACGTCCAGACTATACAATTCAAGAATGAAAAGTATAACTGGACGGCAAAAATCACTACCTCCAGACAAAAAACTAATAAGAGACTAGTAACCTCTTATTACAGAGATGG
The DNA here is from genome assembly GCA_045618065.1 of Candidatus Nanosyncoccus sp. Lineage (GTDB taxonomy): Bacteria > Patescibacteriota > Saccharimonadia > Saccharimonadales > Saccharimonadaceae > Nanosyncoccus. The sequence goes on from JAZLJU010000020.1 coordinate 1,539, forward strand.
GATTAAAAGCTCCAAAAAAGCCATCACCGAATGGCTGGAGAAATACCATCTCTAATACCCTTTCGAAAATCCCCGCTGCCCTTTAGCGGGGATTTTTACTGTCAAAAACAAATAAAACCCCTTATGGTATTGACTTTTTAAACAACTTGTGGTATAATTAGTAAGATTGGCTATAGAGGGGGGTGTAGAGATTGAATATTAAAATAAAAGACGCAGCAGCGTCTTTAATATACGTCGAGTACTATAAAAAGCTCGACGAATTTCAGTCCGCGCTAGACTACATCTATCGCGAACTGAAGAAAAAGCGAGTGGAAATGCAAGATTCTGAATATGTCAGAGATCCATTTGCTTTCATTGAAGAAAGGATAAAATCCTTTGATTCTGTCATTACAAAATATCCTAAACGTTGTAATGGCGAATCACCGGAAAATCTCGCAGATGTCGAAAAATACGTCCGCGACATCGCAGGGATGAGGATAATCTGTCATTACGTAGACGATGTCTACACGGCAGAACAAATTATCCGCTTGATTCCAAATGTCCAGATTTTGGAGGATGAAAGGGATGACTACATCAAGCATCCGAAAAAATCTGGATATTCAAGTCTGCATCTCACACTACTCGTCAACAGGACGACGGTTGTAGAGATACAGATACGCTCCATGCTCATGCACAGCTGGAGCAGATTGGAACATTACCTCAGATATAAAAATGAGGAGCCAAAAAAGAGCACTATCAAGGCGCTCGAATATTTGGCAAAAATGTTCCGCCAAATCGACAAGTTGCTAATAATCCTTCGTGATCATGGCAACGAAGAAGAAGTTATTTCTAAAACCATCACTGACATAGAAAAAGTCAGCGATGATCTAAAAGAATAAAGCCAATCAAAAATCAAAACCCGCCTAAAGGCGGGTTTTAAAATTCAAAAAACCGCCATTTCGGCGGTTTTCCTTATTTCCTAAGACCAAGTTTCTTCACAGTTTTCTTATATAACTCAAAATCAGTCTCTTCCAAATACTTCAGTAAGCGTTTGCGCTTTCCAACCATCTGAATTAAACCTCTTTTGGCCATAAAGTCATGTTTGTTCTTTTTGACGTGCTCAGTAACTTCTTTAATGCGCTCCGTCAAAATCGAAACTTGAACTTCAGGAGAACCAACATCGCTCTTACTGCGAGCAACCTTGGCAATAGCCTGTGTTTTATTCTCTTTTGTTATCATTGCTCCATTATACCACATCTGTTATAATTATGCAATGGAAAACCAAATTATCCTTATCGACAAACCGGCTGGTATTTCCAGTTTTGGTGTTGTCGCTAAAGTCCGAGGTAAACTAAAAGCCGAATTCGGTCACAAAGTTAAAGTCGGCCACACCGGCACTCTCGATCCTTTCGCCACCGGCCTCTTGATTCTCCTTTCTGGTAAAATGACTAAAAAATCTAATGAATTCTTAAAACAAGATAAAGAATACATCGCCACCCTAAAGCTCGGTTACACCTCCACCACCGGCGACCCCGAAGGTGAAATCACAGAGTATAAATCCGAAAATATTTCGTCCAATAATATAGGCAAACCTTATCAATGTTTAAGCGAAGAGATTTCGGAGCCTGGCAAGGCGAGAATTAGCGCCGGTCACCCGTGGCGACGGGCTGACCGGACGCGTCTCGAGCTAAACATTGATGAGGTTTTACGCTCTTTCCTTGGCGAAATCACCCAAACTCCACCACGTTTCAGCGCCATCAAAATCAACGGCCAACGCGCTTACAAACTTGCCCGCAAAAACCAAGATTTCGAAATTCCTAGCCGCAAAGTCACAATTTATAATATCGACATTTTAGAATATAATTATCCGTATTTAAAAATCAAAACCAAAGTCTCCTCCGGCACCTACATTCGCACTCTCGCCGAAGATATCGGCAAAAAACTTGGCACCGGCGCTTATCTCACCGAGCTTCGCCGTACCAAAATCGGCAATTATTCAGTTGAAGATGCCGAAAAACTTGTGCTATAATAAAAATATGATTATTGCAAACTCTAAATTAATCAATACTGCAGTTTTCAGCGTAGCCAGCGGTAAATTAGGTTATATCGCCGATTCGATAGTTGATCCTAACGACCTTAAAATTATCGCCTTCCGCCTAGACGGTCCGCAATTCAAAAAAACCGATCCAAAAATCCTAGATATTTCTTCTATTCGTGAATATTCTCCAGAATTTGGTTTCATTATCGACAACGTCGATGAACTTATCAACGGTGAAGAAGTCGTCAAAATCCAAGAAGTCTTAAATCTCAATTTTAATGTTAATGGACTTAAAGTCGAAACCAAAAAACACAGCAAAATCGGCACTATTATCGACTATACCGTTACTTCTAGTGATTATGTAGTCCAACAAATTATCGTTAAACGCCCTGCGATTAAAAGTTTTACAGATCCAGAAGTCACTATTCCTCGCAAAGAAATTGTCGAAGTCACTGATTATAAAATCATTATCAAAGATGAATTAAAAACCATCAAAGAACGCGCCGAAAAAGAAGATTTTGTCCCAAATTTTGTTAATCCTTTTCGTAAGTCTGGACAAGGTTTTGCACCTGCTGATAATCAAAACCCTGCCGACAAAGATAACTAATTAATTTCTCATCGTCATATTTACTACGTTTTTTCGCAATCATTTTTAAAATTTCTTCCTCATCATTCCTCGCATCCAAAACTTCGTCAATAATTTCTTTTGCCACACCCTTTTTTATCAATTCTTGCGTTAACCTACGCCTAGAAATCCCCTTTTTTACAAATCGATTTTCCACGTAGTACTCCGCAAACTTCCTGTCGTCTACATAACCCTTTTCAATAAGTCGCGAGACAATAAAATCATCAAAATCATACTTTATCTTTTGTTTTTTATTTTTCCTAATAATTTCCCCTTTCTCTTCCTCTTCTTTTTCCATCTGCCACTCTTTTTGACGTTCTTTCATTTCTAAGGTTCTCTCGCGCCTTTTTAGATAATCTCTAAGCTCCCGTTCCGAACGCGGCCTAATCAAACACCATTCAAGCGCCCTTTGATATAATTTTCCAAATTCACTAGCTTTTTTATATTCTGCTAACTTTTCCGCCGAAATTAAAAGACCAACTTTTATTTTAAATTCCACCACTTGCGCAATGTCAAGTGAAAAACTATATTTGCCATTCACAAAAACATTCACACGATTTTCATTTTTTACTGCCTGCTTAATATCGGTGATTTTAAACTCGCCAGATTCACTAGATTTTCCTGAGCCGCAAAAACCATCATCTTTTTCCTCGTCCGGAATACTATCAGCCAGTTTATAAATTTCCATATTTTTTTCGGATTCTTTCCTGCCATTCTTCTAGAAACAACCTAAAAGCCTTACTTTCCCACAAAGACTCCTTAATCGGCACCTCGACTGCAAATTTCTCGCAATCCTCATACTTAACCCACTTTACTTCTTCTACTTCCTTATCATCAAAATTAAAGTCCTCATCTCGCCCAGTAAAATCATAAAAATACAGATATATAACCATATCTGGCCCTACTCGATATTTTGCAGCAAATTCCACTTTTTCAATATCAACTTCCGCTCCAATTTCTTCACGCGTTTCACGCACTACCGCATCCAAAATTGGCTCTTCATAATTTATATGCCCACCTGCCGACGTATCCCATTTTTCAGCATTATGATCTACAAATTTCGAGCGTTTCTGCCACAAAAATTCTACATTTCCATCTTTGAATCGGTATAACATTATTGCTATGCCAGCATAAAAATTATTGGTTTTGGTATGCGCCGGCAAACCACCATTTAAAACCCTCACGCCACGTGCATCATACTCTTGCCACAACTCACCTGTTTTATGCATTTATTCCTCTTTATTCTGCTGCTGATTTTTCGCGCACTTTAGCTTCAATTTCTGCCATCAGTTCCGGCTTTTCTTTAAACAATTTCTTTACTGCCTCACGACCTTGTCCAATAGTTTCGCCATTATATTTCAAAAACGCGCCCGCTTTATCCATTACACCACATTGCACTGCCAAATCTAACACATCGCCAGCCTTCGAAATTCCCTCGTTATACATAATATCAAATTCAGCAACTCTAAACGGCGCTGCAATTTTATTTTTCACTACTTTAATTTTAGTACGGTTACCAGCGATGTTTTCGCCCTCCTTGATTTGCCCAATTCGACGAATATCTACACGCACCGAAGCATAAAACTTGAGCGCATTACCACCAGTAGTAGTTTCTGGATTACCAAACATCACACCAATCTTCATACGAATTTGATTAATAAAAATCACCGTCGCTCTAGATTTAGCTATAATACCAGTCAATTTACGCATCGCCTGAGACATTAGCCTTGCCTGCAAACCCATCTGAGCATCGCCCATGTCGCCATCGATTTCTGCTTGTGGCACCAAGGCCGCCACTGAATCTACCACAATTAAGTCCACCGCATTCGAACGCACCAAAGTTTCACAAATCTCGAGTGCCTGTTCACCATTATCTGGCTGTGAAATCAACAAATTCTCTGTATCTACACCAATTTTCTTAGCATAAGCCGGGTCGAGCGCATGCTCCGCATCGATAAACGCCGCCTGTCCACCTTGTTTTTGTAACTCCGCAATCGCATGCAAAGCCAAAGTCGTCTTGCCAGAAGATTCCGGCCCATAAATTTCAATAATACGTCCTTTCGGCCATCCACCGCCCAACGCCAAATCAAGCGACAATGAACCAGATGGCAAAAGTTCCACATCCATCTTTGGTGTATCACCCAGTTTCATAATCGCACCATCGCCAAACTGTTTGGTAATTTGCGCCATCGCCAATTTCAGCGCCTCGTTCTTGCCGTCCTCAGCTTTTTCAGTTTTCTTTTCCACCGCATCTTTTTTCGTCATAATAGTACTACCTTTCTTATAACTATTATATTATATTTTACTAAAAAGGAAATAGGGTTGACTTCCAAAATTCAGTATGGTAGGATAAATTTAGAGTTTATTGTTGTTTCTTCTGTTGTTTATCAGAAGAAACTTTTTTTAGCTTCAAAACAATTTTTATTTCGCTAATATCCATAAACCCCTCCTTTCTCCCCGCACACACATTTTAAGTATCACTCACCCTATTTCCTGCCACCCTTTTAACACACCCCAAATTATTCAGCAACCCCAAAATCACAACTTACCGCAAGTATTATTTTGTATGGTATAATCAGACTATGCGAGTAAACGAAAATATCTTAATTTCCAGCTTAACTACTATGCGCTTAGGCGGCCCAGCCCGCTATGTTTTAGAAGTCGAAACTCCTCAGGACGTTTCCGATGCTTACGGTTTTGCCGAACAATTTAACATGCCAGTTTTCCCTCTCAGTTACGGCGCTAATACTCTCGGTCACGACGAAGGTTACAACGGCGTCATCGTTATTAATCGTATGCACGGCATTGAAGAAGAAGTGACCCCAAACGGCGTCAAACTCAAAATCATGGGAGGCGAATATTGGGACAACGTAGTAGAATATTCCGTAAACAGAAATCTCACTGGCATCGAAGCCTTAAGCAAAATCCCTGGCCTTGCCGCCGCAGCACCTATCCAAAACATCGGCGCCTACGGCCAAGAAATTTCCCAAGTCCTAGAGAGCGTCTATGTTTACGACAGCGTCACCAGAACTTTTAAAACTTTAACAAATTCCGACCTCAAATTTTCTTACCGCAAAAGTATTCTCAATACCACCGAACGTGGTCGCTATTTCGTAATTTCAATCACCTTAAAATTAAACACCCAGACTATGCCTCGCCCATTTTACGATTCCATTGAGCGTTATATCGCTGACCACGATATCACAGATTTTAGTCCTAAAAGCATTCGCCAGATTGTTTCAACTCTCCGTACCGAAAAACTTCCCGATCCTCTAAAAATTCCTAGTTCCGGCTCGTTTTTCAAAAATATCTTCTTAACTGACAAACAAGCCGAAGCCGCCGAATTCAAAGGCTGGCCAGTTCGCCGTTCCGAAAAAGGCAATAAACTCAGTACTGCTTGGCTCATCGAAAAAGCCGGTCTCAAAGGCAAACTCCTGCACGGCATCCGCATAAGCGACAAAGCTCCCCTAGTTTTAATTAATGAATCCGCCAAAAATTATAACGACCTTGCCCGTGCTCGCGAAGAAATTATCAACAAAATTTATGATGAATTCGGTTTTTGGTTAGAACAAGAGCCCGTGGAGCTCCAATGAAATCATTAAATGGTCGTGAACTCGCTGGCTTCATTAAAGAACGCCAAAGGCGTCAAGTTTCGAGTTTCAAAACCAAGCCCAAACTCCTCATCATCCGCGACAGCGACAATCCGGTCATCATTAAATACGTTAACCTCAAAATCAAATATGGTGAAGATATTGGCGTGTCCGTCGAAGATTTTCGTGCTTCAAATTCCGATGAAATTCGCAAAAAAATCCTCACCGCTAATCAAGACCCTCAAATTTCCGGCATTATTATCCAATTACCACTCATAAAAAAAGACAAAACCGAAGAACTTTGCAACCTTATAGCACCAGAAAAAGATGTCGACGGTCTCGGCGTAAATTCCAAGTTCGATTCCGCCACTGCCACCGCCATCAACTGGCTTCTCGCGGGTTACGATATTAAATTAAATCAACGAAAAATCGCTATCGTTGGCCGCGGCAAACTAGTCGGCGCCCCACTTTTTAAGATGTTCCAAGATTCAAATTACCAAGTCGAACTTTTCCACAGTGGCTCCGACTTGACAAAACTTAACCAGTATGATATAATCATCACAGCAACGGGCGCACCGGGGCTGATTTCTAATTCCATGATAAAACCGGGCGCCGTCATTATCGATGCTGGCACCGCCAGCGAAGATGGCGTCTTAAAAGGCGACGTGAGTGACGAGGTCAGAAATCGCAACGACCTTTCCGCTATCACCCCAGTTACCGGCGGCGTCGGCCCCCTCACCGTCGCCTGCCTTTTTGACCACGTTATCCAAGCTAAACAATCATTTTAACCATCTTTTTTTGCCAAAATATGGTATAATAAAAGAAGGCAAGCTCTAGAAACCTGCCTTCGTGTGTTTCGTGAAATCACCTAATGGTGATTTCTTTTTGTCTTCCGACCGTAGCGTAACGTTATGGTTAGCACAAATCGGAAGAACCTGATTTGTATCTTCATAACTATTACCCTTTCTTTTAGTTGATTCTAATCGACCAAAAGGAGCCGAACTTATCTAGAATCGGTAAAGCTCCCGCCAGAACGCAGAAAATAGGCGAATACCTTCTGCTAATGCGAGCTCTACCAGACAAAATTTTGAC
>JAZLJU010000021.1:0-2129 GCA_045618065.1 Candidatus Nanosyncoccus sp.
ATTTTCTGGTAAATTATTACATGGTATTAGAGTCAACCCCAAAGCCGCACTCGTCCTCATCAACGAAAGTGCCACCAGCTACGCCGATCTCGCCGCCGCCCGTGTCGAAATCGCCAACACCGTTTATGATAAATTCGGTTATAAACTCGAACAAGAACCCGTGGAGCTAGTATGACCAAAATTCTAGACGGCAAAGAGCTCGCTGGCTTTATCAAAGAACGCCAAGCCCACGTAGTGTCTGGCCTTTCGCACAAGCCCCAACTTCTCATCATCCGCGACAGCGATAATCCGGTCATCATGAAATATGTCAACCTCAAAAAACGCTATGGCGAAGATATTGGCATAAATGTCGAAGAATATTTCGCCACCTCACCAGAAGATATGAAACAAAAAATTCTCACCGCCAATGAAGATGATAAAATCGATGGTATTATTCTACAATTACCTCTCCAGGACCCTACCCTAACCGATCCTCTCACTAGCTTAATTAACCCAGCCAAAGACGTCGATGGCCTCTCTGGCCAAGGCAAGTTCGACTCTGCCACTGCCACCGCCATCAATTGGCTGCTCGCTGGCTATGATATTGATTTAAAAAATACCCATATCGCCATTGTTGGTCGTGGCAAACTCGTTGGCGCACCACTTTACAAAATGTGGATCAACTCTAACTATGACGTTACCATATTCCACCGCGGCGATGACTTGACAAAGCTTAAGGATTTTGATATAATAGTAACAGCGACTGGAAAATCGCATTTGATTTTGAATTCTTATGTAAAACCTGGTGCCGTGATAGTTGATGCCGGCACCGCTTCTGAAAATGGCGTGCTCGTAGGCGATGTCGCCGACGAAGTTCGCGAGCGCGCCGACCTCACCGCCATCACTCCCAAAATCGGCGGCGTCGGCCCCCTCACCATCACCTGCCTTTTCGAACACGTCATCGAAGCCACAAAAAATCAGGCTAATCTTTAATTTTTGCTGCTTCCTTTAGCAATTTTTGTTGATCTTGATAAGCATGTTTAAGAGCACGGTCATAAATCGCCTTTACCGCTGGACTTTTGCGTCGCGCCGTCAAATCGCGCATTGTCACTTGTATCTGTTTTGGTGCCATAACTATGCTCCTAAAATGTATTTTATTAACTTATCTTTATTATATTCCACTTTTAATACCTTGTCAATTTCAGAGGCTTTAACATCTCTTTTCCATTCACCAACACTGTTATTCTGATCTTTCACTGCAATATCTATCGCGATCCTGTCACCATACTTTTCGCTTACCATTTTGATATTATTGATTGTTTTATAGTACGCTTCTACGAATCCTTCAAACTTAATCGCCCGATGCTCCACTTTCTCTCGTGCCAAAGTAAATTGCCACGCCAATTTTGGATTTTGAAAAGCATATACAATCTGCACCGAAAACCCATGTTTTAAACTTCGCTCAATATTTTCACAAGCCTTGACGCTCCCAAAAGTCCCATCCATCAAAAAGCTAATTTTATGATGCAGCGCATAGCTAAGCATCTCAGTCAAAAGTAGCGTTGCTGGCTTCCTAAACTCGTCTGCTTTTTCCGGTTCATAATCCGGCAAAAGCGATGCAATCTCGTCCATATCAATTCTCAGCGGAAAAACGCCCGCATCCGCAATCAAATTCCGCGACAACTCCGTCTTTCCAGCTCCAGGCAATCCAGCCATAAAAATCGCCGCCGGTTCCATCTCTGGTTCCGCCCGAGATTCCAAAAGAAGTTCTTGAACAAACTCCTTTTTATGGCTCTTCGCCCATTCCAAAACATTATCGTGTTGTTCTATCATTCTTCCATTATTACCACAAGTAACAATTTTCTTCAACCCGCACATATCAATAGCGTCGGCCCCCTCACCATCACCTGCCTCTTCGAACACGTCATCGCAGCCGCAAAAAAGTAAAGCACCTAGAGCAGCGCTTTACTTTGAAGGAGGAATTTGGTAAAATAGATTTAACAAGTTTTACTACCCCCAGGTAGCAGTAAAACTTTTGTGGGTTATGATTGGCTAGTTTACACTAGCCACTCTTTTTAGTGTTTAAGTCTCTTAATCGAGAGTTTGATGCTAAATCTAAAAATACGAAATTCTAGACACATAATCTTACT
>JAZLJU010000022.1:0-3326 GCA_045618065.1 Candidatus Nanosyncoccus sp.
GAAATTATTAAACAAAATATGCCACCAGAAGAAGTTGAAGAAGATCACAAAGTTAGTGTCAAAATAGCAAAGAAGAAAAGCGAGGTCATCTATAAATTAGAATATGACAGCATGTCTGGCAGATTATTGCTAAATGGCGAAGAAATCTATAAATGTAATCTGGATAGCAAGCTCGACAAGGCACTTATTTCGGCTTTTAAGACACCTTATCAAACAATTAGGGTAGATAGCAACCTTGCGTCGGCAATCAGCCCCATTCGGGCTCCTGAAGAGCTAAAAAGGCTAATGTTCCGAACTGGTAAAGGATGCTTTCGTGTAGATCCAGAAATTACCGCCGAAAAGTTAGAAAAGAATGGTCTGAAACATTTGGAAAACGGTGAAAAAACGGTTGAAAAAGCGCAAAAAACCGCAGAAAAATAATATAAAACCGCATACTAAAAACGGGGAGAAAACGGGCAAAAAAATAGAAAAAATGAACCCAAAAACTTGTTGGAAAACGGCGAAAAAACGGCAAGAAAACGGCACAAAATTAGAAAAAACGACACAATGTAAAAACTTTTCAAAAGTATTAAAAATCATTAAAAAGCCTTCAAGAATAAGCACTTTATTTTTGATACCTGCGACAATCGGTTTATGAATAATTATGCTGGAGGTCATGATTATTCGTCAGAAGACATAAGACGTTTAGCAAGATATTTTGAATTATTGCACATGACCTATAAACAATTAGAAGCGGCGGGCAAAATTTCAAAGGCAGGCGAGGTGGTACTATGATAGATACGATCCGTCTTATGCTAGATATTGATAAAATACCAGAAAACTTTAAGTTGATTCGTAAGCATGATAATGTGCTATGTGCCACCATGAATCCAACCAAAGAAATAAAAGCCTCTGGCAAATATTATCCAAAACTTTCCTATGTAGAGCGACCAACAAAAACTGGTTCAACTCATCAATTATACGTAGAATTTTCTATTCCTAAACTTCTCTTAAACAACAATTTTTGCGAGGTAGAAGAAGCTGATTTTAATGCGATCGTTAAAAGGTTGCAAGAAGTGCTGCGAGAGATGAATGTAGCAAAATTCCTATTTTCATCACAAATTGAAAATTTTAAAGTAGTAAAAATAGACTATTCCAAAAATATTATTTTCGATGATGGCACTAGCGTATCGCAAATTTTAAGACAGCTAAACTCGGCAAATATTCAAAAATATATGGATGTCTCATCAGCGGATTTTCGTAATGGTGGACAGATTTTGCATTATCATACTGGCTCACGCGACATTGTGTTTTATGATAAAGTCGCTGATCTAAAACAATCGAAGCGTAGCGAAAAAAGATGCGTAGAAAAAGACTATTATTCTCAACAGGACTGGATTAAGTATTTTGATCAGAATAAAGATCTATCTGTTTTAAGGTTCGAAATTCGTCTAAATGGGGTTAAACAAATCAAGGCTCAGCTCGAAAAATCCGACCAGAAAAAAGAATTGACCTTTAAGGAATTATTTTCAACCGAAGTTTCTCAAGCGATTTTGATGACATGGTGGAAAGAGATATTTTCTAGATTACCAAAGGCTCCACTCGATAGCAATACGATTGAAAATCAATTTATTGGAGTATTACAATGTGAAAAAGCTAAGCCACAATCCGTACTTGCAACACTCGGTATGATTTATTTAATGAGTGAGAGCGGCATTAGCGATGATAGATTTATTCGTGAGATGTTTGATAGAAGATTTAAAAACGGGAGTTGGTCTCGAACCTCAAAGCTTATCTTAGAACCGAAGAAAACAAATAATCTAAAAAATTTCCTTAAAATAGAACAAAGTTTAGAAGAAATGAAGCCAGTCAAACTGGATGTTTTCCGAACTTAGCGGTATTGTTGTTTGTTAATAAATAAGGAATAAGATATGAGTTATAATGATTCAAAATATGTGGGCATGAAAGCCTTCCTAATTGCTCGCGTATCAGACCCAAGCCAACGCGAAGCCTTACCAGCACAAAAATATAAGTTAGAAGATTATGCTAAAAGACTACAAGTTGATGAGGATTATAATGAATTCGATGAATCGGCTTTTAAGGAAGACCGAGAGAAATTCGAAGCTATAGTCGACAAAATTTATAAATATAAAGAACCATGCATTGTGGTATTCGATAAGATAGATCGCTTCACGAGGGATTGTTCAAGTGAAATAGTAAATAAACTAAAGCGTACGGCTATGGATGGCAGAATAGAGCTACATTTTGTATCGGATAATTTGATAGTAACCAAAAGCTCACCTGCATGTGAGTTATTTAGACTAGATATCGGTATGGCGACAGCGGGTTATTATTCTTCAGCTATCCGAGATAATGTTAACCGTCGCATAGATCAAAAGATTAGAGATGGCGAATTCCCAGAAAAAGCACCGCTTGGCTACCTAAATAAACGTGACGAAAACGACAGAAGCATGATTGTTGTCGATAAATTCCGAGAGCCATTGATTAGAAAAGCTTTTGAAATGAGATTGGCTGGTTATTCAGTTAAAACAATTGGCTGCGAAATGAGAAGATTAGGGCTTACTTCGAATATGAAAGTTCCACGACCAGTAGCCAACTCCACTATAGCCTATATGTTTACCAATAAATTCTATTACGGCGTCATGACTTACAGGGGAAAAGATTATCCGCACAAATATGAAACATATATTACAAAAGAAGTTTATGATGAAATTCAGAGAATAAGTAACGAAAATTATACGATACATTTATCAGATAAAAAGAAGCCACGCAAAATGTTCTTATTTAAGGGTATTCTCAAATGTGCCGACTGTGGCTGTTCAATGTGCTCATATACAGCTAAAAGACGTGTTTATATGAGATGTTCGAACGGTAAAGGAAAATGTCCGAATAATGCTAGAGAGGATGAGGTACTAGAGCAGATTTTGCCGGCAATCTCAGAAATTGCCATAGACGAAAACTTGGCGAACCAAATTTGTAATGAACTGAACAAAGAAAATATTCGAGATAAAGAGATGGTAGAAGAGAGATTAAAAGGGCTTCGTATCGAATATGCCAAATTGAACAAAAGAAAAGATATTATGTATGAAGATCGCCTAGACGGAGGTATTACTATAGATAAATACAATGAATTAGTGGCTAAGACCGACCAAAGGTTGCAAGAGATCGATAATGAAATAGTACGTTTAGAAAAGACTCAAAAAGAGTCTACGTTTGACGTTTCTTATCTATTAAAACTAGCCAGTATGTCCGAGAAGCTACTAAAAAGTTCTAAAGTAGAAGTAAAAAACGAAATTTTACGATTATTACTCTCGAACCTTGAAATT
>JAZLJU010000023.1:0-23157 GCA_045618065.1 Candidatus Nanosyncoccus sp.
TCCAAAGTAGAGGGAACTATTACACGTATCACTCCGTTCGGTGCCTTCGTGCAAATTTCTCCAGCAGTTGAGGCTTTAGTCCACGTTTCTGAACTTGGCGAAGGCTCTGATGTTGACCCAGAGAAAATATTTACTCTAAACGAACGTAAAAAATTCAAAGTTCTCGACATCGACAAGGAAGGTCGTAAAATTTCTCTCTCTATTTCTAAATAGGGAGCCAGATTATACCATAGGCACTAGTTTTAAAAACAAAGTGCCTATGGTATAATTAGCACAAGGAGATTTCGTGAAAAAAGATAATAAAGAAAACAAGTCCAGACCCTGGGATAAATTTTATAAAGAAGAAAATATCCCTAATCATATCGATTATCCAGATTGCTCGATGACCGATATGATTATGCAGTCTGCCGAAAAATGGCCGGACAATATCGCCTATTCTTACTACGGTCACAAGGTAACCTATAAGAATTTTGTTAAAAAAATCGAAAAAGCCGCCCGTGCCTTAAAAAATTATGGCGTTAAGGAAGGTGACCGCGTTACCATTTGTATGCCTAACACCCCAGAGGGAATCACCATGGTTTACGCTGTTAATATGGTTGGTGCAGTTTGTAACATGGTTCATCCTTTGTCATCAGAGAAAGAACTAGAATATTACATCAAAGTTGCAGACTCCAAATATGTCATGGTTATTGACGCTGTTTTTGATAAAATTTATAAAATTCGCGAAACTGCTAGTTTAGAGCGCATTATCGTAGTCCGCCCATCAGATGGCTTAGGTTTCTTAAAACAGCGTATGTACAAACTTTTACATGTTAAAAAAGTGCGTCTGCCTCAAAATGATAGTCGTGTCGTTCTTTGGGAAGATTTTATTGCAAATTCCTACTTTTACCAAGGCAATTGCCACGAGGAACGCAGCGGAAGCGATTTAGCGGTCATTTTATATTCGGGTGGTACTACTGGCGCCCCTAAAGGCGTAATGCTCTCAAATGCCAATTTTAATACTCTAGGTGTACAATGTACTACGGTAATTAAGCAAGCCGTCCCAGGTTCTTCAGTTCTGTCCATTTTGCCATTATTTCATGGCTTTGGACTTGGTGTTTGCATTCATACTCCTCTATGTAAAGGGATGAATTGCATCTTGATCCCGGCCTTTTCTCACAAACAATTTGGCGAAATTATCAAGAAAAATGAACCAAACTTTATCGCTGGTGTACCAACTTTGTACGAAGCATTGATTAATACCAAATTAAAGCCAGACGAATTAAAATCAGTTACTGCAGCTATCTGTGGAGGCGATGCTCTAAATCAGACTTTGCGTGATAAAGTTAATAAATATTTAGCAGCTCATGGTTCTAGTGCCAGAATTCGTGTCGGTTATGGTCTTACCGAAGCCACAGGTGCTACTTGTCTTTCTCCAGAAAACGTTTTTAGTGATGGCATTATTGGTGCTCCTTTCCCAGACATGGATTTTAAAATTATCAAAAATGATACTTTCAAAGAGCTCCCAGCGGGAGAAGAAGGTGAAATTTGTATCTCTGGTCCACTCGTAATGATGGGCTATCTAAACGATGACGCTGAAACAGCCCAAACTCTTCGTGTTCATGATGATGGTAAGATCTGGCTTCATACTGGTGATTTAGGTTATATTGGCGAAGATGGTTTTATTTATTTTGCTCAGCGTTTGAAGCGCATGATTGTTTCTAGTGGTTATAATATCTACCCAACTCATCTAGAATCTGTTATTAACTCGCATGAGGCTGTTCTTACTTCTACAGTTATTGGCGTAGATCACCCATATAAAGGGCAAGTGCCGAAGGCTTTTATCGTACTGAAAACTGGCTATAAAGCTAGCAAAAAGACCGAACGCGAAATTCGCGAGCTTCTAGAGCGGAACGTTCCTATCTATGCTTTACCGGCTCATTATGAATTCCGCGACGACCTTCCTAAAACTAAAGTCGGTAAAGTTGCTTTTAAGGAACTCGAAAAAGAAGAGAAAAATACTACAAAAACTCACTAATTTTAATTATTTATAATAGTTAAGATGAACACGAATACGAAATTTAATTGATTTTTCTCTTAAGAAACGATTTTTTCGCCAATTAGGGAAATAAGTTTTGAGCGTTTTTCTGATGCGAGAAAATCCTGGTTCTCCCTCAGGAAATTTTGAAAAATCATTCGCTGCGTCAATAAGCAAGTTCCAGATAAAAAACCATTCGAGTTCATCGTGGTATATTTTCACTTTTTTAAGTTTTAAAAATTTTTCATAAAGGTTAGAAAGTGCGATAAAAATATCGAAATTGTGCTCGTCCCAAGAGCTTTTATGGAGAACTGAATCCGGATTTTCATAGTAAACATAGAGCGGTTCATCCACGCTTGCAAAATTATCAGTAAAAAGAATAAGAGAAGACATTAGCTCCATGTCTTCATGAATAATACCCTCTGAAAACTGAAAATGGTTTTCCTCCCAAAAAGAGCGTTTAATGATAACTTGCCAAGGACCCATACCATAACGTATGAAACGACTCTTAAAATTCGGGTCATTTTCACTAACAGCAGAAAGATAGGAATTAGGGCGTTCATGGTAAACTCTCTTAGCGCCCATCATGATAATGTCAGAATTTTTTTTGCTCTACTTTACTAAGTAATTTTTGAATAGCAGATTTTTCGATACGATCATCGGCGTCAATAAACCAAATGTATTCGCCATGAGCTTTTTTCACGCCGTAATTTCTTGCCGCGGCGGCACCCCAAGACTCGCAATGATAAATTTTTATATTTTTTTGATTTTCTTTGAGATAATCCTCGGCAATTCTTAGAGAATCATCACTCGAATTATTTAGCACTAAAATTATTTCACCAGATATATTCCCAAGGGAAGCAATAACAGAATTTAAACAGCGATTAAGATATTTTTCGGCGTTGTGAACTGGAATAATAATAGAAATTTTCATAAACCCATTATATCATGCGTGGTATAATGAGAATATGCTTTGGAAAGTTTTGTTAGTTTTCTTTGTTTCAATGGTTCCTTTAATTGAACTTCGCGGTGCTATACCAATCGCCATAGGTTTAGGGTTAGAACTGCCGGAATGGGTTACTTTAATTGTCGCCATTATCGGTAATCTTTTACCGGTTCCAATTATTTATTTATTCGCACGTAAATTCCTTGAGTGGGGAAGCAAGAAATCTTGGAAGCCACTTAAAAAAACCTGTAATTTTTTCCTTAAAAAAGGTGAAAAAGCCGGCAAAAAATTACTTAAAAAAGCCGGTGATTATGGTACTTATACAGCGTTGTTTTTATTCGTTGCCATTCCAATTCCTGGCACCGGCGCTTGGACTGGCACCCTTGCTGCTAGTATTTTAAATCTCGACTTCAAAAAGACAATTATCGCCATCTCCGCCGGAGTTGTAGTCGCTGGGTTAATTATGCTTCTTGCTTCACTCGGGCTATTTAGAGGAGTTCTCGGGTAATTTATCTTTCTTCTTTTCTTCTATTCTTGCTTTAGCTTTTTCTAAAAGCTTTTTACGCTCACGTTCGGAACGCTCATGCATTCTATTCATTGTTTTAATCACGATGAAAATTGCAAACGCCACAATCACAAAGTTAATTACATTTTGGATAAAGTTACCATAGTTTACCGATGCGTCTTTTACGGTTATCGATAAGTTGCTAAAATTAACCCCGCCCATAATTAAACCTAAAAGAGGTGTTATGATATCGTTTACGAGTGAATTTACGATAGTTGTAAAAGCACCGCCGACTACTACGCCTACTGCGAGATCGACGACACTCCCGCGATTAATAAATTCCTTAAATTCTTGTATAAAACTTTTTTTATCCTCATTTTTTTCCATACATATATTATATCAAAAATTACAAAACTTAGCTATTTTTCATAATTCAACCTATAGTTTGTGGTATTTTATAAACATTTCGTTAAAATAATAGTAAAATCATAATAAAAGGAATAATATGGATTTACAAAAAATTGGCAAATTTATAGCTAAAAAGAGACAAGAAAACAATTTCACTCAGGAAAGTTTAGCAGAAAAACTAAATATTTCTAATCGCTCAATTTCTAAATGGGAACGCGGAATTTGCTTGCCAGATGCTAATAATATGGCAGCGCTTTGTAAGCTATTCAATATTTCTTACAACGAATTATTATCTGGTGAAGAATTCGATCAAAAAACCTATGAAAAACACGCCGAAAAAATCATTAAAGATTTATCCGAGGCTCAAACTGCGCAAAATAAAAAACTATTTTTATATGAGAATGTTATTGGTTGGGTGGCTGGGGTTTCATTTATAACTTTAGTCTTCGTAGCTAGTTATACCGAAATGTCAGAATTTGCTAGGAGCATTTTGATTCTACTTGGTTTGGTAATCTTTATTGTAGGTGTAAGTTTTTGTCTTAAAATTGAAACCGAAGTTGGTAAATACAAATGCCGTCATTGCGGACATTTATATATTCCAAAATACTCAGCTGTTTATTTTGCCATGCATTTTGGGCGAACTCGCTATATGGCTTGTCCGAAATGTCATAAAAAATCTTGGCAAAAGAAAATCGCCTAAATTTAGATTTCTATGATGAATTCTTTGCTTACATCCTGCAACTATTTTTGTGATAAAATTAATAGAGCATGACGGACTTTATATTTGACGCACTACTTGATACTGCAAAATTAATCCCATATCTTTTTCTAACTTTTTTAATCTTAGAGTATATTGAGCACAAAATTAATAAAAAAACACAAAAAGCCTTAGTAAAATATAAGGGAATCGGGCCAGCGATTGGTGGCATTTTGGGTGGTTTTCCGCAATGTGGTTTTAGCGCAATGGCGGCAAATCTTTATACTGCACGAGTGATTACAATAGGGACTCTCATAGCAGTGTTTTTGTCGACCAGCGACGAGATGTTGCCAATTATGCTAAGCGAAAATGCACCATTTCAGTTAATAGCAGGAATTATTGGATTCAAAATAGTAGTGGGGGTATTAGTCGGCTTTATTGTCGATATAATTTTTCGGAAAAAAGTTAAAAACGATAATAAAATTAAAGAGATTTGCGATGACGAACATTGTGATTGTGAAAAAAATGGGCTACTAATATCAAGTTTGAAACATACTATAAAAACTTTAGTTTTTGTGTTGATTGCAAATTTAGTTATAAATATAGCAATTTATTTAATCGGTATCGACAATCTATCGCAACTGCTCAACAGTAAAAATATATTGGTTTACGCCGCCGCTAGTTTAATTGGGCTAATCCCAAACTGTGCAGGGTCAATTATTTTAACAGAAGTATATTTAGCTAATTTAATTACGATTGGAACGACCATATCTGGACTTTTAACCGGATCAGGAATCGGTATTTTACTACTATTTAAATCAAATAAATCCTTGAAAGAAAACCTAACAATACTATCTATAGTGTATTTTGTGGGGGTCGTAGTAGGGATATTGGTAGATATAGTCTTATTGTGATATAATAAAAGCATAAGCTAATTGAAAGGAAAAAAATGGATATTTTTGCACAAACCACTACCTATTATGTTACTACCGACGGTGCCAGTTCCGCTGCTGTCGCTGGAGCGATCGGGGGAGCTTTGGCTGCAATAACAATACCTATAATTATTATATCTATGGCAATTAGCATCTTTATGATTGTTAGTATGTGGAAAATCTTCACCAAAGCTGGACGAGAAGGGTGGGCATCTTTAATCCCTATATATAATTTAGTCGTCATGATACAAATTGCCGAGCTTCCAACTTGGTATGTAATATTGTACTTGGTGCCGATCGCTCAGATATATGCAATGTTTAAAGTATATATTGAACTTGCTAAAAAGTTTGGAAAATCGGCTGGTTTCGGTGTGGGCATGGTACTTCTATCAATCATTTTTATACCGATTCTAGCCTTTAGCAAAAAAGCTGTGTATACTGGAAATAATATAACAAATAATAATGGCAACTTCGATTCTAGTCAAAATATGATGCCGAACAATCAGTATACTCAGCAACCAATGCCAATGCAAACTAACAATATTCAGGATTTAAATAATATTCCACAAAATCAGTATACTCAGCAGCCAGTACAACAGCCTCAACCTACTAACAATTTTCAAGCGCCAATCAACGATAGTCAACAGCTACAAACGCCGCAACAACCTTTAGGCGGTGATGCACAAACAGGGGATAATCAACAAAATCCCAATGCGCCATTAAATTAAAACTTTCGATTCGTTAGTATAGGTTCGATTTTAAATTATTTTTGAATGATATACCATTTTCCACCACTATAATAAGTAGTGGTGTCTTCTTCACCTTTATAATAATTTTCAATTTCTTCGTAGGCTTCTTTTTTGCTATCGAATGGCAAAGACGAGATTTTATAACCTTTAAGATTTGGCACTTCTGACCAGAGTGGTAGATACTGCATATCTTTTTCGATATCGTCCCATTCTCCATTTGTAGGTTGTTGTTTTTCTGAGGTTAGTTGGCTATTAAAATTTTCCATAACCTTATTATACCATATAGTATAAATATTAAGAAAAAATAAGGAAAGTCGGTATGACTCCCCCTTTATCCATAGTTTGTCGTGCGATTTCTTTTACCGAGTCAAATGTATTACACTCTAAAACCTCATTTAGCGTCATCCACTTTACATTTTCGACTTCTGCTTCTTGTTTTATAAGCGGTATTTTATCGTCTGCTTTACCCAAAAAGATAAAATCCATATGGACATGGGCTTTTTTATCGCCTTTTTCTGGGATAGACTCGCTTAACATCATAAATGGAGTTGCCATTTGAGATTCTTTTTTACTGTCTGTTAACTTTACTTTAGAACCAATATTAAGGATAGTTGCCTTAACGCCAGTTTCTTCAAGGACTTCTCTTACGGCTCCGTCCGCTGGATATTCATCGTTCTCCAAGTGTCCACCAGGGATAACCCAGGTGTTTAATTTCTTATGATAAACCATCAAAACTTTTGTATTGTCTTGATTAAGAATAAAACCACTTGTCGCAAAATGCATCTCCATGAATAAGCCTCCTTTCTATTAAGGTCCTATTTTGTAAAGAAATATCTTCATTCTAATCCTAGAATATTTTTAATAAAAAGCTAATAATTCTACAACTAACAAAGGTTATAAGAACAGGAATCAAAACCATCATAATATTACTAGTTGCACCATCTTGGCTAGATTTAGTGAAAGAACCAGCATCTGGACTATCAAAAGTATTTGGTACTGGGACAGGAGTCAACACGTAGTCGGCTAGCGCTTCGTAGGTGTTTGCGCCAGTATTGGTCACGGTCCATCCCATGAAGTCGTAAGAAGGTTTGACGGCGGTGATGCCGGATTCTTTGATCATCGCGGCGGTAGGTGTGACGCTCGCAAGAGTGTAGACGGTGGATGGAACGTCGGAAGGGGAAAGGGAGCCACCGTTAGCGTCTAGAACGATGGAATTAGTATCGCCTATAGAATCAAGGCTGGTAAAGGTGTGTTTATACGTAATAGAAGGGATTTCGGCCCAGAAAGCAGCTTCGTTTGGGATATCTTTTATATCTGTAAAAACACCGTTGATGTCGCCACCTATGGATTTAAGAAAATTAGTAGGGTTTAGGCCGGTGGAAGAGTTCAGATTGGTGGTGCCGGGACCGAGAATGAGTTCGCCAATTGGAACTCCTGAAAGCATCTTTTCCATGTTGGTGACCTTACTAGTGTTCCAGTTGGAGAGGTCAAAAGAAAGGTCGCTAGTGGAGTGGTAGCCAGCGTAATAAAACATATAACTCATGTTGGTCACCTTGCTGGTATCCCACGAAGAGATGCCGTTGACGAACCAGTTGGAAGCATCATAGCCGGCAATTTGGAACATGCCAGCCATATTGGTCACATTGCTGGTGTCCCAACCAGAGAGATTCAGCAATAGGGTGTTGAGATCGCTACCGCCGACGGTGTTAAACATGTTGGACATATTAGTTACCTTGCTGGTGTCCCAACCAGAGAGATTTAAGTTAAAAATCCATGCTTCGTTGCCAGTACAGCAAAACATGCCTGCCATACTAGTGACATTACTGGTGTCCCAGCTTGAGAGGTCCAAAGAAAAATTAAGGTGAGTACGATTGACGTACATGAACATGCCGGACATATCAGTTACTTTACTGGTGTTGAGGTTGGCTAGATCGAAACTTCCAACGTTGGAGAGACCATAAAATAGAAATGAACTATTGCTTGCAGCCATAACATTTGGTTTGATGATTATTGAAGAAATTATGTTGTTATCATTCCACGGATAAAAATCAGAAGCGAGTTCGGTATTATTGCCTAGTTCGCAGTATGTTCCGTCGCCTATGATTAGAGTGCCTGTGTCGATCTCGTAAGGGCAAGAGCCGGATGTGCCCGTTTCTACTGCTGCAAAGGTAGCTTCTGAGCCAAATAAACAGGTAGCAAAAAATATAATAAAAACAGTTACAATTATTCTATGACAATTTCTTTTATTCATATAACCTTTATGATTAAAATATAACTTATGCTTAGGGGTTTGTCAAGGGATATGCTATTTAAGTGTCTTTAGATAATTTTTTTGTTTTTCGGTAATTCTGTAGCTTTCACGCGCTTTTTGGATAGTTTTATTATGGACCCATGCAGAAAGTTGGCGATTTTCAAGAAATTCAATAGTTGTATCCCATTGTTTAGCAAGTGCGGTAGCAAAATACCAAGCAATCATCATATTAACATAATATTCATCAGAACGAATTTCGGCAATCTTTTTCATTAAATCGATATCAAAATTTTCATCAAGAAAATAAGTCATAGTAATCTCAATGCCGAATCGAATCGTATAAGTTTTTTCACTATTAATCCATTTTAAAATATATGCTGGTAGTTCCGGGGCATGTTTTTTAAAAACCCTAGGCGACAATTGATCACAAGTTGCCCAGTTGTCTACGAAAGGTAAAAATTTTTCCGTTTCTTTAATGCATCTATCAAAATCTTTAATTTCGCAAATTATAAAAGAATGTAGTTGGTTTTCTTCAAAATATTTATGAGGTAAATCGTTTAGAAAATCTTCGTAATTACTGCTCTTATAAATTTCCTTCGCAAATTCTCTTACAATTGGCGTTCGGACCCCCAAAATAGTATTAGGCTTAACATTAGAAATAATTTTCCTCTGAAACTCTGCGTATTTCAAATCAATATTTTGTATTAAAAAATCTTGGATAGTTTGCATAAAAACATTTTAGCATATAAAAATATGGCCGAGGGGTGGTTTTTGACTGTTAGATTTTTGCTCTATTGTCGTTGTTAGTGTATGTTTCAAGCATTTGCTCAAGAGTTTTGCCTTCTATAATTTCACTCTTGCGAGTTTCCCAATCCGTATTGATAGCTTCTTCATAGCCATCGTGATCATCGATTAACCATGTACTACATGTCTTTGCTGCTTCATCAAATACATTCTCATCTGATAATGAACCAGTGGTGTATAAATCGGCTGCTTCCATAACCGTACACTTATCTAAAAGTACTTGGCTATCTGAGCTTTTATCTGGTTCTGGCTCATCTTTAGAAAAGTTTGCAGCAGTGCTAAATAATAGTACCAATAAGATGATTACCCAGAACCACCATTTTTTGTAGATTGGTTTTTTAGTTTCTTCTTTTTTAGCCATGATAATTCCTCCTTATTTATAACAAGCTATCATTAGATTTTCATAATCTTTGTTATTGGTTTGAATCAGGCACTTTTTACCATCATTAAACACTATTTCCAGCGTTATTTTAGCTTGTTTGGCTGTAGCGGCACTAATACCAAACATTAGCTCCTTGGCAAAACTTTTACCGACTTTGCGATCTATATTATTTATCTTTTCGTTGATCTCTTTTACAGTTTCTGAATTTAAATCAATATGGGCTGTTTTCTTCAGCCCCTTAAATCCAGGCGGACAAAGATATGCGGAGACATATCCAGCATTTCTAAAGGTATTTAATAGATATCCTTTGTAATCGCCAGCAACCACCAAACTTAACTTATTTGCCATATTCCTAATCTCCCTTCTTTATGCTCTAAAATTATTTCCACATTCGTGGCAGTAATAAATTTTTGAATTATTTTTTTACTAACCCAAACATACCCTACACCTCGGCTTTTTTTGATGAGATACATCCACCAGTCCCAACTGCTACCGCATTTAGGGCATTTTTTGTTTATCCCCATAGAAAACTCCTTTCTTTTTATTGGCGGAAGTGTCCAAAATAAAAAGGACACCGTAACGGTGTTCTAAGTCGTTTTCCCACAACGAGCTTTCGCTCAATGTTTCGCACGGTGCCCTTTAAATGAGCGAATCGTACGATATGTTAGCTCGTTGTAGTTTAAACTTAGAACAAGATAATTATAATATACAATATATTTTTTGTCGATATGTTGGTTCAGCCTGCAAAAACAAAGAATAAAAAATATGACCTAAAGGTCATCTTTTATCCTTGGCTCCACAATATGTTAGACTTCCGAATTGCTTGTGAGAAATATTTGGAGGTGCATGGGGAAGCGGTGAAGAGGATAGTGTGTGAAATGTAGAAAAAATGATATAATTCAATTAGATAATCATGAGATGTGTGATTATCTATGAAGGGCAATCACCATGCAAAAATTAGTTTATTTGACTACAAATCCACATAAGGTTAATGAGGCTAATCATTTTTTTAATAAAAAATATGGTTTTAATATAGAAATTGTCGAACCTGATTTTGAGATTGTTGAAATTCAGGCTAAAACTTGTGCTGAGGTTGCTTCTTTTAGTGTGAAATACGCCGCCGAGAAACTACAATGTCCTGTTTTGAAGTCGGATGCGGGTCTTTATATTGATGCTTTGGGTGGTTTGCCTGGCCCATATAATGCTTATTTTGATAAACAAATTGGCGTAGAAAAATTTCTCAGAATGCTTAAAAATGAGAAAAATCGTAAAGCTAGAATTGAACATTGTTTTGCTTATTGTGAGCCAGGGAAAGAGCCAGTTGTTTTTAGTGGTAGCGGAACTGGTACGATTGCTATGGAGCCTCGTGGAAAACTTGGGCGTTGGCATTCATTTTTTTATGTCCCAGATGGAGAAATCAAAACACTTTCTGAACTCCAGGAAGAAGATTATGAAATGGAAGCTAAATTTTGGGGGAATGCTATTGAGCAATTTGCAGAGTGGTATAAGAGGAATAAGTTTTAAAATAGTATATAGTGTAAATAACCTGTGCAGTATTTTAATTTCTTATAGTATAATATAGGTATGATAAAGTATGATGCAGAACGAAAGACGGTTTTTGGTCCGTGTGATTTAGAATTGGATGGCAAGCCAAATAAATGTTTGTTAGTTTTCGATGATGAAGTTTGGGAAGATTATATTTTACCAAATAAAAATCTTGAAACTTTCCCAGTTAAGAACGCTTTCGGACGAGTTTTTGACACTTATCGTTATATTGATATTGACGGAGAAAAAGTCTTATTAGTTTATCCTACAACGGGTTCAGCTGGTTGTGTTTGCGATACTGAATTATTAATCGCTAGTGGTATTGAAAAAATCGTTGCCTTTGGCACTTGCGGACGATTAGATAAAAATATAGCAAAAAATACGATTATATTGCCAACTGCTGC
Source organism: Candidatus Nanosyncoccus sp. (assembly GCA_045618065.1). GTDB lineage: Bacteria > Patescibacteriota > Saccharimonadia > Saccharimonadales > Saccharimonadaceae > Nanosyncoccus. Next base: position 11,641 of record JAZLJU010000023.1, read on the forward strand.
TTATCGTGAGGAAGGCACAAGTTATCATTATTTGCCAGACACCGATGATATTGGTGTGGATAAAGAAGCTTTAAAAGTAGCAAAATCAGTTTTTAATGAAAAAGGATTTACAACCTTAGAAGGTAAAATTTGGACAACTGATGCAGTCTATCGTGAGACTCTTGATAAGGTGAAACTAATGCAAGAGCGCGGGTGTGTTGGTGTTGATATGGAGTTGTCGGCCTTACTTGCTCTTGCTAAATATCGTGATATTAAATTCACTGCATTTTTAATCGGTGAAGACGCAGTAGATGGAGATATAAAAGAGCCACTTAAGCGTGATAACGAAAAGATTTTTAGTGCTGCTATTGAAATACTAGGAAAGATTTAAGAAAAAAAGAGCCGCTGACGAGAGCGACTCCTTTTGTGTTAAAGATGAGATAAACCAGCTATGCGCGTTCAACATAAGCTCCGCCACAGCAGCCTCTGCCGCCCATTACGATAGCTTTCGTAATAGACTGACCATTGTTGAGGCGTTCATCCTTAACAACGTTGCCGTTAACTAAAAGCTCGCGGCTGACATTTTGCTTGATTGCTGTCATTTTGGCTTCCTCCTTTCTTTAATTGTTGCTGTCGATAAAAGCCTTCTCGGCTTTTTCAATAATATAGGACTCTAGGCTGTATCTTACATCAGAACATACCTTTCGTCCCAGATAGCGTGCCTTGCGGCAGCCACCTTTACAAAGTGGAAGTATCTTGCAGTCAAGACATTCTTGGTCGTTGAATGGATTGGTGTTTATGAACTTCGCGTATCTAGAAAGATTGCGCTGTGTGCCGAACCCGTCATGTATATTTCCAATAATTTCAGATTTGTCCATGCTATGAGTACACATAAAAAGGTCTCCGTCATAATTGACTTGGAAAGCGTGATCGAAGTCACATTCACAAAAATTACAACTTAACCCTTCATCAAAAGAGTTTGTGGTGAACCCTTTTGAAGCAGCCAGTTCATATAGTGGAGCAAGGTTCTCGTATGGGGTTTGACCTTTTTTCTCTGCAGAAAATTCTACACCAGGACTTCGTCCTTCCTCATGAGAATATACCCACCTGAATAATAAGACACAATTATTCTTAACTACTTCTGGTATTTCATCTAGTAATTTTGGAATAGATGCGTAATTTTCGTCAGTTAGATTTACTCTCAGTACGGATGCTACATCTGAATGAACATTAGTACAGAAATTTGCTAAATTAGACAAGATAGTATCGAAAGTTCCACCGTGACTTGCCCTTAAAAAGCGATATTTGTTATGAATCTTTCTTTCTCCATCTATTGTAATTTGCAAATTTGCTATATGTAAATGTTCACATTCAGACACAAATTTTTCATCAGCTAATACACCATTCGTAACAACACAGGCAGAATATTCAAAATGATATTTTTCCGCCAATTTTAAAATGCCATCAGTGATGAATTTAATCATCTTTTTTGATAGCAAAGGTTCTCCACCGAACCAAGTCATGTAAAAGTATTTGATATCTTTTACTTGAGGTTCGAGCCATTTTAAATAGGCTCGTGCCGTATCCATCGTCATATACTGTCCGTTCTTGTTTTCGAAACAATAAGGACAATCACAATTGCATGCAAGATTCAGGATAATAGTGTGACGCAAAATGCCAGATGCATATAAGCTTCGATTCCACTCAAGTTTGTAATATTCCAGCTCATCAAAATCATCATCAATAATAAAATTGAGATCTGAGAGAGTGGAGAAACGCTCATCCTTTTCATCAACATTTGCAAGGTCTACGGTTTTTATCCATTCGTTGTCTTCAGGTGTCATTAAAATAATGTTCTTCGTCAGACTATTAAATAGAATAAAACCGCCATCTGGGTTTGCTACAGAAAAATTGTAGCGCGAGAACTTAGCCATAATTCATCTCCTCCTTCACTGTTAAAGTACTTGGTCTAATATTCTAACCTCCCACGAGGCTTATCTACAGAGGTACTCCATAGATTATTTTAATACTCTATCATACTATTTATATTTTGTCAATATTTAACAGGGGTAAACCATGCTGGATGATTATTTACCAAAGTGGTACAGAATGCTTTAAAACAATTTTAGACGAATGCCGACGACTCCGTATTCAGACTGTTTTTCTGGCGTGTAAAATTCAGACAAAACATCGAGAAGCTCTTGCTTTGTCATAGATTTGTCAGCTAACATTGAAATATCAAAATCTTTGAATAACTCATTGAAGGTTTGGTACCTCAAAAGACCAACTACTTCTGCTTGCAAAGAATCATTTTCTGATTTTGAAAATTCAATTATATCTCCAAGTTGGATTTTCTGGCGTTTTTCGTCGTAAAGGCGAAGTTCGATTCGTTTTGTACCATCCTTCATGAAATCAAAGTATTTTGGTTGTAAATTCATTTGATGAGTTGCCATATACGCATTGTATCATGCAGATTAATTTTGCAAAGGTTTTGTTCAGAACTTCAATGTGGCAAGGACAATATATTCATGAGACAGCATAAAGGTAGTGTGGATAAATTCAGAAAGTATTATGTTTGGGGTGGAGCGTGAAAAATTGAAAAAAAATATTGACATAAAGCTTATATTTATATTATATATAAATATAAGCTATGTTATTAGGAGTCAATATATAATGACGCAATTGAAAACGGACCTCGTGTTTACTGTGACCGACAATCCGATTGTGGTCCCAAATACAGGCATTACGACATCAATAAATGATTTTACTGGTGTTAGTTTTGCTATTTTTGGCATAGTGGCTTTTATGACATTTTTAGCTATAGCATTTTTATTTTGGAAAAAGAAAACTAAAAGGAATTTAAGGCTATTTTTACCATTACTTACCGTGACCGCAGCTGCTTCTATTTTTGGTTTGGTTGGTACTGCCTTAAGTAACCCATTTACTTCTGTTGAATTGGATGATCATTTGTCTATAGATTTACTGCCGCAGCTAGCTGTGGAAATACCAGAAGACAGATCTGTCGCAAAAATCAAAAATACTGTTTCTGTTAATACTGACTATCCGTCATACGATGTGTTTTTTGCTGCCCCGTCTGCACTATATCTAGATGGTATAGAAAATGAAAAATTTTCTATACCAGTCACCGAGAATGTAAATCCTGCGCCACTAAAAGAGGGCACTTTTGGCTACAACATCGACGGGAGTGATAATTTTGTAGCCGTACCATTCGCGGGAGGTGAGCGAATTGTCGACACAGACATTTATTTTGGTGTAAAAGGTGGAGATGACTTGGCTACTGGCGATTATAAGGGTGAAATAAAATATACGGTTATTGCTAATACTACTTCTGATCCAGAGGAAGATACCGCAGTTATGCCAGAAAAGACATATAAAATAGATGGCGGTGAAGATATTATTGTTACCACGAATATTGTAAAATTCGGTGATATGAATCTTGGTGATGCAGTCGTAAAGATTGGCGATAAGGATTGTGCCGGTACTACTATGGATGTAGACGACAGTTCTCATCGCGTTAAAATTTATTGTACGGCACCATCCCAAGAAGAGGGCTCTTACGATATTAATATTTCTATTCCAAATATTGATTGGTTTGTAGACTTGGAAGATGCTATTACATATGAAACGCCGCTTGCTATGCCATTAGCAAGTACGAGGACGGGGCGTTCAGCTACTCAAGCGGTAACTGGTAAATGTAGTGACAATGTTGGTATCTCTAGCTATTATTGGGGAACGATTAGTCCAACTTCAGCAAGTACTTTTACTGCTATTACATCAGTACGAGAGTACAAAAACGAGAATTTGGAAGCTAATTCCGCAGAGACCTATTATTTTGCTTGTAAAAATTCTAGTGGAGTGATGACTTCTGTTCAAGAAATTTCTTTTGTAAAGTATCAAGTTGGGATATATTTGCAAAAGACGAATCCTGTGTCTGATCTTCACACGGTAGAGAATTATGAATTAGCTGGAGTAGTATCGGGGGAATATATTTTGCCTCAGGATGCATTAATTAGGGTGGAAGATTTATTTGCGGCGCCAGCTGGTATCGATAGTGATTATATTGGTTGGAGTAATGATTCTGTATCTGTTGATGATCAATCTCTTAATACTTCTGAGTTAGTATCAACTTCGACTATGTCAAATAAGACTTATTATGGATGGTACAACCGTGAGGAATTTGGTATAGTTTTGGAGGTTAATAATGCGGATTACGGTACTGTTTCTACGAATGTTATCAAAGGACTTTACGGTGCTACGATTGGAACGAGTGGCAATACGTTAACAATTGGCGGAAATGTTGTCACTGCAAACCCGACCACGCAGGCAGGATATGTTAATACTTTTGACGGTTGGGATACTAGCGACTGTGGTGGTAGCACTATAACTAAGACCTGTACGATAGTGGCAAACTTTAGTCACAGTGAAGATTCATATACTATTTCTTATAACCTTGATGGTGGCACTGCTGGCACATCAGCTCCAACTTCTGTAACTATAGGTGAAGGTGGTGTAGACGTGTATATTTCTAGACCAACTAAATCTGGCAATATGATTTTTGCTGGCTGGACGATAACAGGTATGGATGGCTCGACTCACTATTATGGCGACGGCGAAGATTATGCTGATTCTACAGCGACCAGCTTAGATAATATCATGTCTACACACTTCAAAGATTTACGGCTTACTGGTGGCACGGTTACATTTAAAGCTAATTGGGCATTAGACACAGGTTGTTATACTTTTGCGATTCCGATTACCAATATCGCTGCGGGTATTACTATGCAAAACTTTAATAGTTCAGTCAAAGATTTAATGGAAAAAGAACAAACTTATACTATTACAGATTCTCGTGATGGTAAAACGTATTGTATCTCCAAGCTTGCCGATGGTAATGTTTGGATGACTGAAAATCTTCGTCTTGGTAATACGGGCAGTACGACAGATCTTACTCCTGCAGATAGTGACATTTCTAGCGATTTTACACTCTCAAAACATGAAGGTGGTTCTTTTGGTGGTAGGACAAATAGTTCAAATATTTATGTTTCTGACGATATGAACAATGACAATACTAAAGGTGCTATGGGCTATTACGGGTACTATTATAATTTTTACGCTGCTACAGCTGGTAAAGGTGGCGATGCTGCTACTGGCGGGGTTATTACTGAATCTATTTGTCCAAGAGGTTGGGGGTTGTCGAATAACGTTGGTACGGGGAGCTACATTGATCTTTTGATAAAAAGCCATGTCATTAATAACGCGTCAGATACGACTTATGCTCCAGATGGTTTTCAATATTTAACTTCGCATCCGTTATATTTCCATTTGTCTGGTGACCATAGAAATGATAATGATGCGGTTATCAATCGTGGTGTCGCAGCCTACTATTGGACGAATACGAAAAAAGATATTTCATATATATACGATATAAAAATTCAAAGTAGTGAATTCCACAATGCTTATAATGATGGGGGCTACGGTTTTCCAATTCGTTGTGTTTATAATACTTATGATATTTCTTATGATTTAAATGGTGGTGTTGCGGGGACTTCTATGCCGACGGCCGCTCACTTATGGAATGGAAGTACTGATATTAAAATAGATAATCCGACTAGGGAAAACTACGATTTTTTGGGTTGGACTATTACTGGTTTAGATGAGAATATGCATTATTATGGTGATAGTGCCGGTAGTTATGTTTCTACTACAGAGACGATTTTGGAAAATATCAAAGCCACTCATTTTAAGAATCTTCGTTCTTCTAACGGCGCAGTTACTTTTAAGGCTAATTGGGTTCTAAAGGATTGTCATTATTACGCTACTCCGCTTACCACGTTGCAATCAGACGTTACTTTGCAAAATCTAGACACTATTACTGTGTCTAATATGGTGGTGGACAAGACTTATTCTGCTAAAGATACTCGTGATGACAAAGAATATTGTCTTGCTAAACTTCAAGATGACAACGTTTGGATGACTGAAAATCTTCGTCTTGGTAGCGCAACTGAAAATACGCCGCTCACTCCGCAAGATTCTGATATTTCTACCGCGTGGACTCTTCCAGCTAGAAGTTTGAGCTATACTTGGACGAATAGTAAAACTGTGCCAGAATATTACCCAGGTGATGATTTTTCTGATAGTAGGGAAAATGGCGCTATTGGTAATTATGGTTATCAATACAATTACAATGCGGTTACTGCAGGCACCGTTACCAGTACGCCAAGTTCTGGTACTGCGCCAGCTTCTATTTGTCCGAAAGGATGGAAATTACCAGATGATGATCCGAGCGGCCAGAATATTGGTAAGCTAGTATATACTTACGGTTATATTGGTGGCGTGGTTGCTGGTGGCTCAAATTTTATCAATGATGGTTACAATAAAATAACTGAAGCCCCATTTTGGTTTGTCTATGCTGGCAACCATGGACAAAGCGGTAATGATGCTCCTGTTCGTGGAAGTGGCTTTCCTGGTTGGATTGGGGACATTAAGAATGCTGATCAGGCTTATAACTTTTCGTTTAGTAAAACTAATGCTCTTACTACATATAATCCACAAGTGAAGGGGCAAGGGCGATCTGTGCGATGCGTTTTGCGTAAATGATTATTGATTTGCTCGGTGATAAAGTAGATATTCCACGAAAAATAAAGTAAAAAAATATAATCCCTACGGGATTATCTTTTTTATTCTTGGCTCCACAATATGTTAGACTTCCGAATTGCTTGCGAGAAATACTTAGAGGTGCATGGGGATGCGGTGAATAGGATAGTGTATGAAAACGCTGAAAGACTTAAGTCTTAGCATGCAACCTGTAATAAAAATTTTTATAAGTTGTTCAAGAGGTATAATGTAACTATGACATATTCGCAAGATGATAAGAAAATTCCTATCAAATACACGATTACTGATGTGGGCTTTTCTTATAATGTAAGAAAGAGTGAATTAAAGAAAGGTAGCACCATATCTAAAAGAATACACCCAGTAAAACAAGTGGAAGATATGAAGACCAAATTATTAAAAACTGGTAAGTTGAGAGATTGCGGGGATGATTTTATTCTAAAAAAATCCATTACAACAGGTATATTGATGGCTAGAAATTTACATTTTGGAAAATTAGTAAATACGCAAAATAATGATTGGGAAACAAAAGAGTGTCTAGCGTTCGCAGATGACAAAATAATTAACGAATTAAGATTGAGAAATATAGTAACTTCAGATTCTATGATTGGAAAATCTTGCTTTCTAGATAGTTTGCGCATAAAAGAAATAAGCAAAGTCCAAATAGATTTCAGTTTTATCAGTGAGCATAATGGCGATCAATTTAGTCCAATTGAAGAACTATTCTTCGATGAATTATCTAAACGTAATATTATTTCAAAAAATGCTAGACATGGAATTACTGATAATAAGGAATGTGACATTGTTGATGAAGAAAATGAACTACAGATCGAAGTCGTAACAGAGTTTAAGAATAGAATCAAGAAAACAAAAACTCCGCAAAAAGATTTTGATTCTCTAGGGCTAGAATGTGTCGGAAATATTTTTATTCAGCCTTCTGATGCGCTACTCAAAAAATATTATGATAAATCTTATACGGACAAATATAAAAAGCACCTAGCGATTTATTGTATTGGCAATCAAGAGGCGGTTCTTGGACTGGCTTACACTATGAGGGAAAACATAAAGCAAAAAGGGGTAGCTAAAAATAAATTTGAGAATCTTTACATTATATGGAATGACTTTACAAACAAAAATAGAACTTACTTAATGTATTTTGGGAACAACGGCGATCAACCAATAATTGAAGAAATTGCGACAGATATTAGCCTAATCAAAAAATGCGGACGAGTGGCATATTCTGAATTAAAAATTGGCAATAGTGGAACCCACTATTTTTTGGATACAGAATCTATCTTTATGGATGCAACGCCAGCAATTGGTATATTACCAGGTCGTGAAATAATAAAGCTTGTGAAAGAATTTCGAATCGCTATTTCGCCTAATGAATAAAGCGAATATCCAAATTTAAATTAAAGAATAGTTTTCCGTCTTGTTCGTATAGTGTACCAAATTGATGTCGTGTCGTTGAGGCTGTTTCGAATCTAGTGTTGTTTATAAGATAATCTTTGAATTCATCCATATCATATAGGGTAAAGCAGACAAGATTCCCGTCACTCTTTACAAAAATACATCCACCGCTTAATTCAGACCCGTCCCATTGTCTTGTTGGCACCATCCCTAAAGTCATGTTGCTTAAGAAATCCTTAACTTTTTTGAGTGCTAATTCTAGTGGAAAATCATCAAAAATATCAGCATAGGTTTCTATAAGCTCACGTATGCTTCTAGTGCCATTTCCAGCGAAGAACACCATTAATAAACCACTAATAATCTCTGGCAACCTCGAATCTGTCATCTCCATGTTGTATTGGAAAGTTTGATTTGCCATTTTATGGAATGTAAATTCACCGTTATGATTAATGATATATTCTATACGATCCTTAACTTTTGATTTTCCGGATATATTATTGACATCATCAATGTCACCATTAAATCCAGTAACTTCAAAAATAAAATTCGTAGATTGAGCAGCATTTAATAAAGTGGCTGGATTGCCAATCTGAGATTTGACTGAAAAACCAACCTGACGTGCGATTTCTTCATGTGGCATTATAGAATAAGTTTCAATATCGGATTTTTCAAAGGAAGTCGCCTTAAAATCATCTAGCATTAGTTCGTCCATTGCCGATTCCCCAGATGGTACACTAAAACTTGCTCCGCTACCAGCAATTATTTCACTTAGAATACTCAATATCAAATCTTTTGACAGATTAGCGGACTTTACTAGCTTACCATTATACATAATTGCGACATCGCCATTCGTTTTACCATCAACATCATACTCCGAATCACCAAGTATGCTACGCATTAATAATTTTAAAATCTTAATCTTTTGATTTGTGGGATTTAAATCTTTATCGCAAACATCAACCATGCGATCGTATAACATCTTACAGATAGCATATAGCTCAGACCACTCACCTTTATTGTATGTTTTCATATTCCTCCAATGCTTTAATTAGATTTTTTGCAGTTGCCTGAATTGCTGGAACTGCAACTGAATTGCCGAGTTGTTTCATTGCTTGGGCTTCTGATACTGGGAATATAAAATCATCTGGAAAACCCTGCATCCTTAGACCTTCCTTGTGTGTCATACATTTTTCAACTCCATCCACAATGTAACAATCCCAATTTCTTCTGTCATTAACGCCAGAATGACGACCGCCAACTCTAAGAGTAAAGCCAACTTTCTTATCAACATGACCATCCCATACATCACTCATTGTCATTTTTAATGGCACTGGGTCTGGAAAACTATACTTGATATTTTTATCCCTAAAACCGACCATATAAAGCCTTGGTCGATGTTGAGGAACGCCAAAATCTGATGCTTTTACTATTTTGAAATAGAGGCTATAACCTAGTTCTTCGGTTATTATGCTTTTAATTGTCTCAAAAGTTTTTCCACCATCATGATTGAGAAGTCCTCGGACATTTTCAAGGAAGAATGCCTTTGGCTTCTTTTCCTTTATAATGCGAGCAACATCAAAGAACAATGTACCTCTCGTCTCATTAAATCCTAGTCTTTTCCCAGCAACTGAAAAAGGCTGACACGGAAAGCCGCCAGTTAGAATATCAAAATCTGGTATATCTTTTGCATCTACTTTAGTGATATCGCCAACAAACAAATGTTCTTCATCTTCAAAAATCTTTGGGGAAATCTTTTCGTAGTTTGCCTTGTATGTTTTGCGAGCCGCATCGTCCCATTCTGAAACGAAAACACACTCTGCCCCTAGATTATGAAAGGCAGTATGAAAACCACCAATACCAGCAAATAGATCAATGAATGTGTACGGTTTTTTCTGAGTAGTAGCCATAGTGTTCCTTATTTATTTGAATCCATTAAAAATTTATTAATATCTGATTGGCGATAGCGTCTAACTTTCTTAACACCAATGCGAATAGCTTTTAGAGTTCCGTTTGTATCCCAATTTCTTAGAGTATTTGGATGAATTTTTAGTAATTCACTTACCTCAGTTAAAGTTAAATACTTCTCTTCGTTTACCTCACTTTTCATAACTTTATTATATAATAGATTATAATAAAAGTTAATAAAAGAGTGTGTGCCTATGACTTACTCCGAGCAGCTATTTGAAGCATATATAAAAGGCAGAAGAGCTTTTTTGATGTTTTATGAGCTTGCTGACAATATCGCGGAAAAAGACACCCTTACTGCAAAAGAATTAAAAGAAGTCAGGCTCGCATTTAAAATTCTTGAAGCCTTCATGGAAAAATGGAATAAAGAAGTCTTTGGAATTTTGGATAAAATAAAACTTGGCAGCTATAAACTTAGGTTTTCTGATCCTAGACTGACCGCATATTCAGATGCCTTATGTGACAGATGGCATTATTCGTGCATCAATTATAAAATAGATTTCTTCGAATTGTTTTGCATGCTCGATGGTAAAGTTGGAGAGTTAGAAAAAATCATTGAAAATTATGATGAAATTATTAAACAAAATATGCCACCAGAAGAAGTTGAAGAAGATCACAAAGTTAGTGTCAAAATAGCAAAGAAGAAAAGCGAAGTCATCTACAAACTAGAATATGATAGCATGTCTGGCAGATTATTGCTAAATGGCGAAGAAATCTATAAATGTAACTTGGATAGTAAGCTCGACAAGGCACTTATTTCGGCTTTTAAGACACCTTATCAAACAATTAGGGTAGATAGCAACCTTGCGTCGGCAATCAGCCCTATTCGGGCTCCTGAAGAGCTAAAAAGGCTAATGTTTCGAACGGGTAAAGGATGCTTTCGCGTAGATCCAGAAATTACCGCCGAAAAGCTAGAAAAGAATGGTCTGAAACATTTGGAAAACGGTGAAAAAACGGTTGAAAAAGCGCAAAAAACCGCAGAAAAATAATGTAAAATCGCATACTAAAAACGGGGCAGAAAATAGAAAAAAAATGAGCCAAAAAATTGTTGGAAAACGGCAAGAAAACGGCACAAAATTAGAAAAAACGGCATAAAATAAAAACTTTTCAAAAGTATTAAAAATCGTTAAAAAGCCTTCAAGAATAAGCACTTTATTTTTGATACCTGCGACAATCGGATTATGAATAATTATGCTGGAGGTCATGATTATTCGTCAGAAGATATAAGACGTTTAGCAAGATACTTTGAATTATTGCACATGACCTATAAACAATTAGAAGCGGCGGGCAAAATTTCAAAGGCAGACGAGGTGGCATTATGATAGACACGATTCGTCTTATGCTAGACATTGATAGAATACCAGAAAACTTTAAGTTGGTTCGTAGGCGCGACAATGTGCTATGTGCCACCATGAATCCAACTAAAGAAATGAAAGCCTCTGGCAAATATTATCCAAAACTTTCTTATGTAGAGCGACCAACAAAAACTGGTTCAACTCACCAATTATATGTAGAATTTTCTGTTCCAAA